>JAAUZY010000038.1 GCA_014804355.1 Lachnospiraceae bacterium
CAAGAGAAAGCTGTAAATGCAGTTTCTCTTGCGCTTCCCATTCATAACACATCAGCCTATTTATGCTCTTGTGAATAAATGGCATCAACCATCTGTCGAAGCCGGTCATAGCCATCAATATACCTGCCGATTACAATCACTGTGAAATAGAATGATATATGAATGGTAATACCGCAGGAAATCTACTTTTTTTAATCACTTTCCATCTGTTCTTTTATTTTGTTATATGCATCCTGGGCTTCCTGATTAGCATAAAAATCTTTCTTACTCCTCGGATCCTTAGCTGGATACCCCTCCGCATTTCCCCATATCCCATATGTTGCAACATCCAATATTCCATGCAATAAAAAATTTTTTGAAGGGCCACAATAATTGTAGGTTCCCATATTATCAGCATCATTTTCTTCTGTCAATAGCATACCCTCTTTATCATACACTCCTTCATATTTCCCTTCTCCATCATTGGAAATAAATTTTGTATTAAATACCCCATCTTCTCCATATATATGATATCTCGAATCTTCTATTCTCAAGAGCTCCCATTTCTCTTTCTCAGCTATCAATTCCTCCCTTGTAGCCGGTGCCCTGTTCAGCTTATTCCTAAAGTAATGAATATCCTTCTCAGTGATTGCACCAATACCGCAAATCGCGTTATTGAACTCCGTGCAGTAAGCATCCCACATTTCATCCGGAATATCATCAGGATCACTGTGCTCGGAATAGCTATCATAATCCTCCATCATAAGATCAACTTTCGCTACACATAACATAGTATAGCCATTAATGCCGCACAAAAACACACGTTCTCTCAATTTTTTCAAGTAAGCCTCACTCCCCAGAATTTCTTCCTCCTTAATCTGCCCATTAGGTGTTACATTGATATAATTTTGATATGCCCGATGGGCAAAAATTTCATCTGCAATAAAGGACGCATTATTGATAGTATAAGTAAGTGCAAGTCCACCCGTAACATTTGCTATCTCTTCAAGATTTTGCCTCACTGCATTATTGCCAACTGCCACGGTATAGATTCGCACATTATTTGCTTTTGCGCGCTCTAATATTTCCCTGTCATAGGACAGGTTATCTCCGCTATACGCTGTTCCACCATCTGAAATAAGTACAATACTCTTCGCAGCATTCTTATCGGCGGAAGACAGCACTTCTTTCAATGCTACATCCAGGGCTGTGCTGATATTGGTATTATATCCATTACATATATCTGCCAGAGTATTGCTGAGCTGCGCGCTTGGAGAACCTAACCTTGCCTCTACAGAACCATGATCGTTGAAAAGAACAACCCCTTGTTTATTGGTATCATCTACCCTGCGGAAAAACTCCGTACAGATATCCCTGCGCCTTGTGTGTGTACTGTAGCCATACGAAAAATCTGCATAAACGGCATCACTTGCTGCCATACTTTTAGAGCAGTCAACCACCAAAACCGTTTCAAAATTACATATCGGATTTATAAGTTTTTTTAATGCTTCGCTCCATTTCCCCGTTGAAGCAAGAAAATAAGTGCTGAAATGCGTGGTATTTGCACTGACAATTCCCTCAGCTTCATTATACTCTGTATCACACTCTACAAATCTGCTGTTTTCTTCATCAAACCACAACACCACATAGTCATTCACATTATACCCCTCTTGCAGATAAAACTCAATCTGTGCCGACTCTATATCTGATCTGGTATTGATCTCCACCGGTGTACCAAACACACCGACCTCTTCAAAATCCTCATTCAGGCAGCGGGTATTTTCCCTGATGGTTGTCACCTCCGGAAACAGGTTGGTAGCCTCTGCCGTTACATGAACCTTGCCTATATATGCATTATTCTCAAATACAGCCTCTGTTTCCTGTGAAAACAGAGTTTCTCCATCCTCAATGCCATCATCATCAGAATCCTTCTTCAGCGGGTCAAAACCGAGCATCAGCTCATGTTTATCTTCAATCCCATCACCATCTGTATCTATTAAGACAGGATTAGTTCCATAGATATTAATCTCATCGCTGTCTGAAATTCCATCATCATCCGTGTCTGCTGAGAGCGGATTGATACCCAGCTCTACTTCCACAATATTCAAAACACCGTCCCCGTCACTGTCAGCTTCTCCGTCAGAGCAGCCGGGTACTGCCGAATCAAACACAAGCGGATCTGTATAAGTTTTGTAGACCTCATCATAATCGGAAAGGGAATCTCCATCTGTATCCGATACATTCAAATCCGTCCCTATTATTTCTTCTTCACAATCCCTTAATCCATCTCCGTCCGTATCCAGAGAGTAGGTTGACTCATCATATCTCTGCATCACTTCTGCTATCTTCTCATAATAATCCGTTTCGTTCTCTTCTTTATCATCATCATCTGTTTCATTCTCTTCATTATCATCCGTTTTATTCTCTTCCTTATCCCCCGCTCCTTCATCGGGTATAGCGCTGTTTATGGAAGTGTGGAACAGGGAAACATTCTCTATCGTAGTCTGTACATCGGCATTCTTAGTCGCATTAAAACCAATTTTTAACTCACCACCCGGTGCGATAACCGCTGTATCATCACTGGCCTTTACAATGTAGGAATAACCCTCAGTCAAATTTTCTGACAGCCTTGCGTTCCACACGCTGTTGATACAGACATTGGTATCAAACGCAAGCTCCCAGAAATACAGCTCCGTCTCCCCTGTATTCTGTAGTACAATTTCTCCCACAACTCCCGTCTGCCAGTCACTGCCAATATTTAAAGAAACAGTATACGCCGCTTCGGGCAAAACGACTTTTTCCGCACAAAGCTTTATATCCGCTGGAAACTCCATGGAATCCGTCGCCACCTGATAACCGAAACTTATGGAACCGCCTGCCGGAATACGGCCATTATAACTCTCGCTTCTGATAAGGTATTCTGCCGTGTTCTCTGTATTATTCTTCTCTTCTTTACCGGTCATAACCCGGGCATCCCAGATACTATAAATCTCACCACCGGGAACAAAGGAAAGCGCCCATCCACAAATATCCTCCTCACCTGTATTAGAAACCGTCACGTTAATATTCTGGTTGCCACTCCACCTACTTGATACTGAATAGATAATCTCATATCCCTCGTGAGTATAAACTCTTTGTGTATCTTCCTGCGCGTTCACAGAACAGGGGACACTGCCAACAAGCAACATTGCCACAGTAAATAGTGCAATAAATTGTTTGAAACCTTTCTTAAAATACCTCATAATCTCTCTCCTTTTGTATTTTTTTATTAGCATTTGTTAAATGCCGAAACCCTTTGATTTTACTGGGTTTTCTTTCTGCCCTCATCCTTCAGAAAATCTTTTCCATCCCCTCTGATTCCCCTCTGCTCCTTTTCCTCAAACTATATAGGGAATTCAGGAAGTTCTGCGGCTTTTCCAAAGTGCCCGATGGTTCCCTGTTGAATGATTTCTATTTCTCCAGGGCTTCGAGCCCTTACACCCCGCAGCGAAAGCTCCTTAAAGAAAGTCAGTTACAATGAATACGGATATCCACCCTGTCCAAACGATATCTTCCCCGCCATAAAATACTAAACTTTGCATATTATGATTTTTTAGGTATAAAAGAAAAAACTTGTCCGTTCTTAAAATATATGCAATTTACCGCATTATATCAGTTATTCTTGCATTATACAACTATAAATATAGTATATTTGACTATCTTATGTACAAATTTTTTAAATTCAGCATTATGCTTAGAGCTGGCGTGGGTGTGAAAAGTAACCTAATTTTTTGAAAAATTTACTCATCAGTTTCTCCAACATCACTTCCCCATCTTATTCCATACAATACAAAAACATCCTTTTCAAAATATCTTTTCTAACCAATTCCGGCACATCCAGTTCCACCACTTGTGGACGCATTTGACCAATCAAGTCAGTAATTTGCCCAAGCCCAGTCAAAAGTATACGGGAAATTTCTTTTCTTACCTAGGACGCCGCCACCGAATTTTTGCCATCTGCCGAAAAACGCTTTAGTTTCCTTTCCTTTTAGTGATAAAATTATAATTGAAAATCAGTGAAGAGGATAAAAGACTATGTACACACAAAAAGAAAACAGCACCGTGCTGTCTGAAGATTTGATTTATGAAATCCTTTCTGTAGTGGAGGAAATCCCTGCTGGGCGTGTTGCCACCTACGGGCAGATTGCCCGGCTGATCGGAAGAGAAAAGAATTCCCGTTTAGTAGGAAAAGTGTTGCGCATCTCACATCTCTATGGCAATTACCCCTGTCACAGAGTAGTCAATCATGCGGGCAGACTCGCACCCGGCTGGCATGAACAGGGAACTTTACTGAAAGACGAGGGCGTAATTTTGAAAGATGAAACTCATGTAGATTTGAAATGTTATCAGTGGGACTGCTGAAAGCTTATATCTCTTACTGAAGAACTTAATCATTCAAAGGAGCAATCATGCTTTAAGCTGTTGCTCCCTGACTGCTTACAATTCGCTTAAGCGAATCCTGAGACTATCAAGTTTTCTTAACAGGAACCCATAACTCACAAAACAGACCGCTTTCACCATTTTCAAAATATATTTCATAGTCTGTATCGTCCGTCTGCGTGTAACCTGTTTGCGGGACAAATTCTTTGAAAAACTTGCTCCACGTTTCCCCTAAACAGTCGCCGTCGGGACCAAAACACTTAAACACAGCGTAGTCAGCAGGTTTCGTTTCCCATATGGAGTAACCGTTTTGAGTAAAATGCTCCAGTTTTGTAGTATCGGTGTTTTCATCAATCATAATACCGATCCCGTAATTGAAATGGGTTTCGCTGTCTCTAAGGGGACTGCACAAACCATACAAATCTCTTTTGCCTTCAGACCGAAGCACTCTCATAGGTTCAATGAGATTTTTTTCAGAACATTCCGTCCAAAATTCAGGGATACTGTGATCATTGTCATCATTGCTGATTTCGTTCGGAAAAGCTTTTACCAGTGCAATAAATTGTTGTCTTTCCCGGTGCTCAATTCTGTAATCCATAATACTACCGCCTTCCAATATAATTTTTATTACAAGCGGATTAAACAAATGAAGTTTTGTGCCTTTTTGCTTTGCCTGTTTCGGAGTTGAGCCGTGAAATCGTGAAAAAGCTTTACTAAAGCTTTCCGGCGATTCATAGCCATACTTACATGCCGCGTCAATCACCGATATATCCGTTGTTTGCAACTCCTGAGCCGCTAATGTAAGCCGCCGTTTTCTGATATACTCATTCGCCGTCATACCCACAATAAAACTGAATGTCCGATGAAAATTGTAGCTTGACATATGCACACTTTTTGCAACCTCGGCATAATTTATGTTTTCACAAATATGTTCTTCCATATAGCATATTGCCTGCTGTATAAGCTGTATCGACACTGCGCTTAACCCTCCTTGTATGCACTGATTATAACTAATCGTACTTTGAAAGTCCTGTTCTCGCTTGCACTAATTTGTCTACATCCTCTTCATTACAGCGAACCTCAGAAATACACATTTATTACTTTAATTTTTTCCTCATGACAACCGCAGATGATTCCTTTTCTCCCCATTTTAATAATACTTTTTCTTCGGTTGCAAATCCTTGTTTTTTCCAAAAATCTAACGCATTACCCTTATAAGTATCCACAACATCTATGCGAATAGCACATCGCTTCATGTCGATCATCTTTTTTTCAAATAAATTGTATATAAATCTACCTGCGCCATTGCCTTGGGTTTGCTTGTCAAGCATCATAATCGAAAGATATACTGTCTCATCTGGCTTGTAATCCAACACACCGAC
Organism: Lachnospiraceae bacterium; assembly: GCA_014804355.1. Lineage (GTDB taxonomy): Bacteria > Bacillota > Clostridia > Lachnospirales > Lachnospiraceae > UBA3282. The sequence continues at coordinate 5,781 of JAAUZY010000038.1, forward strand.
AATTTTATCTGCACTTTCATCTATGATTACACATGAAATAAAATTCATAGTCTTCATATCTTCTTGTTCGCCTAGAATAAATCTACGTAAATTTACAGGCAAATAGTGTAGTAGATTGGTTTATGTCTTAACTTAATTTTCCTGCACCTCCAATATCTGCCGCAAAGAACGCCTCCACAACTGCCGGAAGCAGAACAGAAAGAGCAATATTACAAGATACTGCCTAAGATATATTATCTTCATTTAAGCGAGAAAGATTGCTTTATTTTTTTCCTCATAACAAGCATTTGCCCACGTTGTTCAAAACGAGTAAATCCTAATTTTTCATACAGTCTCACCGGCCCGGTGAAATCCAGCTCTTCTTTCTCTTCTCTTATTGCCGGATAAGCCTCGACATATTCATATCCATCTTGCAGGGCGTCTTCACATACACGTTGAAGCAGTGCCGTCGCCAGTCCTCTGCCACGATATTCCGGTGCTATTTCAAAACAAACCACAGATTTGACTTTTTCACCACTGCTGTCTTCGACTTTCTCTTCGTCCACCGGAAGTTCGTCCAGATTGAATTCCCCAAATCGGTAGTAACTTCCTTTGTCATTTGCGTTACACCAGCCAACAGAAATTCCATTATCATAGGCTAAATATCCTTGAATTTCTCCTTTTTCCACCATACTTTGTGCCGCCTTACGCAAAGCACATTTCCAGCCTTCCGTTCCTCCACCATTTGCATTAGCCTGTTCTATGACTTCCGACCGGATACGCTCCGCGCTCATATTAAAAGCATTACAATAACATGGATAGTAAGGTGAATTATCCGAAAAAGCCCGATTATCAAAGAAATCAAAGTAATCTTCTGCAAGTTCGGGTGTCAGTCGCTTTACAATTAAGTTCATTTATTTTTCCTCCCTGAATTTATGACTACTATAATTCTTAAACCGCCATAAATATCTATTCGATTGCGGTGTTAAGAAAGTTTTTGCTTACCAATCTGTGGCGATACAGAAGAGATATCGTTATCCACAATATCAAAATAACACTTCCCCTAAATACTTGTCATGCGGAACTACCAAACACTTTTCGATTGACTTCCAATAGCTGTCGTAAAGATTTTTTTGTGCTGCACCGTAGCTTTCTTTCGTATCAAATTCCCAATAAAGCATATACTTAACGCTTTTTACAATACGAGTGATTTGAAGAGGCGGAAGTCCCTCCTTAATCTGCTCCATATCTATATGATACCCTCTTTTGCTAAACCGAAGTAAAAGCAATCCCTCCTGTTTTTCCAGAAAGCTTTTGGCTTCAAGCATTAAGGCTTCGAATTCTTCCACTTTTTGTGGCTTGACTTGATAAATACATATTTCAGTAAACGGCATATTCAATTCCTCCTTAGTTTCATTTTAACGTTAGAAATATGACATAAGCATGTCGCATTACTCTCTTTAAAACCATTCGATACATTTTAAATATCGGCCTTCCCCCGGCTTGTGTGGCGGGGCAGCCGTCAGCCCTCGCTTTACAAGTTCTTCGTTGATACCGCCAAAAAGAATATGATATAATTCATTTGCAATCTCGCTGGCCGGAACGCCATGCCTCGTGGCGGTGATATCTAAGTTCATCTGCATCTTTTGCAGGATACACGCCACTTCATCATAAATGCTTTTCTCAATCAACTCCGCCAAATCAGTGATAATTGGCTCATCCGTCTGATCGAATATCGGGACACACAGCTCTCCGTCCTTTGCATATCCGAACAATTCAAGAATAGCACGGCACTCTTCTGAGCACTCACTACCCTGCAAAAGGGAACGGGCGCCAGCCAGAAGCAAGTCCCGCTCCTTGCCTTTCGGCAGTTTATCCAGCAGTTTCCCAGCCTGTTTAAATCGCTCCGGCATACGTCCATCTTCCCGCAGACGGAAACAGCGGTAAAGGTCAAGGCGGTCACCATTCGCGTCGCCGAAGGACTCCAAGGCAATCTTCCCATCTGTCAGCCGGTTGTAAGAGCACAGCAAACCGTTGGAGAACTGCGTCAGTTCCGGGCAGTCCTCATAGATAACAGAAAGATAATCCAGTCCCGATTCATGAGGTCGTGAAGTGGCGACAACTCCTCTTTTGCCCAGGTAGTCGAAGAAAAAGCCATCGAAGACCATGCCGCAAAGGATGTGGTATAAATTGACCTGCGGACTAAAACCGTTGTTGATTCCTCCGACAGCATCCCACAGTTTATCACGGAGTTTCCACAGTCTATCCGCCAGTGGGACCGCAGCAGTAGAAGAAAAAACTTTCAAGGCAGACACATCCTCCGCTAAAAAGATGGGAGTATCATAAGCAATCTTTCCATCCTGCTCGCGAAAAACTCCGGCGGTAACCAGCCGCTTCACTGCCTCTGTGCCAAATTCATCCCGCAGCCGGGTAGCTGAGCAGTCCAGCGGAGAAAACCCGGCTACCCGGTCCAGGATGGCATCTGCCTGGGTATTTATGATCCGGCGGGGATTGTCAGGATTTTCCGATTCCAAATCCGCATCAAAGTTCTCAAACAAAAAATAGGAAAAAGTTTTCATAAAGTACCTCTTTTCCGAATCATTCCGTGTGATTATATCACAGCCTCGATGTATAATCTATAAATCATAGCCTGAATGTAATATAATTTCCTTTTTATGTTCTTTTGCGTACCGTATTTCTTCTCTTGTCGAATCGCCTATATACTCTTCAATATCTACAACATAAATTCCATCAGAGATATCTATTTTTCTGTAATGCGCTTCTTTGAGCGCCGCAGCTTCAAGGCTAGTTAATTCTTCCTTTTCTACATTGTATACGCATTGCAGAACATTAAAGCCATGTTTTGTTTCCAATTTAAACGCTATTGCCGGCATTTCCTTTTCATATTTCATGCTGCCGCATATTGTAATAGTTCTCATAGTAATCACCTTAATATATTTTTTCAATATCATAAGTCAGAAATTACCGTTCCGTCTGCTCTGTCATAATTCCCCAGCGAATACCAAACTTATCAACAAAAACGACCCGGCAGGAACTGTATGGAGTAGCTTCCATTTGATATATTGTCCTGCTTCCTTCTTTCATAATCTCATATGCCCGTTGCACTTCTTCTTTTGTATCATACATAATGGTCAGAAAATTTGAATAGCACGTTTGAAACTCAATATCCACATGATCACTCATAATAATCTTTTGATTGCCCAATACAAGTTCCGAATGATATATATAATCTTTTTCACTCTCCTTAAGAATCGGGTTATAATCAGGATCGTCCGCCTCTCTATATGTAATCAGGCAACTAATCTTTCCGTCGAATGCTTTTTCATACATATGAATCGCTTCGCGACAATTCCCTCCGAAATTTAATGTAGGTACAATGTTCATTTTGTTCTCTCCTTTTTCGTAATATTTATTTTCACTCCACTCGCCCCAGCACTCCCAAAACCGCCTCAAAGGAAGCGCTGTCCAGTTCATCCCGCAACAGATAAAGCATCTTTTCCGCCGGCCAGCTTTCATATCGCTCTTTCCACCCAACATACGCTTCGGTAAACCGGTGGAAAGCCAAAACCTTACAGATCATATCAATGTCTTCTTTAAGAATTTCCTCCGCATCCATAAGAGCCTGCTCTTTCCGTCTGTTGTTTTCTTCCGCCAATTGGTTAATATCGTCCAGCGAGACAAGGCGGCAGTTTTCTATCCCTGCAACATCCTCATCGATATCCGGCGGCATGGATATATCCAGTAACAACCGCTCTTTAGGCGTTTTTATGGCATTTCGCACCTTTTCCGCCATCAATGTATAATGGGGACTGGATGTGGCGGAGATAACCGCATCCGCCTCCTCAAGATAATCATATCGATTCTGATAATCTACATTTTCCACCCGCAGATTACCGCTTTGGTATATCCCGTTATGCGATCTGACCGTGGCTATAACGCGAATGTTCTCCTGACTCAAAAGATTTTTTAAGATAATACCTCCCATCTGTCCGCTGCTTCCCATCAGAAGCACGGTCTTTTGCGACAGGGGAAGCCGAAACACTTCATTTGCCGCCAGCGTTGCCACGGAAACAGAAGTCTTCGAGATCATCGTCTCTGTCTTCACACGCTTGGCACAGGCCAGCGCCGCCTGAAAAACACTGTTTAGCTCATAGTCCGTATACCCATGCTCTTTAGAATACATATAGGCGTCCCGCACCTGCCCCAGGATTTCATCCTCTCCGATCACCATAGATTCCATCCCGCAGACCACCCGGAAAAGATGCTGCACAGCTGCTCTGCCCTGATACCGCCTGACCAGACTCCGAATCCACTGCCCGTCACTGCCGGCACCCCTCGCCATCACTTCTTCCAATCCTTTGAAGCAGTTTTCTTCTCCCTGCACATAGATTTCCGTGCGATTACAAGTGGACAGGAGCACGCACTGTTCCACCCTGTCCAAATTCATAATCTCTCTTATATAATTCTCTGTTTTCTCCTTAGGTACAAAACATTTCTGCCTGTCCGAAGATTTTGCTGTCTTGTGATTAATACTAATGCATTCCATACCTAACCCCATATACCTAAAAACCGTGTCCCTGTGCACTCACTGACTATCAGACTCAGAATTAAGAAAGCATAACTCTCCTCATTCCATATTACAAAATTCTAATCACTTCCAAGTCATCAGGTACAAATATTCTACCATAACAGAGCCCTGATCGCTATCTATGACAAAACATAAGAACATCTGCCATTTCTTCAACAAGGTCTTTCCTCAATTCAACATCGGTGGATGCCTTTAAATCTCCATGTTTCTTAATAATATCACTCACTTCTCCAATTTCACTTATCATCCAGAGAATTGCCCTTAAGTGACATTATAGTCCTCCCACCCCGCATTTCCAAATGGTTTTTGATATTTCTCATAAAATCGCTATGTATACAAAACATTTTGAGGACTATGTCAAACGGAATTTATCGAGGGGATACCATGGATATCAAAATTAAACCAATGGAGTCTGATTCTGAAATCAGGGGAAACGCATATGTTCACTGGAAAGCGTGGCAGGATGCCTATTCTGGGCTCATTGACCAAGCATATCTTGACAACCTTACAATAGAGAAATGTACGGAAATAGCATTTCGCTGGCCGGATAATCTTCTTATCGCCAAAGAAAATGACAAAGTTATTGGCTTCGTCGGATATGGCGTATGCGGGGACGAACCATTTACAGGTGAAATATTTTCTATATACATTCTTAAGGAATACTATGATAAAAAAATCGGTTATGCGCTCATGTGCGCCGCACTTGAGAAGTTGTCCGACTATAGAAAAATATATGTTTGGGTTCTTGAAGGCAATCGCCGAGCGATAAAGTTCTATGAAAGATGTGGTTTTCAGTTTGACGGAACTAAGAAACAGATCACTCTCAGTACGATAAATACAGAAATTCGAATGGTCTTACACAATGACATTATCCATCATGATTAATCTTCTACCGCATAGTATTGTGCCTGAGCGCTCCACATCCTATAATACATTCCGGATTCGTCGCTCACCAACGCATCATGGCTGCCTCGCTGAACCACTCTACCCTCGTGAAACACTACGATATCATGGCAGAAACGGCAGGAAGCCAATCGGTGTGAGATGAATACGGCCGACTTCTCCCCAATTATTTGATTCATACTGCTATATACCTCAAATTCCGCAATCGGATCAAGCGCTGCCGTAGGCTCGTCAAGTATAATAAAAAGCGCATCTTTATATAAAGCTCTTGCCAACGCAATCTTCTGCGCCTCTCCTCCGGAAATATCAACACCTTCCTCATCAAATTCCTTATAAATGACCGTCGAAAGACCTTGAGGCAGTTTACCAAGACGTATACCGAAACCAGCCCTCTGAAGACACTGTTCCGCTTTGTCTAAGTCTGCGTTCATGCTGCCGGCAACATTTTGTCCCAGTTCAAAAGAAAGTAGCTTGAAATCCTGAAACACAACAGAAAACAACTGCATATACTCATGATAATTGTATTTGCGTATATTGATTCCATTCAGCAATATCTCACCTTCGGTCGGATCATACAACCGACACAGCAGCTTGATAAAAGTGGTCTTTCCACTTCCGTTCGTACCCACTACAGCCAGTCTCTGCCCTGCATGAAATGTCATCGATACATTGCGTAGTGCATAATCCTCCTGACCGGGATACTTAAAAGAAACATTGCGGAATTCGATATTATACCACTTGCCCGCCAAAGTGGATCGCGATTCATAATTTGAATGTGCTCGTCTTTCAAAGTCATATTCCATATCGCCATTATGACTGACAGACATATGTCCCTGCTCCATCTTGTTCGGCATATCTAAAAATTCAAACACAGTACGTAAAAAAGAAGTATTATTCCTTAGATCACCTAACGTCTCAATCAGCATGGACAGACCGCCGGATAATGCAATAATGGCACTCACATACTGCACCACCCGGCCCACACCGAAAGCTCCTCCCAGCGCTTTTAAGGCTACAAAGATATATGCGACTCCTACAAATATCTGTGACACAGCTCCGGATAGTGCCAGATATCCTCCCATTGGTCCTCTTGCCGCTTTAGCCAGCTTTGAGGTGGGAATAAACGGGTTATACTTTTTCAAATTACTCCTGCTCAGAACATCCTGTCTATAGATACGTACATCCAGTGCCTTCGCACGGTCATTTCCGAGACTGCCGAGCCAAAACCCGAAAAGACGGTTCCCCAATTGGTTTTCATCCGCATACTTTACCCAGTAGGAACCCGCTTTGACAGATAATAGGGGAGCAACAAACGTAACCGCAAACATGAGCGCAATAATAAGCAGAATAAAAACAGGATGATTAAGTATCATTAACCCGCAGTTTCCTGCTGTGACCGGTAATATAAACAGTGACGCAGTTAAAAGAATTGCGCTGATCATGGACATAACGGAACTGATAATTGTTTCAAAGCTATAGATAAGCTTATACAGTCCCCATCCTCCTGAGTCCGTATTTTGCCATATCCTGGAACGAAGTTCCTGTACATGACCGTCATCCATATCCGCAAAATCCATCGACAGCAGCTTTTTCATGAACANATTATTCTGCGTATGCCAGAGACAGGCTAACTGNACATTCTTCCACNTAGTCAATCCTGCACAGAGCAGTGAAAGTACCNCAGACGTACTCATCANTGCCAGTACATATACCGTGAGCAAATGTGNATCACGCTCTCCGGCAATCTCATCGACAAGACGAGCCAACAGCCAAATGTCTACATAAGGCGTCAGAGCNCAGACANCCCCGCATATCAGNACGGATAATAGCAATTCGGGATTTTCTCCCCACCAGACNCTAAATCCNNGCAGAGANAACTGCACCGTCTCCTTAAAAGAAACAGAAGATTTACCTGCATTANCCTTCTTCCGTTTTCTCATTTTCCNCTCCTCCTTCCCGATAGTATCTGCTCTGAATCTCAAAGAGATCCGCATAATGCCCATTTCGGGCGATTAACTCATCGTGTGTCCCCTCTTCATCGATACTCCCATCTGCGATCAAGATAATACGGTCACAAAATCTGGTGGAAGCAAGGCGATGAGAAATATAGACAGCCATCCGNCCATCCGTAAGTTCACTGTACTTGTTGTATATTTCACTCTCAGCGATTGGATCAAGCGCAGAGGTCGGCTCATCCAATACTATGATCGGAGCATCTTTATACAGTGCCCGGGCAAGCATTAACCGCTGCAATTCTCCTCCCGACAGATGAATGCCATCTTCAAACACCTTGCCTATGTGCGTCTCCACACCGTCCGNCAGTCTGTCTATTTTCTCCGTAAGCCCGGCTTGGCTGATACATTGCTCCATCAGTTCCGCATTTATATTTTCATCAGTCTGCGCGATGTTTTCGGCGATCGTCACATCAAGCACCGAAAAGTCTTGNAATACTGCGGAAAAAAGCCGATAATAATCACGCCGGTTGTATGTTCTGATGTCTGTATTATTTAACAACACTTTTCCTTCCGTGGGNTCCAGAAANCCGCATATAAGTTTAATGAGTGTCGTTTTCCCGGCGCCGTTTAGACCAACAATTGCTAACTTCTCTCCCGNNCTGATNGTCAGATTGATATGAGAAAGTGTGTTCTTCTCAGCCTCCGGGTAACGAAAGGAAACATCCTGCAACTCAATTTGATAAGGAAATCTCAGATCCGGAGTTAAGGAGATGCCTTCTTCCATTTTAAATGTTTCGGGATAATCCAGAAATTCCCGNACCGCACAGATATCAAGGCTTTGTTTTCGGAGNATTGCAAGANCNGTCATAATCTTGCCTATGCCGGTTGTAAAAACANTTACAGTATTAAAATACAACACAAACTGCGCAGCAGACATCTCACCCTTAAGCACAGCCCCGATTAAAAAATAATAGACGATACCNTTTCTCATAAATGTAAGCACTACATCTGTCATATTGCCCCAAATATAGACACGTTCCCCGCGTGCAACAAAGCTCCGATACAAGCGCAGTGTGCTGTTATATACATCTTCTATCCAGTTACCCATGTCAAAAATGCGGACATCCTTTGCCAATGTATAATCTCTGGAGCTTTCGCTGAGATAATTCATACGGCGGGAATATTCCGATTCTTCATCCCTGTGCCGGTATCCCCAGCCGCCTAAATAATTGCTCACTGAAAAGCTAACTATGGTAGTGACCAAAACAACGGCGATCATGAGCGGATTAAGAGTAGTAAGCAAANAGAGATAAACCACAAATTCAACTATGTTTTGTAACAGATTCATCAATGTTGCCCAGACAGCCTCAGTAGCGGCCGTGTTGCTGGTAACAAGCATGGAGGCTTTATCCATTTTCTTCCTGACATTCTGATTCTCGATATCGGGATATGACATGGTCAACGCCTTATTCTGGATCATAGNGCCGATAGTGAGACGAATTTCAATACGACCAAATTGAGAGCACGATGAGAAGTACGATCCGGCTGCCTTGAGCAATATTAATGCTCCTGTAAACAANAGTATGATAACAGTAAGTTCTGTGATAGAAACCTTAGCTTCAACAGCTCCGAGTATAAACGGCACGATAAAAAGCTGTGTAAGACTGAGCAGAATCGCAGCANCCGCCATTGCCATAACAAACCAAATGACGCTACGGCGTTGTCTCCATGCAAGCGATATCATATATGCAATGTTTTCTCCTAAATTGTGGGCAGGCTTTTGTTTCATACGCTTAGCCNTATTCGGCACCATTGATAAAACAGCCATTACGACTCCCCTCTNTCTTTTTTNTATTTCANGATAATCATGGTAAATTATTGCCTCTCTCCATAATTTCTTNTAACCCATGCTTCCCTGTTTTAAATCAGAATCTAGTAATTGGACCATATAAACATCTTATGAATAGAATGTCATCTTTTCAATACACCAAACATTTCGGTAATATTTTGTATATAAAGAAATCCGCAATAACTTTAAATCCATTGAACATAAAAACAGAGCTGTTGCTCCGGTAGATTAGTCATCTACTTTTGCAACAGCTCCATCTTTTACTTCTGGTAAACTATTTTTCGGATCGTATGAACCGAAAGGCAANATTCATCAGCTAAATCATCGATAGAAGTTCCTTTCTGATATTCATCCGTAATCCTACTGTTTCTTTGTTGTAATTCCTTACGATAACCGGATAATTCTCCCCAGCATTTTCGTTGTTCCTGAATTGCAGGTATATAAATATATCCCCCTTGTATATACCTTTGTAATTCTTCAACCAATGTATCGGGAAGAAGTATTTTGGCATTTACATATTCCATACAGGTTTCCTCCTTGATCATAATAGTCAAGTAGCAAAACCTGCGATTCATTCAATAAGCCGGCTCGCAAAGTGTGTCAGTGTTCGATATTAAAGTGACTTCGATCACTCCATGCAAGCGTCACTTTCCGCAGGTCTTGCATGGAGCCAAACTTGCTGACCTCTTTCATTTATCCCCATAAAATCTCTCCTCTCAATTTGTGTGTGTGTCAATTCCAAACAATGCAAATATTATAGCATCCTTTTAACCCACGGGCANCAGCGCTGCAATTACTATGGGAATCCCACAATTCTGATTTTTTCTTAAATCTGCTTTGTATACTCTGACATATTTGATAATAAGCNGCAATCGCTTCTTTATAAGTTTTTCCCGTATTATTTTTTAACCATTTTTGAAAAACCACATTGAAAGAAAAACCACTTCCGATATGTTCCCTAAAAAATGCTCTATGCTTTTCCGANTTTTCCGCCCGAAACAGGCAGACCGTTTTCTCTACAGAAGCTTACCAGTTCCTCTTNCAAATAATAGAAATCNCGAAATGTCTTACTATCTAAACTCCTGTCTAAAGCAGGTCTTTCACTCATATATTCCTCTTTTCTACTACACATCAGATTCCGATTNTATGCTTGAACCCCTAACGGTCACACATCTGATACTCCACGTCCTCATCAATTATTTTCAGCATGATATCCGCACATTTCGGATCAAACTGTGTTCCTCTTCCCTTTTTGATTTCTTCACGAACCACCTGCTGCGGAAGGGCATCCCGNTAACTTCGCTTGGANGTCATCGCATCATAAGCATCCGCAATTCCGATAATTCTTGCTAAAAACGGAATAGACTCTCCCTCTATTTTGTCCGGATAACCGGTTCCGTCATATTTTTCATGATGATACTTCGCGCCAATTGAAATATCCGGAAGTTCCGATATTGTTGTCAGAATCTCCGCGCCGATTTCCGGATGTTTCTTTATTATCATGTATTCTTCATCTGTCAGCTTTCCGGCCTTATTGATAATTGCATTCGGTATGCCGATTTTACCAATATCATGCAGAAGNCCCATGCAATAAATTTCCTGCTGCTCCTGTTTGGACATTCCCATTCTTTTTGCAATCTCTCTTGAATAATCGGCCACCCTCTCCGAATGTCCGTTAGTATATGCATCTTTCGCATCAATTGTTTTTGCAAACGCCAGAATTACCTGCTCAGACAAGCGTTCCACTTTTTCCCTTCTCTCCTCCGCCTCTTTTGTCTGTTTTTTAACTTCTATCTGTAAATTCTTCCGGAGGTCATCAAGCTCGTCAAGTGTTTTTATCAGTAACTGGTAATCCGGAGTCTCCATGGAAAACAGAATGATCAGAATCGCAATCGAAGGTGTGAACACACTCAACAAGACATCCGGGAAAAACAGCATCTGCAAAATCGGTCCCAGCAAACACATAATTATGTANGCACCGATAGATACTTTCTGCTTCACTTTGAAAAAACTTTGATTCTTAATCAATACCACTGTTGTAAACACGATATAATAAAATGGTACAATGTAAACCAACAGATACAGACTTCCGTGAACATATTCTCCCTGTTCATTAAAGCTGAAGATAAAGCCTGCAAACATATTCAAAACAAGAAGGGCTAAGAGCAATATATAACAGATTTTATTTACACGTATACTTCTTATCCTGCTTACGCTTTGATTTACATAGCTTTCAACATACCGAAGGAAAAAATAACCAAGACTGAATGTCAATACAAAATAGACAGTATTGGCAAATATATTCAGTTTCGGCGGAATCACGCTCCCGTAACTTATAGTGATGGCTGTTACAATATCCATGATCTCCGCCGCCAAAATACATTTAACAACAAATTTAAATTTTTTATTGACCTCCGACTGATTGGAGTAATAGATGCTTAACGCTGCATATACCAGAAGCACATATATTACCCCGGCCAATTCAAAATCAATATTATAAATCAGGTTCATTGCATTTTCCTCTGTCGTCTTTTCTTCATAAATTTCTGCTCAAAGTGATATCCCAAAAAGGAAGAAATCCAAAAGACACAACATAGTTGCTCTTAGGCTACGTATCTTGCCGCCTAAGAGCAACTTTATGCCCCTAGCAGGTCGCCCCGCCTTTCAAATGCATCTTCGCATTCAGAATCTCTTCCTTATATTTCAAAATTTCATCCGACATAAGCTGTTCCTGCACATTCTCGAATCCGATCCGGCTTATCGTATCCGCGAAACGCTCGCCGGTCTTTCCCTGCTCGCGGAAAAGCAGAATTGCTTTTTCCAGAACGGAAAGCACTTCCTCTTCGCTAAGGAAAATCTTATCCAGCTTCTGTCCGTGGGCAACTCTCTTGCCCCAGCGTCCGCCGATATAAACACGGTATCCGTATGCACTCTCTTCTGCCGCCTTAAACGGACATTTACCCACGCAGCGTCCGCAGTTGTTACACTGGTCGGGATCAATCACCAGCTTGCCGTCCACTACCTGAGTCGCTCCTACCGGACACGCCTGAGAAACCTGACATTTTCCGCACCCGCGGCATTTCTCTAAATCGATCACAGGAACTCTCTGCCCCACAATACCGAAATCATTCAAATCCGGTTTCACGCAGTTATTCGGACAGCCGCCCACCGCAATCTTAAATTTGTGAGGCAGTTTGACATCCGCATAGCCATGGAAGAACCTTTCATGTATCTTTTCGGATAATCCGTAGGAATCCAGCAGACCGTACTGACAGGTCGTTCCCTTACATGCCACCACAGGACGTACTTTGGAGCCGGTTCCGCCGGTCTCCAGTCCCTCCTCTGCCAAAAATGCCCTCAAATCTTCTATCTTGTCAAAAGGCACACCTACGATTTCCAACGTCAGACGGGTGGTCATAACCACATCGCCGTTTCCGAACTTCTCTGCCGCTTCNGCTATCTTCTTGTGCTCCGCCGTAGTNATCTTNCCGTTTCTGGTGATCACGCGNACATTGAAATTATCGGTNCCCTTATTATGCAGGCAGCCAAGCGCTTTCACACGGGTGATCTCCTCTGCCGGAATCGTCACCACACCGGGCGTACTTGCAACTTTAACTACATTAAAGAAAGAGGCTCCTTCCAGTACCTTCGTGTTCGTATATCCATAGCGTTTCAGCCTGTTCTGCAGCAAATATCCTCTCTTGCCCTTNGCGCAGACAAGCAATAATTTCTCATCTTTGGCAAGCCCCGGAACTTCACCTTTTACTTTCAACAGATCCACATAGGTGGCACCCGGGATACTGGGCCCTGCAGGGTTCACATCTATAATACGGTATCCTTNCGCCGCGCCTGCCAGATATTCCGCAGGTGTGAAACTGTCCATATCTCCGTTAATCTTATTCAAAAGCATATGTACCGCCTGCACAAAAGGATGGATCGCCGTGGAGAACGGAGGCGCATAAGATAAGTCCAGACAAGTCATCTGCTCTAACGTTGCCCCGAATGTTACTGCCATCACACCGATATCTGTCACCTTATCGATTGCACCGGGACCTAATACCTGCACACCCAATAGCTTGTGCGTATCTGAGTCTGCCACCAGCTTGATAGCAAACCATGCACTGTCGGGATAATAATGTGCNTTATCATCNGTTACTGCCAANACNCAGATNGGATNNTAGCCNGCCGCCTTCGCCTGTTCCTCTGACAGACCNGTTCTGCCGCCNGACANNCCGGGAAGNNTCACTACGCCGGTTCCGAGCACGCCCGGATAGGTCNCATCTCTGCCGCCCAGAGAAAGTGCGAGCGTACGTCCTTCCATATTCGCGGAAGACCCCATAGGCGACCACTGCCTCTCACCCGTGAGTCGGTTCTTCACCATCGCACAGTCACCCGCTGCATANACNTCCGCNACATTGGTNGCCATCTTATCATCTACCAGAATGGTTCCCTTAAACATCTCAATGCCCGTATCCTGTAAAAATCCTGTATTTGGACGAATACCGATGGAGAGGATCACCACATCTGCGGGAAGCAGTCCTTTATCTGTCTGCACGCCTTCTGCTCTCTCGTCTCCTGTCACACCTTCCAATTTCGTAGCGGTAAGCACTTTGATACCCTTTTTCGCAAGATGGCGCACAGCATAATCCGCCATCTCCGGATCAAAGCCCGGCATGATCTGGGGCGCCATATCGATCAGAGTCACCGNCAGACCTTTTTCCATCAGATTCTCAGCTACTTCCAGACCGATAAATCCGCCGCCCACTACCACGGCGCGCTTCACACCGTCTCTGGCGATATAATCCCTCGTCTCAATCGCATCATCCGGTGTCCGCATCACGAAAACNCCCGGNAGATTCAAACCCGGAAGGGGCGGAACCACCGGNGAAGCNCCNACCGCNACNATACATGCATCNTANTCATANACTTCTTCCGCTCCGGTGCGGATATTCTTCGCNGTAGCCTTCTTCGCCGCCGTATCAAGCGCCACAACTTCNCTCTGCGGGTAGACCATCGCCCCGGTAAGCGCACTGTACTTTTCCGGCGTATTCACGATAAGCTGCTCTTTCTCCGGAATCGCTCCGCCTACATAATAAGGCAGACCGCACCCCGCATAGGAAATATCCTTGCCTTTGGTGACGATCGTCACCTCTGCCTCAGGATTCACACGCTTAAATTTCGCAGCCGCCTTCGTGCCGGCCGCCACACCGCCGATTANTAATAACCTCATACATTACCTCCTCTTTATGCTTATTTTGTAACCCATACTTGAAATATCTCTCGCGGAGAATGGCTGTTTTTGGCATTCTTCTGTGTGAGACTTAGATTTTCTTAGGCAGCGTTCTTTGATGCCTTAGAAAATCTTCTCACACTTTTATCATGCCATAAAATAAGAGGAAATGCAATTATCTTACCCTGCATTTCCCCGCTATAACCACATAACTCCTATTATTTCAACCACATATGACGCTAAAGTATTCTCTGAAATATCAATCACTCATCTGCCAGCAGCAATTCCGCCAAATACTTCNCCGCNGGCAAAATCACACTCTCATCNACNCAAAACGCCGGATGATGAATCGGNTNCCCTANNCCGGTGCCGATCTTCACATAACATCCCGGTATATCCCNGCNCATCGTATCTTTATCTTCATAATACGCAAAATCATCACCGCCCATGGAACTNTCTTCCGGCACAGTCTTCATGCCAAGTTTCTCCGCNNCCGTTTCACAAATCTGCGCCATCCTGCCGTCATTGTATGTAGCCGGCGGNCCCTNNACCCACTCTGTNTCCGCTTCCGCACCGTATGCCGCGGCCGTCCGCTCTGCGATTTCCCGCACTCTTTTTTCATATAAAATACGGTCTTCCCTATTCATGGTACGCACTGTACCTTCCAGTTCCGCCTCCGCCGGGATCACGTTCCATGTTGTACCTGCCTGTATTCTGGTCACGCTGAGGAGTGCAGGATGAAATGCGTTCACGTTACGACTGACAATAGACTGCAATCCCTGTACGATCGCCGCCGATGTCAAGATCGGATCAACACCGTCATCGGGATGCGCGCCATGACATCCCACTCCTTTCACACGGATCACGAAGCGGTCTACAGCCGCCGTCACATATCCTTCCCTAATACCGATCACGCCCACCTCATTGGTAGGATCCGCATGAAATCCCCAGATGCACTCAACATCGTCCATCACATCTGTCTTCAGAATTTTCAGTGCACCATGAGATTCCTCTTCCGCAGGCTGGAATATAAATTTAACGGTTCCGCACAGTTCTTCTTTTCTCTCCTGCAAAAGAATCGCCGCACCGATCCCTGCCGTAATGTGAAAATCATGACCGCAGGCATGCATCTTACCCGGTATCTCTGAGCGATAGGGCACGTCCGCCTCCTCTATGATCGGCAGTGCATCGATATCACAGCGCAGGGCAATGGTTCGAGCATCCGCCGGTTTCCTCTGCCCCCGCACCACAGCAATCAAACCTGTGTCAAGATCATAGGGCAATATCTCGATTCCCGCTTCCGTGAGCAGTTCCCGTATCTTTGTCGTGGTCTGTACCTCTTCATAGGGCAGTTCCGGGTGCCTGTGAAACCACTCAAAGTTATCTATCAAATATTTCTCCAACTGTTTCTCATCTAACCGATTCATCTGTTCTCTCCCGACACACATTTCTACACCTATCTCCCGCTGTTGGGATCAAGCGCATCTCTTAATGCATCACCGATAAAATTGATTGCCATAACCACCACTACGATCAGTAAACCCGGCGGAATCCACAGCCATGGCTGAGTCGTGAGCACCGTAAGCGACTGCGCGCCGTTAAGCATGTTACCCAGGCTCGCCGTGGGCGGCTGCACACCCTGTCCCAAGAAACTCAGCGCCGCTTCATCCAGAATCGACAATGCTAATACCGAAGTAGCATAGACCAGAATCGGTGCCACCGTATTCGGAAGAATCTCCGAAAACAGAATATGCCGAAGGGGCATTCCTGCCACGATATTTCCCTTGACAAAATTCGTCTCCCTCAGATTCAACACATTCCCTCTCACCAGTCTGGCAATCCCCGGCCAATCCACAAAACCAAGGATCAATATGATATTCCACAGTCCCGGTTTAAAAATAGCTGCCGCCACCAGCACCAGTAATATATAGGGAAACGACATGACCATATCCGTAAACCGCATGATGATCATATCCGCTACACCGCCGAAATATCCTGCAATCAGACCGAGTATTACACCAATCACCGTCGATATGACTGTTGCCATCACACCGACCAATAAGGATATCCTCGTCGCATATAACAATCGGCTTAACACATCCCTTCCGATCTGATCTGTGCCAAGCCAGAAATCTTTGGACGGAGCTCCCGCAAAAGGTCCTGCAATATCATTCGGATCATACGGCGCAATGACGGGCGCAAGCAGCGCCGCCAAAACAATAACGCTTAAGACAACCAGACTGACTGTCGCAAGATGATGTCTTTTAAAACGTCTGAATACCGTCTGCCAGTAACTTTCATCGGATATGTCTTTTTGAGGTCTGTCATTCTCTGCATCATAGCCCTCAATTACACTGACCGCCATCGCAGATTTTTTACGAAATATTTTATGCATATTGTTTAGTTTCATCTGCAAGCCCTCCTAATCCAACTGAATGGTAGGGTCTACCAATGCATAAAGAATATCTGTAATCAGATTGGCTACGAGCACTACAATCGCGGATAAGAGACATACACCCATGATCACAGGATAGTCTCTGTTGCTGATCGCACTCATGGTCATAAGCCCCAGCCCCGGCCATGAAAAAATCTGTTCTATGATCACCGCGCCGCCGAAAAGTACCGGAATCTCCATGCCGATCACTGTGATGATGGGCACAAGCGCATTCCGCAGCGCATGTTTATTGATTACCCTGAAACGTCCGATTCCCTTCGCCCGCGCAGTCCGCAGATAATCCTGCTGTAAGATTTCCAGCATGGCGCTTCTGATATAGCGGATATTGCTGCCCGCCATAGAAAATGCAAGCACAATCACAGGCATAACCATGTGCTTCGCCACATCTGCTGCACCGCCCTCTGTCCCCAATGTTGTCATACCGCCGGAGGGCAGCCAGCCGAGACGCACGGTAAAAATATAGATTAGCAATAACGAAAGGAAAAAACCCGGCACGCTGCTTCCCAGGAAGGAAGCCGTCACCACTGCATAATCTCCTTTCGAATACTGGTGAATCGCACTGTATATTCCCGCCGGAACAGCCATAATCAGGCTCACGATCAAGGATACGCCCATCAGAAGTAGTGTCGGACCGATATGGCTGCCGATCATGGAGCTTACCGACTGATACGATTTCATGGAAAATCCGAGATTGCCGTGTAACAATTGTCCCAGCCAGACAAAGTACTGCACGTAGACAGGCTGGTCCAGGCCAAGCGCAATTCTCTTAGCTTCCACAGCCGCTTCCGACACTCGTGGTCCCTGTAACATTTCAAGAGGGCTTCCCGCCAGACACATAATAACATAATCAATAATTGTAATACCGATCAAAACAGGAATCGCAATCAAAATACGCTTCAATATATATTTACCCATGATCGTCCTCCTTCCTGTCGGATATCACTACCGGACAAGCCGCCATATGGCAGCTATCGTCCTTCAATCCCGCAGCCTGCAATTTTGCTTCTGTCTGCGCTAATTTTCTCTTTGTTTGTATCGTGTCATACAGCGTCGGAATTTCTTCCCTGCACTTTTCCTCCGCATATGGGCAGCGTGGATGGAATCTACAGCCTGACGGAGGATTCATACTGCTTCCGATCTCGCCCTGCAGTAGCCTGCGTCCCCGCTCTTTTTCCTTAGGATCAGGTACGGGAACCGCCTCCAGCAATGCCTTCGTATATGGATGCACAGGATGATTGAATATCTCCTTAGCCTCGCCGTATTCCACGATTTTACCCAGATACATGACCGCAATCCGGTCGCTGACATAGTTAACGGCGCCCAGCCCGTGTCCTACAAACAATAATGTCAATCCAAGTTCCTTTTGCAGTTCCTTCAAGAGATTCAGAATCTGCGCCTGAATGGACACATCCAGCGCACTGACCGGCTCGTCACAAACGATAAATTCCGGATTCAGCGACAGCGCCTTGGCGATACCGATTCTCTGCCGCTGTCCTCCCGAAAACTCATGCGGATACCTGCCCAGCACCGTCTTCGGCAGTCCCACCATATCCAATATTTTCAAGATGTCCTTCTCTACAGCACTTTTCTCTGAAATGTGATGATACAGCATCGGCTGTGCCAATATCTCATAGATATGCTTTCTCGGATTCAGAGAAGAATACGGATCCTGAAATACCATCTGCAATTTTGTCCGAATGCGCTGCATCTCTTTTTTATTTTTCTGCATTTCTGCCAGATCACAGCCGTTGTAATAGATCTTTCCCTCCGTGGGCATCTCCAATCCTACAAGCTGTCTTCCAATGGTGGATTTGCCGCAGCCGGACTCGCCTACGAGTCCCAATGTCTGCCCGCGCATGACTGAGAAGCTGACGCCGTCCACCGCCTTGACATATCCGGTTGTATGTGTGATGATACCGCCTTTGACCGGATAATATTTCTTCATATTTTCAACCTGAATCAGAGGTATCTTCTTTTCATCCAACATGATTTCCTCCAAATGCCGATTACCATATATCACGTAAATACCGAACTTCGCATCCTTTTATTCCGCCTGCCGTGTTTCCTTCGCCACAATACATCTCGCCGTATGTCCCTCGCCAAACGAGTATGCTTCCTGGGGTTTACTACACTCTTCCCGGCGATAGGGGCAGCGGTCAGTAAATCGACACCCCGTAATATCATCATAACTCTCCGGCACTATACCCGGAATCGCCTGAAGCTTCCTGTCTGCATCATCTCTGATTGTAGGTACTGTCCGGAGCAGCGCCTGCGTGTAGGGGTGTTTCGGATTTGCAAAGATCTCCTCCACAGACGCCTCCTCTATGACTTGGCCGGCATACATCACAAGCACCCGGTCCGCCGTGTTGGCAACCAGTCCGATGTCGTGGGTGATCAATATCATGGCCATCTCTCGTTCCTGCTGAAGCTCTTTCAGCAGCTTCATAATCTGTGCCTGAATCGTCACATCCAATGCGGTGGTCGGCTCGTCTGCAATCAGCAGCCGCGGATTACATGACAGCGCCATCGCAATCATGACCCTCTGCCGCATACCACCCGACAACGTATGCGGATATTTCTTCATTGTCTTTGCAGCATCCGGCATGCCTACCTGCACCAGCAGTTCCTCCGCCCGCATTTTTGCTTCTTCTTTCGATAATCCCATATGGGTGCGGATGCTCTCCGTAATCTGGCTTCCCACGGTAAACACCGGATTCAGCGACGTGAGCGGGTCCTGAAAGATCATCGTCAGTTCATTGCCTCTGATCTCGTCCAGCTCCTTTTCCGTCATAGTAAGGAGGTTCTTACCGTCAAAGAGGACAGAGCCGTCCGTGACAGCTCCGCCCCTCCTTAATAATCCCATGATAGAAAGTGATGTGACGCTTTTGCCGCAGCCGGATTCTCCGACAATGCAGACTACTTCCCCTTGATCCACATGAAAACTGATGTGATCAACACTGATATTTTTTCCATAATCTCCGCGAAAGACTGTTGTCAGATCTTCCACTTCCAGCAAATGTGCCATGGCACACCCTCCCTGCGCACCCGTTTTGTATCATAGGACGCGCTTTCCTATGACACAAATGACGATGTCATATGATCGCTAATTACTCTGTAACATCCCAGTTCTGAACATCATTAAGGAATCCGTATACACTGGGCTGCGCACCTACAACGCGGTTATTCACGGCACCCTGAGCGCTGACCACATAGACTGAGAACATCGGTGCCTCCTCCTGCATCTTCTTATCTACAACAGCGTAAAATCCTTTAATCTCATCCACGCCGCCCGCCTTCTGGGTTCCCTCTAACGCCGCTGCAACTTCATCATCATAATATCCCGTCCAGCTTCCTTCACCGCCTAACAGCCATGTTACATCCGGATAAGGATCTACCGGTGCATACGTGTACTGCACAGCCATGATATCATAATCCGTAGTGCCCGCTATTGTCATCAGTGTGGCCAGATCTACTGTTGTAATCTCTGCATTGATTCCAACCGCTGCCCACTGTGCCGCGATAACCTGAACACCGTTAACAAAGGTGTTATCACCGGAATTTACATAGAAACGGAGCACCTTTGTGCTGTCCCATCCGGCTTCCTCCAGAAGCTCCTTCGCTCTTTCCGGATCGTATTCAATCGGTGCAATCGCAGAATCATAGAACGGACTTGCCGAAGACAGGAATCCGTCTACAACTTCTCCGTGTCCTTTTAAAAGCTGATCCACGAGCTGCTGTCTGTCAATCGCATATATAAGCGCCTGCCGCACTCTCTCGTCAGAAATATTAGCCGTTTGAATAAATGCCGACTGGTTCGTCACCGGAGAACCATATATTACCGTTACGTTCTTAAGCGCTTCTATACTCTCATAATCCTCCTGCGGAATCGCCGTCATGGTATGCTGCGTGATGTCGATCTCGCCTGACTGGAGTCCGGAATAGATCTGACTGCCGTCCACGATCTTAAAGTTCAGCTTGTCGATCTTCGGCGCACCTTTCCAGTAATCCGTATTCGCCGTATAGGAAATATAATGATCTGCGTCATAATCCGTCAGGAAGTAGGGTCCGCTGATCACATCCGGACGATTGAACCAATCATTGGAAACTAATTCATTCTCTCCGAACTTCTCGATCACATGTTTCGGCAGGATATGAAGATATCTGCCATAGCTGTTCTGGAATGTGGTAAGCGCCATCGGATACTTAGCGTTAAACTGAATCGTCTTCTCATCCAGTACGGTAAGTCCTGCCATAGAGGTCGCACCCTCTTCCACAAAACCGGTCTCATCGTCTGTTCCTTCAAAAGCGTATAACAGCAATGTGGAATTGGCCACGATCGGGCTGGCATAACGCAATACGGAATACTCCACATCATAAGCCGTGACCGGTGTACCGTCGGACCACGTCGCTTTATCATCTATATGCACGACGAAATGCATATTGTCCTCCGTAGTGATTGAATCCGCCAACATTCCCTGAAAGTTCAAATCCTTATCCAGTTCCATCAAAGGCAGAAACATCAGATCCATTGCATGTTTATTGATCTCTGTCTGATCGATCGCAAACGGATTCACCCCTCCGAGACTGTCTGTTACGCCGATATTGATAATTTTCTCTCCCTCTGCGGCCGTGACAGATCCCGCTGATTCGCCGTCTGACGCTGCACCATCCGCTGCGATACCATCTGCCGCCGCAGTGTTTCCGTCATTACCGGAAGCACCGCATGCCGTCATGATGCCAATCATGGCGATTGCCATCAGCAGACTCAGTAAGCTTCTCGTAATTCTTTTCATAATCTCTCCTCCATTCCGAAGTGTTTGCAGCATATATTGACATAGACCGTGTCAGCCGCAACTATTCCTACCAACTAACTAGGTTTTGTATGGAATTATACTTCCATAAAATACCATTGTCAATATTTTTTTGTCAAATTCCCATTAAGCAATCGACTTAGTATAGCATAACCTTGACAAAAAAAGCAATGCGATGTATATTTTCTACAATTACGATAAATACAAAGGAAAATGTGCATGAAAAATTTACTTAATTACCAATCCAGCGAGTATGATTGCGGTCCGGTAGCCCTGACCAATGCTATCCGCTTTTTATTCGAGCGGGAGGTCATCTATCCCGACATCATTAAATATATTATGCTGTACTGCCTTGATTCGTACAATGAAGAAGGCGAAGTCGGCAAGCGCGGTACTTCTGCTTCCGCCATGATGTTTTTAAGCAACTGGCTCAACCAGTTCGGTCAGATGAAAAATTTTCCGATCTCTTGTGAATTTCTATCTGGAGAAAACGTCTGCCTGGCACAAAACAGTAAGATCGTCGGAGCATTGCAACAGGGAGGCGTCGCAATTTTGAGGCTGTATCTGGATGTTCCTCACTATGTATTACTTACAGGAATAGAAGGGGACAGTGTTTATCTTTTCGATCCATACTATGAAGAACTGGATGACCCTGAGCTGGATCAGGAGTATTTCAGCGGCGGAATCACCTTTATCACCGATCAGCCCAAACGCGCCAATCGTCTGGTCTCCATGCAGCGCCTCAACCGTACGACGGAAGGTTTCTACGAGATGGGTGCGGCTGACTTGCGGGAAGCCGTGATCGTATTCAATCAGGAGACTCGACTGACCCCGGAGACCACGATCGATTATTTTATCTGATTACGGTCTTTACTTAGTGCACCCCTGTGTTTCATAAAATACTTTATGTCATTAGAATGCATTTTCTTATGAATTAAAAGGCGGGTCAGAATCTATTCTGCCTCGCCTTTTAGTTACACTTCTGTTCTATCTGTACCTTTGTCGTGCCTTATCTCCGGCAATTACTGCTCCATCTGTCTTCCCAAAAATCCGGCCGCAGACTGAATCAATTTCTGCTCTACCTCGCCCATCTTTGACTTATGATCTGTTTCTACAAGAAGTACGGAACCGATCACATCGCCCTCACAGATGATCGGGCTGATTGCCTCGTGATGAAACTCATCCTGGTCATTGCTGACCTGGATAAAATTGCGGTCTCCCTTCGCCGCAACCAGACTTTCTCTGTGATTGATTTTCTCCTCCAGCTCCCGGCTGATCGATTTACCCAGCATATTCTTCATGCCGCCCGCCACCGCGATAAACTGATCTCTGTCGGAAATCATCGCGATATGGCCCGATACCTGTGCCATGCTCTCCGCATACTGCTTTGCAAATGTCCCCATCTCACCGATAGGCGAATATTTCTTTAATATGATCTCGCCCTCCCTGTCGGTAAATATTTCCAACGGGTCCGATTCCCGAATCCGCAATGTCCGGCGGATTTCCTTCGGGATCACGATACGTCCCAGATCATCTATTCTTCTGACAATTCCTGTTGCTTTCATATCATATAACCTCCATCTGTAAATCGCGGCTGACTCACCGCGTAATAGTTTTAATCACTTTTATGTTTTTACTATTATTTGTAAAGCAGGAAATTATATGCATGCAAATTTGGAATTTAAATGGCCGATTTTTACTCTTGCTTCTTTCTGTTTTTATTTTTGTTTTCTGTTTATTTTCAGCTTTATCTGTCCCCTATTTCTTAACACCTTTTGCACCTGACAGATTCGCATTCTGCAAAATATTGCTGTCAAAAGAGGTCAGCGTGCTCTTCTCTTCCCTCTCCCTCTTAAGCGCCAGTCCTACCATATCATCCAGAAGCTCCGCATACGGTTTATCCAGCGCTTCCCACAGATAGAAGGCCAGTGACCCCGGAATCGGATTGATCTCATTGACATATACCTGATCCGTGTCGCGGTCAATCATAAAATCGATTCTGGACACGCCGTTACAATTTAGCACCTGAAATGTCTTGACTGCCATCTGACGGATTTCCTCCCGTTTCTGTGGTGTCAACTTCGCAGGAAGTTCTCTCTTTGCCGTGCGCATGCCTTCGGAACCGCTCTTGGAACCTGCTACATATTTATCTTCATAACTCAGAATTTCATCGCTGGATATCGGTTCTTCGCACTCGGAGGCTTCTGCCTGCTCATAGTCTCCCAAAACCGCACAGTTGATCTCCCGCAGATTCATGATCGCATGTTCAATCAAGACTCTGGGCCCAAACGTAAAGGCATACTCCAGCGCTTCCCGTAAACCGTCTTTGTCTTTCGCCACCTTGATTCCCACACTGGACCCCAGATTAACCGGCTTGACAATAACCGGATAGCCGATCTTATCTTCCACTTTAACGTAAGCGGCTCCTTCGTCGCTCTCATACTCCTTCACATTCAGCGTAACACAATCCAATACCGGAATTCCATTATCTTTCAGCACAGTTTTCATCACATATTTGTCCATAGTCACCGCAGAAGCCGCCACATCACATCCCACAAACGGAATGTTATAGTGCCTCAGGAATCCTTGCAATGACCCGTCCTCCACATTAGCGCCATGCACTACGGGAAACGCTACATCGATCTGCGCCGCCACGGAGCTGCCGAACCTCTTCACCGGATACTGAATCAACTGTACCTGCCCCTGTTCGCACATCAGAAATACTCTTATACTCTTCTGCAGCAACGCCGGTATATTCTTATAATTGGCAATATCACCTATTGCTTCCCCGGTGTATAATTCATTATCCTTAGTGATATAGATCGGGATCGGTTCATACTTATCTCTGTTAAAAGAATTATATGCCTGTAATCCGGAGATCACGGATACCTCATGCTCCACACTTTTACCACCAAAGAATACGCCTACTCGAATTTTCATCTTTACCTCCATGTCAAGGGCTCACACTATCTTCTACGCATAATTGTCCGGCAGATCATTCTCGATCAGCACTACCTTCTGTTTCTCATCCGGAATTGCATTCACCATTTGGAATGCTTCCTGCAGTGTATCCACTACGATCATCCTGTTCTGCGCAAATCCGGCTTCCAGCAGACCGTCCTGAATCGGTCTCGTCTGCTCTTTACCGATCAGCACCGCATAGTCGCATTTATCCGCCGCATAGCTACCCACTTCTTTATTCTCATCATACTGCTTCTCACCCAGCTCCACCATGCCCGGTGTCATCAGAATGCGCAGCTCCTTAAACATTGCCAGCGTGTCAAGCGCGGCCTCAAATCCGCTCTTATTAGAGTTATAGGCATCATCCAGTATAATTCTGTTGCCCTGCTTCTTAAGCTGCAGCCGGTGTTCCACGCTTTCAAGCTGTTTCACCGGATATTTCAGCTTCTCCATCGGAATGCCCAGCGTATGAGCCACTGCGATGGCACCCGCAATATTCTGAACATTATGATTTCCCACCAGCCGCGTGTGAAACTCATATTCATCTCCGTTCTCGTCTTTCATTTTGAAAGAAGATCCTCGCGGAGACACTTCTATATCGTAAGCCCGGAAATTAATATCGGCCTCTATCGTACCATAGCTTACGACATTCTTATTGATCTTATGTGTGCGGATATATTCATTATCATAATTCAGGAATACTTTACCATCCGCCGGCACAGCATCAGCCAATTCAAATTTCGTACCGATAATATTCTCAATCGTGTGAAAGCTCTGTAAGTGCTGTGGTCCGATCGAAGTAATGATTCCGTAATCGGGATGCACCAGATCACAAATCTCTTTGATATCGCCCACCTCTCTTGCACCCATCTCGCAGATAAAAATTTCGTGGAATGGTTTCATCTGCTCCCTGATCGTCCTAACAACACCCAGCGTCGTGTTATAGTTGCCCGGTGTATGAAGTACATTGTAACGACAGGACAATAAAGTACTCAGAAAATATTTCACACTGGTTTTACCATAACTTCCGGTCACACCGATAATCTTCAAACCCGGCATCTCTTTCAGAATCCGAGCAGCATCGTTAATATAGTGCCGATCGATTCCCTGCTCTATCGGCCGATTCATCAGATTCACCAGCAGAATCAGGAAAGGCTGCGCAATAAACAAGACTGTCAGAATCCCCGTACAGACGCGCATACGGTATGTTACTGCCTCGGCTGCTGTCGCAGCAAGATCTGTCAGGACAATACGGTATGCTCCTATAGGAAGGAAAAACGCTAACAGCATACCGATTAAGTAGATTGCTACCGTAGTCATAAGCATGCGTTTCACCCGCTTCGTATACACGAGCGGTTTCTTCGCCGCATGAGGTTTGTTGACTACAATAGTCATTGTATTCATCACACATGCCGCGACCATGCACCCTCTGCCTCCGATCAACACCAGTGGTAAAGATATAATTCCATACAGACATTTACCCAGCAGTCTTCCCACATTGCTGTGCACCTGCATCCATTCCATATACTCCCGCGGTTTGTAAGAATTCTGCTGAAACATATGGACAATATAAAGTTCATACCATACGGTGCCCACTATATATGTGGTAAACCATATGACTGTTAATACAATATTCATGGTAGTTTCCTATTCATTCTGAATCATTCTAAGTTATTCTTTATGCGCACTGCTACCATTTCTGTAGCAATCTCCAAAATGTTACAGTCCACACCCACGCCAGTCTTTGCATGCTTTGGACGCAAATTGCAACAACTAATATACACAAAATGATAAACGCAGTATTAACCGTTTTCTATGATGAGAAGAATGCAGCCAACGCAGCATGTACCTTCGGTGCCTGCTCGGCAAAAGAAAAATGCCCCGCTCCTTCGCATACCACCAGTCCCGCTTCGGGTATCAGCTCTTCCATTCTCTTGGCATCGGACAGCGGAGTTGCCGTGTCCTTATCTCCCCATATTAACAGGGTCGGGCACTTGACCAAATGCATAAGCGGCTCTAAGTCCTCATTTACCACTTTCACCAGAGTCGCGCGCATGGTCGGCGTCGCACTGTTATAATCGGCTGATCCACGTTTACGTCTCATATTGTCCACCGCATCGGGATACAGGAAATGTAATACTTTCGTACTCATGACCGCCCGCCCGATCTTGTAGCAACGCAAACTTAACTTCTGCCGGAAGCTCTTCCTTGGTAGAATCCCCGCACTGTCGATCAGCACAGCTCTTTCTATGGTAAACGGCAGATTCTCTCTAGCATTCATCTTAAAGAATACCCTTCCGCCAAACGAGTGTACTACAACACTGAACCGCACAAGACCGAAAGATTCAATAAATTTCATCACGAAATCAACATAGTCGTCAACACACCACGGCTCCGGCGGCTCAGATGTCTTACCAAATCCCGGCATATCAAGCGCGATCACCCTGTGTCCCTGTTCCAGCACATTAATAATGCCGGCATATAAGGTAATATTCGCTCCCCAGCCATGCAGAAGCACAATTGCTTCACCTTCACCCTCTTCTATATAATTCACTGTTATCGAATCAATCTTCTTAATCACTGTGTTCTCCACATACTCTATAAGTGCGGCTTGCATCGGGCCGCAGCAACAATTACTATCATATACCTATGCCTGTGATTTAGCAATTATGTTTCTGCCCCTCACTGTGCAAAAAATGCTCACAAACCCTTCATCATGCCTTCTACCAGCTCCGGATACATAAAACTGCATACCTGCCTCCGGAAGATACCAAAGTTTTCTCCACCGCCGGTAAATTCATTATTGTCCCACCAACAGCAGGTGATTCCTCTCTGTCTCGCTGCTGCCACATAATAGGCTGCAAAATCCGTCCTCGCCTGAATATTTCCGTTCTTATCTCTCGCCCCGAACTCATCAATCACCACACCAATACCATTCTGCACATATTTCTTATACAGCGTATCCATCAGCTCATCAATCTCAGCGGTCGAAAGTTTATCATCCGCGCTCCACTGATCGATACTTTTATCTTCTCCAGGTGCCCGCAGTGCAAAATCATAAGGCGTGTAAGCATGTACTTCCACCAGAATCTTATTCTCATTCCCCGCAATGTCCTGCGGTAATTCAAAATATTGGTTGGTAGCTCCCTGTAAAGATGCCGCATAACCCGGTACCAGCAGGTAGCGTTCTCCGTTATTGCCTCCGGATGCCCGCACAGTGTCTACAAACACTTGGTTCAACTCATTGATACACTTCACTGCCTCCACACACTGCTGTTTATTCAGATCAAGCCACCACTCATCGCTCGTGCCAACCAGACGGGGTTCATTCAGCGCCTCCATAATCAAATGCTCGTCATAATCCGCAAATCTCGCCGCCACCTGTGACCAGATTGCCGCGACATAAGCCTTAGACTGCTCCAAATACTCTGTTGTCGGATACATGTAGCTCGTAGAATTATCATGGTGAATATTAATAATCACATACATATCATTATCAATCGCATAATCCACCACTTCCTGCACACGGTTCAGCCACGCCTCGCTGATCGTGTAATTGCCGTCGGATGTGACATGATTATGCCATGATACCGGAATACGCATCGTCTGAAAACCGGCCGCTTTGATCTCGTCAACCATCTCTTTCGACGTGACGATCCCGCACCAATCGGATTCATAAGCCATTTCATCCCCTTTATTCTGATCCGAGTGCGCATCAAAAGTATTGCCAAGATTCCAGCCGATCTTCATACTTCTCACAAACTTGTTGGCTGTGGAATTAACACCTTCATGGCTGCCTTCTTCGATGTGCGCCATATCATTCCCCGAACTTTCAACTTCTTGATCCGTGTTCGCCGCTATATCCTCATCCTGCTGTCCTGCAATCTCTGCGTCTTCCGTCTGTTGTTCTGCGTCAGTATCCTGTTCTTCAACGGAAGATTCCTGCTCACTGCCTGCCGACTCTTCTTCATGCGCGCCGACATTCCCCGCACTCTCTGACATGACGGCAGAAGCTGCATTCTGCTGATCCTGTCCGCCACAGCCCGCCAACACAATGATCATTGCGGTCGCTATCCCCAAAACAATGACATGTCTCTTCATGGTTCTTCCTCTTTTCCTATAGCAACTATTTCCTATACATTGTTTTATTTTACTGTATATAGGTTAGTCACCGCAATATCCGAAACAATATTTCTTCATTTTCCTGCTATTCTGTTCGGTCATCATATGATAGTAATCCGAACCGCTACCTATTTTTCCACATAATCTGCATAATCTGTCTCGCTGGCAAACAACATATACTCTCCGTCAACATATCCCATATAACCGCTCTCTACTGCATATCCTTTCATAATATCTGTCTCCTTTACCTTTTCTCGAACTTTTGTTCTGGTATTAGGATACAAAAAATAGAGTCCGATAATCTGGACTCTATTGGGTATTAAATTATATAATTTTTACTCATTTTTCCATAAGACGCTCTACGTCCTTCCCTGATCCAAAGCACTCAAATCATATTTTTATACTCCCGCCTGCCATCTACAATAGCATAAATCACCACTGTTTTATCTTCCTCGGATACCTTATAAAATATCAAATGCCGTTCAACTATAAGTACCAGATAGCCCTGCCTACGGAGCGTTGCGTATCTGGGTCGGCTTCCTACATATGGAGTCGTTTGTAAAAGATTGACCGCACTCTCTACTTTGTCGAGATAATTAAGTGCTATATCTACACTCCCGGAATCTTGCGCAATATACAAAATATCATTATGAAGCTGTTCATCAGCTTTGGCTGTTCGTATGACTTTATATTTCATTTCTCATCTCCAGAAGTTTACTTCGAATATCGTCAAAAGTATCTTGTATCGGCGCTACTCTTCCAGTCTTCACATCTTCATCTGCCTCTGCAAGCGTACGAAGTAACTCCAGTTCTGACTTCATCTGGTAATAGTCCTGCAAACCTAATACCGCTGTGTCCCCCCTTCCATTCACAGTAAGAATAACCGGAACTCTTTCTTCCCTGCACTGCCGGGATATCTCATTATAGTGATTACGAATGTCAGCGGATGGTCTGATAATTGCGTCCATATTGTATCCCTCCTTGGAATGACTACATAAATGTATAATTGAATATGTCATGCCTAATCATATTGTAGACAAATTATATCATAATTATTCTATATAAGGCAATATAGAGTTCCACTCTGTGCATCAATGGGATTCCGATTATCAAATGCAGGAAGAAATTCTTGACACATGGCACTTTAACAGTTTTACGCAAAAAGAAAGAAGCAGCACTCCATGACTAGGGAACGATCAAAATAAATTTGCTAAAATACTATCCGGAATCATCATATTTTCTCCTCCCATGCCCAAGTCAATTCCGTTATCTTTATTACCATGAAAGTCACTTCCGCCCGTAAAAGCCAAATTATTTTTGATAGCGATATCCTGAAGTTTTTTAGAATATATAGAATCTTGGGACGGATGTATTATCTCAATTGCATCTAAACCGTAATCCATAAGTTTTTTTATTAATATCTCTGTTTCATTATCATTCAATCCATATTCTGCCGGATGTGCCAAGGACACAATTCCGCCTGCACCATGTACTTTTTGGGCTACAACTGAAAATGAGGGATAACTACATTCAACATATGCACAGCCTCCTTTATGAAGATATTTCGTCAGTGCCTCCCATTCTGTCGATGCATATCCTTTTTTAACCAATGTTCTTGCAAAATTCATACGAGTCAGGACACATTCTTCAAATTGTTTTTCCACATCATCATAGTCAATACATATTCCAATTCTTTGAAGTGCTCTCATAATTGCATCATTATGCTCATCTCTTAACACTTTTAGCGTCCTCATATATTCATTCATTTTTTCTATGACAAAATTGTATCCCAAAACATGAATATTAACTAACCTATTACTAACATAACAACAAGAATTTATTTCAACGCCATTAATAAACTTAATTCCAAGTTTTTCAGATTGTTTTCTAGCCCTCTCTAATCCTTTTATTGTATCATGATCAGTCAGCGAAACGGCTGACAACTCTTTCTTTTTTGCATAGCACACCAATTCTTCAGGCGTATAAGTTCCATCTGAGT
The DNA here is from genome assembly GCA_014804355.1 of Lachnospiraceae bacterium. GTDB lineage: Bacteria > Bacillota > Clostridia > Lachnospirales > Lachnospiraceae > UBA3282. The sequence continues at coordinate 36,654 of JAAUZY010000038.1, forward strand.
ATATAGAATGAAAATGTAAATCAATATATGCCATTTGGTTTCTCCTTGCAGTTATGTATTCCACGAAGACTAATTTGCCTTACAACCGGCTCTCCCTAATCTTCCCAACAATCCGCGCCAGCTCCCCCACCACAATATCCATCTCTTCCTTCGTGTTCTCCGCGCCAAGCGTTAACCGAATCGCACTGCGCGCTTCCTCCGGTGACCGCCCGACCGCCAGCAATACATGAGACGGATCAATCGAGCCGGAAGTACATGCCGATCCGCTTGACGCACAGATTCCCTGCATATCTAACATAATCAGCACCGACTCTCCCTCTACTCCCGTAAAACTGAAATTCACATTCCCCGGCAGTCGCTTAGTGCGGTGTCCGTTAAGCATTGCGCCGGGGATCTTTTCTTCGATCTGAGAGATAAGGTAATCCCGCAATATCCTTTCACGTTCTGCATTCTTCTCCATCAAACTGCGACAGCACTTCATTATCTGCACTTTTTCTTTTCTCTCGAGCACATCATTATCACATACCTCTGTCCGTATCTTTTCTTCTGCAAAATCGTAGCTCTTTTTCTTCTCTTCTTCTAAATTGCAGACACATTCCGCTTCTTCCACACTGCAATACACGCGCCTCACAGCCGCTTCCAGCCCCACGATTCCCGGTACATTCTCGGTACCGGCGCGCCTGCCTCGTTCCTGCTGCCCGCCGTGCATAAAAGAACGGATCTTCGCCTTTTTGCTCACATAAAGAAATCCCACGCCTTTGGGTCCGTTGAACTTATGTCCGCTGGCGGAAAGCAGGTCGATATGACATGCTGCCACATCAATGGGCAGCTGTCCGTAAGCCTGTACCGCATCGGTATGGAACAAGATTCCGTGGTTTGCGGCAATCTCACCGATCTCCTTGACCGGCTGGAGCGTCCCGATCTCATTGTTGGCATACATTATCGAAATCAGAATCGTGTCGGGTCGAATCGCCCGTTTCAGCTGTTCCACATCCACCAATCCGTCACCGTCCACATCCAGATACGTGACCTCGGCCCCTTGCTTTTCCAGATATTCACATGTATGTAACACCGCATGATGCTCGATCTTAGATGTGATAATATGTCTTCCCTTATCCCGATAAGCCTCGTAGACGGCCTTAAGCGCCCAGTTGTCGGATTCTGTTCCGCCCGATGTAAAATAAATTTCATTCGCTTCCGCGCCAAGCGTCCCGGCGATCGTCTCCTTTGCCCGGATAACCGCCATCCTGCTCTCATTGCCCAACTTGTATATACTTCCCGCATTGCCGTAACATTCCGTGAAATACGGCAGCATCGCTTCCACAACCTCCGGTGCTGTTTTCGTTGTCGCCGCATGATCTAAATAAATCATATTTCCGCTCCTACCGCCTGCAATTAATGTCTACTCCAACAGCAACTCTGTCATGTCAGAAAGCGCCGCCTCCGTCAGTGCCAGCAATAATTCTTCGTCCTTCTCAACCACGCCGCACTTCCGATAACGCAGCCTGAACATCGGCGTTCCTTTCGGCTCAAAAGACATCCTGCCCTCATAAGCATTCAGAAGCTGCGGAATATTTTCCACCCTGATCGGGGCATCCATCCGCAACAGGAAACGGATGGAACCATCCTTACCCTTTACCTCCGGCATGTACAGTTTATGTGCGTGCGAACGAATCAGTGCAATTCTAAGCAGATTCTCCGCCGACTTCGGAATCTCACCGAAGCGGTCCAGCAATTCCTCCCGCATGTCATCGCATTCCTTCTCGTTCTCAATTCCCGCGATACGCTTGTAGATATCCAGTTTCTGCACTTCATTTACGATATAAGAAGGCGGAATGTATGCGTCCGCTTCCAGATCGATGCTTGTATTAAAGTCTTCTATTGTCGAAATACCTTTCAGGCTCTTAACCGCTTCATTTAACATCTTGCAGTACAGATCATAGCCGACTGCCTGCATATGCCCATGCTGCCTTGCACCCAGCAGATTACCCGCGCCGCGTATTTCCAGATCCCGCATGGCAATCTTAAATCCACTGCCCAGATCGGTAAACTCTTTGATTGCTTCCAATCGTTTCTCCGCCACTTCCCTGAGCATTTTGTCTCTTTTATACATGAGAAAAGCATAGGCTGTCCGGTTGGAACGCCCCACGCGCCCTCTGAGCTGATAGAGCTGCGACAGCCCCATCTGATCGGAATCATGAATGATCATCGTGTTTACATTGGAAATGTCCAGTCCGGTCTCAATGATCGTAGTGGATACCAGCACGTCGATTTCTCCGTCGATGAAATCATACATGATCCGCTCCAGCTCGCTCTCCTTCATCTGACCGTGTGCAAAAGCCACGGTTGCCTCGGGCACCAGCTTCTGGATCGCGGCAGAAATATCCGCAATGTTATTTACCCTGTTATAGACATAGTATACCTGTCCTTCTCTGGACAATTCCCTGACGATCGCTTCCCGTACCAATTCTTCATTATATTCGCAGACAAAAGTTTGGATCGGCTGTCTGTCCCCGGGCGCCTCTTCCAGCACACTCATATCCCGAATGCCGATCAGGCTCATGTGCAGCGTTCTGGGAATCGGCGTCGCCGTCAGCGTCAGCACATCCACGTTTTCCTTCATCTTCTTGATCTTCTCTTTATGCGCCACACCGAAACGCTGTTCCTCATCGATAATCAGCAGCCCCAGATCCTTATACTGCACATCCGCAGACAAGACGCGGTGGGTGCCGATCACGATATCCACCATGCCTTTCTTCAAGTCTGCCACAGTCTTCTTTTGTTCCGCCGTTGTCCGAAAACGTGACAGCAGATCTATCCGTACCGGAAACTCCTTCATTCTCTGCACAAAAGTATTATAGTGCTGTTGTGCAAGAATGGTAGTGGGCACCAGATATACCACCTGTTTTCCCTCCTGCACGGCCTTGAACGCCGCCCTGATCGCGATTTCCGTCTTGCCGTATCCCACGTCGCCGCAGATCAGACGATCCATGATCTTACTGCTCTCCATATCCTCCTTCGTGGCAGCGATGGCATTCACCTGATCTTCCGTCTCCTCAAAAGGAAACATCTCCTCAAATTCCCTCTGCCAGACAGTATCCGGCCCGTATTTAAAGCCCTGACTCTGCTGTCTGACCGCATACAGTTCTACCAGATCCTGCGCCACCTCGTCCACCGCGGTGCGCACTTTTGACTTGGTCCTAGACCATTCCTGTGTACCCAGCTTATTGAGCTTAGGCTTGCTGCCCGACTCCGCAGAAGCATATTTCTGAATCACATCCAGACCTGTGGCAAGCACATAGAGAATGCCGCCATCCCGATAAGAGATCTTCATATAATCTTTGACGATCTTATCCACTTCCACTTTCTCTATACCCTGATAGATCCCCAGTCCGTGGCTCTCGTGCACCACGTAATCTCCCACTTTTAACTCATTGAAATCATTGATCTTCTGTCCCTGATAAAGCTTCTTCCTCTTTTTCTTCTTCTCCGCGCCGAAGATGTCACTCTCCGAGATCACGATAAATTTCAAAAGAGGATATTCGAATCCCTTGAGCACCCTGCCATAGTAGGTCATGACCTCACCCGGCTGCACCTCCCGCATAGGATCTTCCGTATAAAAGGCGCTGATCTCCTGCTCACGCAGATCTTCCGCAAGACGCTTCGCCCTCGTTCTGGAACCGGAAAGCAACAGGATACGATACCCCCTTTTCTTATAACCGGCCAGATCTTTCACCAATGCTTCAAAACTATTGTTGTAGGAAGATAAACTTCTCGTCTGAATATCAAATTTTCTGTCCGCCTTAAAAAGAGGATTCCTGCCATCCATCATGGAAAGCGTCACAACTCTGCCTTTCGTGATCCTCGCCGCCGTCTTCTCCGCACTGTAGAGGATATCCATCTGTCCGGGCAGAATATAACCCTTCTCCAGACGATGCATCATGCTTTCCCGAAATTCCAATTCTACCGCCGACACGTGTTCCTTAACCCGCAGCGGTTCCTCTATGAAAACGCAGCTTGTGCCCTGCCTGCCGGAAATCTCCGCATCGTCTGACAGGCAGTCAAGGAGAGTTGACAGTTCCGTATAAAAGTACCGTATATAGCTCTCTAAATTCACCGTATTTCTGGACAATCCAAGTTCCAGCAACTGCTCCACCAGTTCTTTTACCTGCGTCTCGATTCGATGCGCTTCCTCAGTCTTCATCTCTTTTCGCAGCTTAGCCGTATGTTTCTTACACTCTTCCTGAATCTTCTTAAGTCCATCCCGCAATTCAAATTCCGACAGAATTAGTTCTGTTGCAGGATAGATCGTGACTGACTCAAGCTGCTCAATGGAACGCTGACTCAGAATATCAAAACTGCGTATGGACTCCACATCTTCTCCCCACAGCTCGATTCGGTAAGGATTTTCTTCTGTGAGATCAAAAATATCAACGATACCGCCGCGAATGCTGAACTGCCCTGGCGCTTCCACCTGATAATTCTTTTCATATCCCAGCTCCACGAGACGCGCCGCCAGCTCACTCTCATCTATGCTGCTTCGTTTATCCAAGTGTATTATATGCTTTTTCCATGCATCGATCGGCGGCTGTGGCGCCATCAGGGCATCATAGGTGGTGATCACCGTAGTGGGTCTGCCCTCCATCAGTCGCCGCAGACATCTGATTCGTTCCATTGTCAGCTGATTACCGTGAATATCCGCCTGAAAAAAGATCAGGTCCTTGGCCGGATATAACATGACATTTCTGTCATAAAACTTATAATCTTCATATAGCTCTTTCGCCCGCAGATCACTGAAAGTCACAATCATTTTATAGCGAAATTCCTCGCCGATCCCATAGATCATATGCAGCTTCTGCGAGTCCACGCACCCGCTCAGTGCCACGGAAGCCCGGTCTTTTACAAGCATTTTTTTAATTTCTTCATATTCTCCCAATTCTTCCAAGGGAGCAAGCAAAGTCCTCACATCTTACCTCCATGATTTTTGTTTCCGTATAATCTTTTGTCAACAAGTCATTTTCTTATGTCTGCTGTATCTTTTTATTAAATAAATTCATCGCTGCATCCGCACCTTCGGCGATCATTACTGCAATGGCATCCGCCGCGCGCATAGCGCTCTCATCCATGATCTCCCGTTCTTCCTTGGGAAAATGCCCCAATACATAATCCACTAAATCATAGCCTTCCGGTTTCTGTCCCACGCCCATCTTGATCCGTTGGAATTCATCATGTCCAAGATGCAGAATGATATTCTTCAGTCCGTTATGCCCGCCGGCACTCCCCTTTTTCCGAATGCGGATCTGCCCTACATCCAGACTGATATCATCCGAGATCACAATCAGCTCGCTCTTTTCGTCTGCTTTATAAAAGTCTATGACTTCCCTGACGCTTTCACCACTCAAATTCATGTATGTCTGGGGCTTAACTAAGACTGCCTTCTGTCCGCCCACGACCCCTTTGCCGATAAGCGCCTTATGCTTGCGCTCCTTCACGGTAATGTTATTCTTATAGGCAATGACATCGATCACGTCAAACCCGATATTATGCCTTGTGTTCTGATACTGCCTGTCCGGATTCCCCAGACCTACGATGATGTACATAGTTACCTCGATTCTGAATGCTGCCGCAGATACG
>JAAUZY010000039.1 GCA_014804355.1 Lachnospiraceae bacterium
ATGGTGGGTATGGCGCAGTTGGCTAGCGCGCCAGATTGTGGCTCTGGAGGCCGAGGGTTCGAGTCCCTCTATCCACCCTTACACGGGAAGGTGCAGGGACGCAGTGATCTGCGACCGTCAGATACCTCGCCGCAAGTTGTCTCGGGTGTATTATCCGAGGGAATAATGGGCTATCGCCAAGCGGTAAGGCACAGGACTTTGACTCCTGCATGCGCTGGTTCGAATCCAGCTAGCCCAGTTCATGGACCACTAGCTCAGGTGGTAGAGCACTTGACTTTTAATCAAGTTGTCTGGGGTTCGAATCCCCAGTGGTTCACTAAATTAGTTCTTAGTGTAAAAATGGGGATTCGAACCCCAGGGCGATATCCCCAGTGGTTCACTAAAGCAACCCAACTCCAGGAAGTGTGGTTGTTTTTTTGATGCATTATAACTGTTCAGAAGGTGCATCTTCGTAACTGTGAAGAACGGAGGTCTGAACAGTTACGATGCATTTTATTTCATAGAACATCCGATATGAATATGTTGAGATAAAAATGGAAAGACAAGGTGAAACAAGAAGATATGATGGAACAGACAAGAGAAAACAAAATGGGCGTTATGCCGGTCAATAAGCTGCTGATTACGATGTCCCTGCCGATGATGGCATCCATGCTGGTACAGGCACTCTACAACGTGGTGGACAGTATCTTTGTGTCACGGATCAACGAGAATGCACTGACGGCAGTGTCACTTGCTTTCCCGATTCAGACATTGATGGTGGCAGTCGGGGGAGGAACCTGTGTCGGTATTAACGCGATATTGTCTAAGGCTTTGGGGGAAAAGAAGCAGGAGGTCGTAAACAAGGCAGCGGGAAACGGCATGCTTTTGATGTCGATCAGCTATTTCGTATTTCTGATGGTGGGTCTTTTTGCGACGAAAAGATTCTATCTGAGTCAGACAGATGATGCGCAGATCGTACAGTACGGCTGTGAGTATCTTACGGTGGTGTGCTGTTTGTCTTTTGGTATGTTTATGCAGTTTACCTTTGAGAGGCTGTTACAGTCGACAGGCAAGACCTTTTATATTATGGTTACGCAGGGGAGCGGTGCTATTATCAATATTATTTTGGATCCCATTTTTATCTTCGGACTGTTCGGAATGCCGCGGTTGGGTGTGCGCGGTGCGGCTGTGGCGACTGTAATCGGGCAGATTACGGCGGGTCTGTTGGCCGGTGCCATTAATATGAAGAAAAACAATGAAATACAGATCACCGGACAGGCGCTTAGGCCTGATGCGGAGATCATTAAACTGATTTATAAGATCGGCGTGCCGTCTATCATCATGCAGGCGATCGGTTCGGTTATGACTTACGGAATGAATCGGATATTGATCACTTTCAGTTCGACGGCGACGGCAGTATTCGGAGTATACTTTAAATTACAGAGTTTCATCTTTATGCCGGTATTCGGCATGAATAACGGACTGGTTCCCATTCTGGCATATAATTACGGTGCAGGGAAAAAGGATCGTTTTACCGATTCACTGAAATGCGGAGTGAAGTATGCGATAGGCATTATGGTGATCGGTCTGATTATTTTCCAGACGATTCCGGACATGCTTCTCAGACTCTTTGACGCCTCCGATGATATGCTGGCAATCGGTGAGTCGGCGCTGCGTACGATCAGCTACAGCTTTGTATTTGCCGGGTTCGGCATTGTGTGCGGAACGGCATTTCAGGCGCTTGGCTGCGCTACATACAGCATGATGGTTTCCATAGCGAGACAGCTGGTGGTGCTGCTTCCGGCGGCGTATCTGCTTGCACTGTCGGGTGATGTCAATCAGGTATGGTGGGCATTCCCGATCGCAGAGCTGATGTCGTTACTCATGACGGTCATTTTTATGGTTCGAATCAACAGGAATATTATCCGGCACATAGGAGAAGATAATGTGAGTGGAAATGCTATTCGCGTGGAGGAGACATAAGGAGGAACACAGCGATATTGATATATACGATATTACGTTTATAACGAAATATCATTTTGTGGAAATTGCATAGTGACTTTGCCAGGCTCCTATGATACAATTAGAAAACAGAGAGAAGAGAGAATGGCTGTACAACTTAATAAGGAGGTACAGGCTATGGCAGATCATGAGCTACTACTTGCCATTTCCAACATGCTTGATACGAAACTGAAGGCGGAGTTTCAAGCATTGAGGATGGAACTGCATGAGGGAATTCAGGCATTGGGGACAGAACTGCATGAGGAAATTCAGGCAGTAAGGACGGAACTGCATGAGGAGATTCAGGCAGTAAGGGCGGAACTGTATGGAGAAATTCAGTCAGTAAGAGCGGAAGTACAAGATTTAAGAGCAGAACTGCAAGAGGTAAAAGCAGATGTGCAGACATTGAAGGCAGAAGTGCAGACGCTGAAAGCAGAAGTACAGACGCTGAAAGACGAAGTACAGACGCTGAAAGACGAAATGCACCGCATCAAATTGTATCAGGAGAATGTCATTATGCCGAGGATCAATACGATTGAGGCGTGCTATACCGATACATTTAAACGGTATGCCATGTATGTTGAAAAGATGGAATCCACTTTTCAGGATGTGGAAATGCTTAAAATTGTTGTGGCGGAGCATTCGGAAAAGCTTAAAAAGCTGGCATGAAGTAAACGGTAATTTTGATTGGTTATTGCGCTGCCATGTAAGAAACATTTGCATGGCAGCGGCAATTAACTTACTATAAGCGGATATGGCGGAATTGGCAGACGCGCCAGATTTAGGTTCTGGTGTCCATGACGTGCAGGTTCAAGTCCTGTTATCCGCACTACTTTTTTTAATCCGGATCCGGTCCCGGTTGGGCGAGGGTTCGGATTTCCTGTCTACGGTGGTAGATGTAATAATTGCGGACACAAAATGTTGATGATCAGAAAGGATAAGACGATCGCATGAAAAGAGAAGAAGCAAGGCGCAGAGCGGAAGAACTGGTAAGCCGGATGACATTGGAGGAGCGTGCCGGACAGTTACGGTATGACGCACCGGCGATAGAGCGGTTGGGCATTCCGGCATATAACTGGTGGGGAGAGAGCCTGCATGGGGTGGCAAGAGCAGGTATTGCCACGGTATTTCCGCAGGCAATCGGCATGGCGGCAGCCTTTGACGATGCACTGATCGGGGAAATTGCCGGTTGCATCGCCACGGAAGGCAGGGCGAAATATAATGAGTTTTCAGCGGAAAATGACAGAGATATTTACAAGGGACTCACGTTTTGGTCCCCGAATGTCAATATCTTCCGTGATCCCAGATGGGGGCGCGGGCATGAGACTTACGGCGAAGACCCTTATCTGACATCGAGTCTCGGTGTGGCATATGTCAAAGGGCTGCAGGGAGAAGGAGAAGTTATGAAAGCGGCGGCATGCGCCAAACATTACGCGGTGCATTCCGGTCCGGAGGCAATGCGCCATGAGTTTAATGCCGAGGCAACGGCTAAGGATATGGAGGAGACATATCTTCCGGCCTTTGAGGCGCTGGTGACGGAAGCGCATGTGGAAGCGGTTATGGGGGCTTATAACAGAACGAACGGGGAGCCCTGCTGCGGAAGCAAAACGCTGATTCAGGATATTCTGCGGGACAAATGGAAGTTTGAGGGACATTTTGTATCCGACTGCTGGGCGATCAAGGACTTCCACGAGAATCATATGGTGACAGCTACGCCCGCGCAGTCGGCTGCCAAGGCGATCAATGCGGGGTGTGATTTAAACTGCGGTTCTACATATCTGCACCTTCTGGAAGCATACGAGCAGGGACTGGTTACGGAAGAAGCCATTACGGAGGCGGCAGTGCGTCTGTATACGACCCGTTATCTGCTGGGATTGTTTGACAAGACAGAGTATGACGACATTTCCTATGAAGCAGTGGAGTGTAAAAAGCATGTGGCACTGGCCGATCAGATGACAAAAGAAAGCCTTGTCATGCTGAAGAATGACGGCATCCTGCCGCTTGATATCAATCAAATAAAGACGATCGGCGTCATCGGTCCGAATGCGGACAGCAGAAGGGCGCTGATGGGTAATTATTACGGAACCTCTTCCGAGTATGTGACGGTTTCCGAGGGAATCCGGCGATATGCGGAAGGCAGGGCAAGGGTGCTGTACTCGGAAGGCTGTGCGCTGTTTGAGGAGAGAACGGAATTTTTGGCAATGAAAGGGGATCGGCTGGCGGAAGCCAAGATTGTGGCAAAACACAGTGATGTTGTCGTATTGTGCCTCGGATTAGATGAGACTCTGGAAGGGGAAGAAGGAGATACGGGCAACGGTTATGCTTCCGGCGATAAGGTGGATCTGCTGCTGCCGAAGGCCCAGAGGGATCTGATGGAAGCCGTTGCATCCGTCGGAAAACAGGTCGTTTGTTGTCTGATGGCAGGAAGCGCCATCGACTTAAGCTATGCGGCCGAACATTTTAACGCCATTATGCAGCTTTGGTATCCCGGCGCAAGAGGAGGAAAGAGCATTGCCGAAGTTCTATTCGGGGAAGTTTCTCCGTCCGGTAAGCTTCCGATTACCTTTTACAATAGTTTAGAACAGCTTCCGGATTTTACGGATTATCATATGAAAGGCAGAACTTACCGTTATATGGAGGATAAGGCGCAGTATCCGTTCGGATTCGGTCTGACTTACGGGCGGGTAGCTGTTACGAATGCGGAGCTGATCGATGTGTCAAAAGAGAGAGATGGTTTCGGACTTCCGGATGTGCGGATCAAAGTTACGACAGTAAACAGCGGAACATACGATACGGATGACGTGATACAGATCTATGTGAAAAACACCGACTCAGATTATGCGGTGAAGAATCCGGCGCTGTGCGCTTTTCGGAGAATCCATGTAACAGCGGGGCAGAGCGTAGAGACAGAGCTTACCGTATCCGGCAGAGCGTTCACGGTCGTAGACGATCAGGGAGAGCGCAGGGCCGACGGCAGCCATTATAAGCTGTATGCCGGAACCATGCAGCCGGACGCAAGAAGCATCGAGTTGACGGGAATGCACCCTGTGGAGCTGGATGTGAGTCTGTAAAGATTCTACTCCGGCAGCTTTACCGTAAAAATGCTGCCGCCCGCCGGATTATCCTGTACCGTGATCTTACCATGATGGGCGGTCACAATTTCATAGGCGATTGCAAGACCTAACCCGAAGTGCCCTTTGGTGCTTCGGGATTTTTCTGCCCGATAGAAGCGGTCAAAGATATGTTTCTTATCTTCCTCCAATATTCCCACACCTGTGTCGGTTACGGTGATCTCATAAGAGGTGCGACGCTCTTTGCAATAAGTAAGCTTCAGTTCGATCTGTCCGCCCTCAGGGGTGTAGCTGACGGCGTTGTGCAGCAGGATGGACAGCACCTGGGCGATACGGTCGGAGTCACAGCGACAGCGTAAGATGGGCGCTTCCGGCAAAGTTAAGAGCAGGTCGATTCCTTTTTGCCTGCAGAGCGGCTCAAAAGCCTCGTATGCATTGAGGCACAGAGTGTCCAGTTCTACGGTTCCGTGTTCAATGAGAAAGCGGTTCATGCCGGAATGGGCGAGGGTCAGCATGTCGTCGATCAGATGATTCATGCGTCGGCCCTCTTTGCGGATGGTTTGGAAGAATCCGCGCTGTTCTTCGGGATCGGCGGTCTCACAACATTCGCTGCTGGCTAGAATGACGGACAGCGGCGTGCGCAGTTCATGGGAAGCGGCGGCGACAAACTGCATCTGTTTCTCATGATTCTCCTGCAGGGGTTTTAAGAGCCGGCCTGTAAAGAACCATGAAAAGGCGATAAGCGCCATGACGGCGGCAAGGTCGATCAGGGTAAACAGGATGCGCTGATCCGTGATCGAAGTGCGAAGATCCGCCAGAGAGTACAGAATGATGATTTGTGATAAAGTATTGTTACGTTCGATATCAATCAGGGAAGCATAGTAGGTGCTGCCTGCAGAGGTAAATTCATACTCCACGTGCCAGATACCGGTGTAAGCAGTGCCTTGCGGCGTGAGATTATCTATCATAAACATGGCTTCATAGGCATTCAGAGCCTCTGTAAGGAGTTGTTGGCTGTCTGCGCGTTGACCGATCGGGTCATTGGAACCGGGCAGATTGTTGTAGAGAAAAGCGGTGCCGTTATCCACCACATATATGTTGTAGCCGTTCTGTGCCTCAAGCCGTGCCAGCCATTGTATGGACACGGTGGTGGACTGTTCCAGACCGGCGGTAATCGTGCTGATATCATTCTGAAAAGAGCGGAACTGATTATCGTAGAGACTGTTTTCCGCCACCCGAAGATAGAGAAGCGACATGATGATGGTGATAGCCGACGTGCTTCCGGCACATAATATGGTAAAAAGTAAGTGTGCTTTGCGGAACATGGGATGTCCTTTCGTATACATTGCCCGGCCGGGCAGGGAATATCAAAATCTAGTCTGCGTTCGGTGCGATCAGCCCGTATCCCACTCCGCGGACGGTCTTGATCTGCAGGCTGCTGCCGACGGTCTTTAAGCGGCGGCGCAGAAAATGGACGTAATTGTCCAGATTGCCGCCCTCCACGTCGCTGTCAGGTCCCCAGACTTTGAGCAGAAGTGTCTCGCGGGAGATGATCTGTTCCGGCGTGTGCAGGAAGCTTTCCAGCAGATCACCCTCACGTTTAGATAGAGTGCTATTGCCGGACGGACCGGTCAGGCACATTTCCTGGGCTGTCCATCGAATATCGTGATAGGATGGCGTATCAGGCAGCGGATTCAGCACAAGAGAGCGTCTGGAGACGCAGCGTATCCGTGCCAGCAGTTCTTCGAAATCAAAAGGTTTCACCAGATAGTCATCCGCGCCCAGATCCAGCCCTTCGATTTTATTCTGCAAAGTGCCCAGTGCCGTGATCAGGATGATGGGAACATTGATGGACTGCCTGCGCAGCGCGGTCAGGACTTCTGTGCCCTCACGGTACGGCAGCATGCGGTCTAACAGGATCACGTCATAGATATTCTGTTTGCCGTAGTAGAGGGCCTCTTCGCCGTCATAACAGGAATCTACGCTGTAGCCCTGACCCGTCAGCTGCCATGTGATCGCTTTATTCAAATCTTTGTCATCTTCCGCCAGTAATATGCGCATGGGAAAGGCTCCTTTCTGTCAAAAATGAGTGGCAATGCGGGGCGATTACGCCGCGTACCGCCCGCATCAACATCATAACACATTAATCTTTAAAGAATCTCTAAGAATTTCTTAATATCTTTAGAGAGACTTTAGAGATAGCATTGGTATTGTGGATGTAGGGTTTGAGTGCCTTAAGGTGCCTCAATACAAATGCAGCGGGCAGATTGCGCAAAATGTTCTCTTGTGTCGGGCTTCGTCATATGGATTTTCTAAAATATTCCGGCAAGGTTGTGCAAACGGACGAAACCGCCCTCTATTCGCCATCCTGGCTCATGTCGGGCTTTCCGGAACATCCATGTTCCGGAATTTCTGGATACCTTACGGAATATTAAGAAAATCTCATATTCCTACGCAGGACGACTGCAAGAACATTTTGCGCAATCTGCCCATGTAATTTTAGAGCGGCACCTTAAGGTCCTCGAATCTTATTGAAAAAAAGGAGAGGAAAAACATATTATGACAGGAATCAAGAATAACGTGAAAAAAGCAATCAGTTTCCTGCTGGCGGGTTGTGTGGTATTTGCCACGGCGGGCTGCGGGAATGCGGGCGTACAGAAGACGGACGGTGGGAGCACCACAGACCTTGCAGTCGAAGACGGGGGACAGGGCAGTGAAAACACGACGGGGGATGAACCCGTCGCTATGGGGCGGTATGTGGAGGAGGAGACTGATCTGACGGAGTTTTCGAGCAGTCCGATGGATCTGTGTATGCGGGAGGACGGCAGACTGGTGATTATGGATCGGTCTGTGGGAATGCTTGTTTCCGGGGATCAGGGCGTCACATGGAGCATCGAGACACCGGACTGGTTTGCCGATTATAAAACGGATGACATGTGGATCAGCGGCCTGTGCATGGCACCGGACGGTACGGTGGCGGTATCATATTTTAAGGGAGATAGTAATGCAAAGGAGCCTTCGTGGTATCTGGAACTTATTTTGCCGGACGGAACGCGGGTGCCCGTGGAGGCGAACATGTCGGAAGACGAGAGCTATTTCAGGCAGGCGGTCATGGGAGACGACAGCCGTATCTATGCAAGTACCGGAAGAGGGGTATACGAGGTAGAGCGGGACGGCAGTACAAAGAAGATCGTGGAATTGGATACTACGCCTTCGTGGGTCTGGGTTAAGGATGAGCTGATGATCATAGATAATGATTGGGACATGGAAGACGCACCGTTAGTCTATGATATGGCTGCGGGGGAGAATGTTACGGATGAGGTGCTTTCGGATTTTGTGGCTGACAGCTATCAAAGCAGAATGTATAACGGAACGGATTACGGCACCATGTACATTCTGCCGGGTGAGGACAGAACTGTCTATGTGATGGGGCAGGAAGGGATACACAGGCATGTGGTCGGCGGTAATATGATGGAGCAGATCGTGGACGGCGGGCTGTCATTACTCGGCAACCCGGACTATTACATTGTCGATGCCGTGCAGCTTGAGGGAGATGTCTTTCTGGCGCTCTTTGCGGGCGGGAAAATGATTCGGTTTACTTATGATCCGGATGTTCCGGCGGTACCGGAGAATATGTTGACACTCTACAGTCTTAAGGAGAATGATGTGGTCAGACAGGCGATTTCTTACTATCAAACGGAGCATCCGGATGTATTCGTGTCTTACAGGACCGGCATGGGCGAAGGGGATTCCGTGACGAGAGAGGATGCCATCAAGAAGTTGAACACGGAGATTATGGCGGGCGAAGGACCGGATCTGATCGTAATGGATGACATGCCCCTTGATTCATATGTAGAAAAGGGAATGCTGCTTGACCTGACGGATTATCTGGCAAAATACAGCGAGAAGGAGCCTCTGTTTGACAATGTAATCGAGGCGTTGAAACGTAACGGCAAGTCCTATGTGGCACCGGCGACGATTGCCGTACCGAGGATCGCTTCCGCGGCGGACGGCATGGAAAATGTGACAGATTTGTCAGATTTGGCGGAGGTCATAGAGAAGGACAGGGAGAAGTATCCGACAGAAGATATTCTTGGAGTCAGCGGCGGCTGGGGTATTCTGAAGCGGTTATCGCCTGCGAGTGAGCCGGCATGGGTCAAGGCGGACGGTACGATAGATAAGGAGTGCATCGGGGCATATTTTGAGCAGTGTAAACGGATCTACGCGGCGCAGATGGACGGACTGGATGAGAAAGTGAAGGACTACTATGATCAGCGCAATTTAGGGCTTAAGGAGCGTATGGGCATACGCATGGACGAGATGGAATGGGAAATCTATCTGGATGTGATGCAGTATGTGAGCGGAGCGCAGCATACCATGGCAGGCTGGACCAGCTCTGCGTACAGTTGTCTGGAATTGCTTTCCCTGGACCGGACGAAGGGATATGAGAACACGAAGGTCATACCTATGCAGGGACAGTGCAGCGGTGTGTTCATGCCGGGGACTATGCTGGGGATCAGCGCTGCATCCGGACAGACTGATCGGGCACTTACGTTTATGGATACCTTTTTATCCGCAAAGGTGCAAAGTGTGTATGACGGGTTCCCACTGAATCAGGCGGCATATGATGCACAGTTTGTTCCGGAACATGTGGGCGAGGACGGTGTGTACACCGCTATGGCCACATCCGACGAGGACGGCAATATGATCTCCTATGTGGTATACTGGCCGGAAGACGAGGAAATTGCAGCGATGAAGAAAGAACTGGCGGCGGTGAACACGGCTTATATCCCCGATAAAACTCTGGAGGAGGCCGTATTTACGCAGGGGGCCGCTTATCTGGATGATGAGCAGTCGTTGGAGGATGCGCTGAATAAGATTGAGAAGGCGGTGCAGGTCTATATGGCGGAGTAACGGAGGAATGCGTGCCGGGAATATGCGGGTTTAAGAAGAGGATATTGTAATTTTTGTAACTGTTCAGAAGATTGTTCTGAACAGTTACAATTTTTTTTGAGTTAGAGAGACTTTAGAGATTGATCTGGTATGCTGGCTGTGTTGGGAGCGTTATTGTTCACAGAGCATTTAAGACGGACGCGCAGATAGAAGTGAATATCTACGGAGTCGCGCTTTCGCTCCGTAAAAACCGTAGCGGACACTAAGCTCGTGGAATACCTCGCTAAGTGCCGACGGTTTTTAAGGGACTCCTTATGATATTCACTTCCATCTGCGCTGGGTGTTGAGTATGGCTGGGAGTGGACGGTAATGTGACGGCTTAGACAGCAATGTATACGAGGAGAGGATCAATATGATTAGTAGGAAGAGTTGGAAGAAGATAATTAGCCTTGTGCTGGCGGGTTGTATGGTGTTTGCTATGGCGGGCTGCGGTGAGGGAAACGGCGGGGCGGACAGCGGCGTCGGAAGTGTAGGGCAGGATGGGGATATGCCGGACGGCGGACAGGAGAATGAAAGCAGTGGGGGAAACGGTCCGGCAGCCATGGGACGGTATGTGGAGGAAGAGACCGATTTGTCGGAGCGGATAACGTATCCTATGGATCTGTGTGTCCGGGAGGATGGGAGTCTGGTGATTCTGGACAAAAACGCGGGGACGCTGGTATCAAAGGATCAGGGCGTTACGTGGGAGAGTGAAATGCCGGAATGGTATATGGCTATGCGGGAGGAAGGGAATTATATCAACAGTATGTGCATGGCTCCGGACGGCACGGTGGCGGCGATTACTGCGGACATGGGCAATAGTGTGCCGGCAGAGGAATCAGACGGACAGGAGGCGGCTGATTTGGGAAGTTCAGAGGAACAGGGTAAGAATGCGGACGAGCCAGATACGCAGAGTGAAGACGCGGACGAAGCTGAGACACAGGGTGCAGGCACAGATACGGTAGACAAAGTGCAGGCACAGGACAAAGGAGCAGATAGCACAGACGGATCTGAAACGTCGGATGGTGAGTCGGATGCAGATGATGACGAGTCTGAGGAGGAATCAAGTATGTTTGATGATCCCTTTAACTGGAGTTATTATCTGACGCTGTTTTTACCGGACGGCACGGAGATTCCGGTGACAGCGAAGCTGACGGAAGAGGAGATGCACTTTGAGCAGGTTGCGATTGGCACGGATAATCGTATCTTCGCGAGTACATATCGGGGTATCTATGAGGTACAGCGGGACGGCAGTGCAGAGAAGATTCTGACACTGGATTATAATCCGCAGTGGATCTGGGTCAGGGATAATCTGTTGGTCATCGACAACGATTGGGACGAGGCGGATACGCCGGCGGTTTATGATTTGGAGGCGAAAGCGTTTATTCCGGACGAGGTGCTTAAGGAGTTTGTGGACAGCAACTATGATGACCGGCACTATAACGGAACAGATTACGCTACGATGTTCCTTCTTCCCGGTGAGGACAGTACCGTCTATGTTGTAGGCAAGAGGGGAATACACCGCCATGTGGTAGGCGGCAACATGATGGAGCAGATCGTGGACGGTAATCTTTCCCAGCTCATTAATCCAAACTATTGTATTACTGATATGGCGCAGCTTGAGTCGGGCGTGTTTATGGCACTTTTTTCCAACAATAAGGTGCTCAAGTTTACCTATGATCCCAACATCCCTTCCGTGCCGGAGAACATACTGACGCTTTACAGTCTCAAGGAGGATGATACGATCAGGCAGGCGATCTCTTACTATCAGTCGGAACATGCGGATGTCTTCGTGTCTTATCAAGTCGGCATGGGAGGTGACAGTTCCGTGACGAGGGAGGATGCGATCAAGAAGCTGAATACGGAGATCATGGCAGGGGAAGGACCGGATCTTCTGGTGATGGACGGTCTGCCGCTTGACTCTTATATTGGAAAAGGATTGCTGGTCGATATGACCGATTACCTTGCGGAGTACAGTGCAAAAGAGCCATTGTTTGATAATATAATCGACGCGCTCGCCCGTGACGGTAAGGCGTATGTGGTTCCGGCGGCGATTTCGGTTCCGAAGATTGCGGCTGCATCGGACGGTATGGAAAATGTGACAGATATGTCAGATATAGCAAAAGTTGTGGAGAAACTCAGAGAGGAGTATCCGACGAAAAACATTCTCGGCGTCAGCGGCGAGCGCGGTGTCCTGAAAAGATTTGCGGCAGTGAGTGCGCCGAAATGGGTCGCAGCGGACGGCAGCATAGACAAGGATGTGATCGGCGAGTATCTGGAGCAGTGTAAACGCATCTTCGATGCCCAGATGGACGGTCTGGATGAGAAAGTCATAAGCTATTATGAGCAGCGGAATGAGTGGACGAAGGAATATAGTGGGCTGCGCATGGACGAGACGGACTGGAGCGTCAATATGGATATCATGTCGTATGTGGGCAGCGAGCAGCATATGATCGCCGGGTGGGTCGATGCAGCGTATAACTACATGCAGATAACATCGCTTGACAGAGTGAAAGGACTTGAAGGGGCGAAGGTCGTGCCTATGAAAGGACAGTCCGGCAATGTATTTGAGCCGTATACCATGCTGGGTATCAGCGCTGCGTCAAAGCAGGCTGATCTGGCTTACGCATTTCTGGATGTGTTCCTGTCTGTGGAAGCGCAGAGTGCATACGGAGGACTGCCCTTGAATCAGGCGGCATTTGACAAGCAGTTTACGGCGAAAGAGGAGTATTTGGGCGAGAACGGAGAGTACGGCGGCGTTTGCACCATGGATGAGGAAGGCAATATGGTTGATTTTACGATCTACTGGCCGTCGGATGAGTTGATTGCAGCGCTGCGGGAAGAACTGTCAACGGTAAATACGGCGTATGTTCCCGATCAAATGCTGGAAGATGCGGTGTTTACGGAAGGGATCGGATATATGAACGGCTCGCAGTCATTAGAGCAGGCGCTTGACAGGATCGAGAAGGCAGTGGCGATCTATATGGCGGAGTAAAAAAAGATAGTATATCTCATTAGAGCCCACGCTCCTTTAGTTCACGGACAAGGTTTACATAAAATTCTCGCACGTCAAAACCGGCAATGTTTTCACGGTTCAGATCGATCATATCGCCGTGAGAGATACCTCTGCCGCCGGGCACGGTCAGGAGGGTAAATCGGCTGCCCCATTTCATGCTGTCAACAGAGACTAAACCGTCGTTGGCCCCGTCGAAATGTTTTACCATGGGATAGGACATGTTCAGGGGAAATCTGCCGCTGCATGCAGCGTTCATCCGGGAACCTATGCTCTGATAATATACCTGCGGGCTGTCGGGAAGTATTTCGTTTCGTCCGGTGCAGGCGGAAGCGGTCAGATCCTGCACGGCCTCCATAAAATCGGGTTTGGTATCGCCGAGCAGGGTAAGTGCCGCGTTGTATTTGGAAGATACTTTATTGCATACGGTATCCGGAATCTTGTCCAGCAGATAGTCCGCGAAGATACAGCCGCGGTGGGGCGTGTTTATAGTCGTTAAAGA
Organism: Lachnospiraceae bacterium; assembly: GCA_014804355.1. GTDB lineage: Bacteria > Bacillota > Clostridia > Lachnospirales > Lachnospiraceae > UBA3282. The sequence goes on from JAAUZY010000039.1 coordinate 13,499, forward strand.
GGCTACATAAGGGGCCGCGCCGCATTTGGAGATTGCATAGCGGCTGTCCAGACCGCCCTTGGAGTGGGCGATGATGTTGACCTTATCGCAGCCCGTCTCCTGCCTGATCTGTCTGATCCGCGCGGCAAGTTCTTCTCCGCAATCGGCTACGGAAGCGGCGGACTGCTGACTTCCGTAGAACAGAACAGCCCCGTTTCTCTTAAGCTCTGCGGGGATTCTGCCCCAGTAATTGAAGAAGCGAAAATCCCGGAAAAATACGCCATGTACAAGTAAAACAGGATACTTCGTCCGACATTCCTGATTCTCGGCGCGCACCTGATTGAGCAGGTGCTTTTCATTTTCATAGATGACTTCATTGCCGGCAATCCGAATGATCCGGCAGAGCACATACAGGTGTACGACCGGAATCAGACCGCAGNCGGCNCCGATCACNCGCCATTTGATGCCAAGNTGTACGGAGGTCNCATAGACNCGCAGAATGCCGTTCCAGAAGAGGATAAACTCGATTAAAAATGCAAGNCCGAACTGNCGCAGCCAGAAGAAAGGATGGCTGAATGCGGTATCCTCTCCGGCGGGAAGCCCTGTGATCAGCATGGCAATACAGCAGACGATCTCTAAGGCCGTGGTGATCAGGAAGATTTGCAGCAGGGCGATGCCGTCTTCCAGAATCTTATTGCGNGNGGTNGAGANTTTACGCACTGTCAGNGTNGGAAAAAAGTTAATGTANANNATCAGNATATAGCAGATNATCTCTGCNGNGGCNCAGGNAGAGGGAAANCGGGTTTCGATCNGTCCNGCATAGAACAGNAANGTGCAGANGGAGCGTATGTTGAGCGCCAGCAGTATGATGAGTGCCGACAGAACTTTTGCGNGTGTTTTAAAGGGGGTCTTCATGGTATTCTCCTATGTGCCGGTTGCGAAATACGGGCATCACGGTATAATATAGTATTGTGTATTTCCATAATGTATCGTAGCAAATTCAAATTCGATGTGCAAGCACACTTTTCGGTTATGTAGGCAGACCGCGTCATGCACTTGCCGGATGGATTTGCAGGCTGGTGAGAGGAGTGTAACTATGACTGCTGAAANCNCAAAAACCCGTGAGGAGCGGATGGCGACGGATTCCATCGGCAGACTGATGGTGAGCATGACGTTTCCCGCAATCGTTGCGCAGATCATCAATATTTTATACAGTATCATTGACCGGATTTATATCGGACATATGGAGGGTGTGGGCGCAAATGCGTTGACGGGCGTGGGCGTTACCTTCTGTATCACCATGTTTGTCTCGGCATTCTCGGCTTTCATCAGTAANGGTGCGGCACCGCTCGCGGCGATCTGGCTGGGGAAGGGTGANCGGCAGCGGGCGGAGGNGATACTNGGNAACAGCGTCAGNTTCCTGCTCATCTGTACCGTGGCGCTGATGGNGTTCTTCTATGCGTTTCAGAANCCGTTGCTCTATATGTTCGGGGCTAGCGTGTCCACCATCGGCTATGCGACGGATTATCTGTCCNTCTATCTGGCGGGAACGCTTTTTGTGGAGCTGGCGCTTGGNTTAAATGCNTTCATCATCTGCCAGAGCCGGTCGAGGACGGCGATGCTCTCCGTGCTGATCGGGGCGGTGGCAAATATTATCTTNGATCCGATATTCATCTTCGGTTTTCGTATGGGCGTCAGAGGCGCGGCGACGGCTACCGTGATCTCGCAGGCCTTAAGNGCACTGTGGGTCGTGGGCTTTCTCATGGGCAGAAAGTCTTCGCTTAAGATACGAAAGAGCTGTATGCGTCCGGACGGCAGAATATTAAAGAGTGTGTTTNCACTGGGGATATCGCCGTTTATTATGAATGCGACGGAGAGCTTCATCAGNATTGTCTTNAATCACGGACTGCAGGTTTACGGAGGTGACATGCATGTCGGGTCTCTCACCATCATGCAGAGCATTATGCAGTTTTTCTCCGCGCCCATGAGCGGTTTTACACAGGGAATGGCTCCTATCGTCAGTTATAACTATGGCGCGGGAAANTTTGACCGTGTCAGANGACTGTATCGGTGGATGATCGGTGTATGCTTCGGATTTCGGTTTCTGACCACGGCAACGGTTATGATGTTTCCNCGATTTTATGCGGGATTTTTTGCAAACGAGGCGGAACTTGTGTCATTGACCGGGCAGGTTATGCCGATTTTTATGGCGGGGATGCTCGTTTTCGGGCTGCAGAACGGTATCCAGCCTACCTTTCTTGCGCTGGGGCAGGCGAAGGTCTCGCTTTTTATTGCGGTGNTNCGCAAGATTATNCTGNTGATCCCGCTGGCNNTGATNCTGCCGCANTTCATGGGCGTGATGGGAGTGTATNTGGCGGAGCCNGTATCGGATGTTATCTCTGCGACTACGGCGACGGTGTTGTTTATGGTTAATATNAAGAAGATTCTGTCGGAGGANNCGTTGCAGAGGATNGGGTAGAGANGGGTANTGTTTATAGGGNATCGNAGACGGACGCGCAGATGGAAGTTAATATCTACGGAGCCGCGCTCTCGCTCCGTAAAAANCGTAACAGGCGAAAGTTCNCGACGTATTTCGAGTTNGNGAAGCANANCTCNCNAAGTTAATCGCAAGGCGATTTACNNTTTTTAAGGGGCTCCTTAAGATATTAACTTTCATCTGCGCTGGGTAGCGACTATGACAAAACAGTAATGAGCGAGAGGANANGAATATACANTAGTGAGTGGNGATGAAGAAGCGAGAGGTAAAGAANNTGTTTGAAANTGTAGNGGACTGCTTGACAATATGGGGCGGTTATGGTACATTATCTCACAAGTTAAGAGGGAGTAGTTATCCTGTGTAAGCAACATACCCTGACGTGAATGTCATGTTTACACGCTTTCTGCGAATGNATGGAAAGAACGAGACTTTTAGCATAGTNNCATGCCGAAGGTCTTTTTTNTTTCATAGGAAAGGACANCTTATGATATAAAAGGGATGGATGCGNAGCTTCNTGCGCGGGGCATAATAAAGACNGGAAGCCGNCGGCTTCGGAACGGAGGAAATTATGGANGTTATCATTCAGGTTGCATTACTGGCGCTGGGGTTTGTGCTATTGGTCAAAGGGGCAGACTGGTTTGTGGAAGGAGCAAGCAAGCTGGCGGAGAAATTCGGGATCCCGCAGCTTGTGATTGGATTGACCATCGTGGCGCTGGGCACGTCCCTGCCGGAAGCGGCGGTCAGCGTTTCCGCGGCNCTTAAGGGAAGCGCGGAGATTACCATAGGCAATATTCTGGGAAGTAATATTATGAATATNNTGCTGATTCTNGGGATCACCTCNGTGATCACGCCGATCGCNGTGCAGAAATCCACGGTAAAATATGAGATTCCTTTTATGATCGTGATATCGGCNATCCTNATGGGACTCGGCTGCACATACAATGTTCTTAAGTTTTCGGATGGTTTGATTTTGTGGGGGCTGATGCTCTGTTATCTGGCGTATCTGCTTTATATGACGAAGAAGGGCGCTATCGTGTCGGAAGAAGAGGGCGCGGGTGAGGCGGACAAACCTATGCCGCTCTGGAAGATGCTGCTGTTTATCCTGATCGGAGGCGGAATGATCGTGCTCGGCTCCGATGTGGCGGTGGATGCGGCGACAGCACTGGCACGAATATTTGGTATGAGTGAGCGTCTGATCGGACTTACCATTGTGGCCTTTGGCACATCTTTGCCGGAACTTGTGACTTCCGCAACGGCGGCGATCAAAGGCAAGGCGGACATCGCTGTGGGTAATATTGTGGGCAGTAACATTTTCAATATTCTCTTTGTAGTGGGTACTTCGGCACTGATCACCCCGGTTGCCTATGCGGCTAACTTCTTTACGGACAGTGTCATCTGTATCGCCGCGGCAGTGCTGCTGTGGGTACTGGTGATCAGGAATAAACGTCTCGGACGGGCGGGAGGCGCCTGTATGCTGGTGTGTTATGCGGCATATTTTGTGTATCTGATGAATTAATATAGAAAAGAAAGGGTTGACCTAATTAGTCAACCCTTTCTTTTCCCCAGAAGAATACTGCCACGGTCCCCGGACCTGTATGGCTGCCGATGGTGGTGCCGATGCTGTTGATAAGCACTTTACCGTCCAGATGCGGGAAACGCTCTTCGATCAGATCGGCTACCGCTCTGGCATCTTCGTAGCATGCGGACTGGGAGATATAGCATTTGCCGCTGTAATTCCGTCCTTCTTCAATACATTCTTCCATCTTGTCCACGATCGTCTGGATGACCTTGCGTTTCGTGCGGATCTTATATCGCGGAATCAACTGTCCCAGATGGTTTACATTTAAAAGCGGGCAGATATTCAGCATACCGCCGATAAAGCCGGCGGTTTTGGAGATACGGCCGCCCTTGATATAGAAAGTCAGATCCGTGGAGAAGAACCAATGATTTAATTTCAGGCGGTTTGCCTGCGCCCACTCGTATACTTCATCTATGCTTTTGCCTTCATCCCGAAGGTCTGCCAGTTTATCCATCAACAGACCGTAACCCGAAGAGGCGGCAAGAGAGTCGAGGACATAGATCTTGCGGTCGGGATACTGCTCCGCAAGCGTTTCCCGTGCTACCATAGCAGAGTTCGTCACACCGGAGATGCCGGAGGACAGACTTAAATGCAGGATATCTTTGCCTTCCTGTAAAAAGGGTTCAAAGTAGGTGATAAACTCGTCCACATTGATCTGGGAAGTCTTCGTGTCCGCCCCTGCTGTCATGGCGGCATAGAATTGATCGAAGGGCATTGTCTTGCCCAGATCATCCGCATACTGTACGCCGTCCAGTTCGTAGTGAAAACAGATGTAGGAGACGGAGCGGTTACGGAAGTGTTCTTCCGACAGATCCGCCGTGGAGCAGCAACTAAGGATATATTCGCTCATTTTAATACCTGTACCTTTCTGTATTGGCGGCAGGCCTGCGATCATGATGATTACATGATCGGCGGCAGCTTCCGCAATTATGATTGCCACTTGATTCATTGGTAGTTCTCACAAGTGTGATTACCGCTTAATTGATAGAAGTGTAACATTTTTTGCACAGAAATTCAATCAATGAAAAGCGACAAGTTATAACCACTGAATGTTTGTCCTTGTGCTTGCTGGAATTATTTGTTATAATCGTTTTGGTGTCCGGTGAGTGTCGGACAAGTATACCGGATCGGCCGTTGATGAGCCGGCAGTATGCTAACAAGTAAAGAAGAAAACAGATAAAGGAGAGAGACAATGAAAGGTAATATTGTTGTTGGTCAGTCTGGCGGCCCTACAGCCGTTATCAACTCTTCCGTAGCGGGCGTATACGCTGCTGCTAAGAAGTTAGGGGTAAAGAAAATTTATGGTATGGTTCACGGTATCGAGGGATTTTTAGAGGATAAAATGATCGATCTGGGCGATTATCTGGATGATGAGACCGGAATCGAACTGTTAAAGAGAACTCCTTCCGCATTTTTAGGCTCCTGCCGTTTCAAGATGCCTAAGATTGAGGGACATGAGGATGTATATGAGAAGATTTTTGAGATCATGGAGAAGCATGACATCGAGTGCCTGTTCTATGCAGGCGGTAACGACTCCATGGATACGGTGAAGATGTTGTCCGACTATGCGGCAGCACACAATAAGCCGCAGAGATTCATGGGTGTTCCTAAGACGATCGACAACGATCTGCCTGTGACGGATCACTGTCCGGGTTACGGTTCCGCAGCGAAATA
>JAAUZY010000040.1 GCA_014804355.1 Lachnospiraceae bacterium
CGGCAAGAGCTGCCTGCTGGAATGCGGAACATATTGTTTTGACAATAATGGAGAAAGCCTATGAAAATTGCTGTGTTTGTCGGCGGTATTGCATATGAAGCCCAGAGCCGCCTTATGGAAGGAATCAGAAAATATGCAGATGAAGAAAATATCAATATTTTCGTATTCACCTGCAATGGCGATATGTACAGGCAGTCGGAGTATGGAATCGGGGAATTTCAGATCTTATTTTTACCGGATCTTACGCAATATGACGGAATTATTTTTGCGAGAGATACCATACAGAATGAACAGTTTGCGGCTGAAATCACACAGAAGATCATAGAGTCCGGCACGCCTGTCATTAGTATTGAAAGCCATATTCCCGAAATACCAGCATTCTATGTAGATAATCGGGAAGCTATGCGGGGTATTGTATCTCATTTGATAGAAGTGCACGGAGTGCAGGACATCTGCTATTTATCCGGACCGGAGCAGAACCTGGAAAGCGTTGAACGATTAGAAGGCGCTATGGATGCCATAAAGGAGCATGGTTTAACGCTTGGAAAAGATAGGATTCACTATGGTGATTTTTGGATAGATGGCGGCAGAATGCTTGCGGAGCGTCTGATGGAATCCGGTGAAAAACTGCCGGACGCGCTGATCTGTGCCAATGATGATATGGCATTGGGCGCTTATTTAGAGTTTTGCGGCCGTGGCGTTCAGGTGGGCAAAGATATATTAATTACGGGCTTTGACCATACATCGGATGCCTCTAACCTGACACCGAAGATTACAACGGTAGAGAAACCTCAGAGCCAGATTGGTTATGAAGCCTGTAAGGCTCTGGCAGAAGGAAGGCAGACAGTAAGCCGGATATTTAAGGTGAAATACCACTACAGAGGAAGCTGCGGATGTCAGGAGCACAAGATACGCAATCTCTCGGAAGTACAGTTAAAAAATGTGAGCAATAAGCTTGCAGTCGTCAATATGGCGGAAATTAATAAGAACATGGTATCCGATCTGAATGATTGTGATAATATGCAGGATTTTTATAAATGTTTAAAGGAATATATAGCACAATTGGATTTTTCTTTTGCGTATCTGTGTCTCTGCGAGGACAGTGTGTCGGAAGATACGATCGAGTATGATTATCGGATCAAAGAAGATTATTCCGAGAAAATATATATTCCGGTTGCATATGAAAACGGCACCTTTACGGAATATCCGTATTTTGAGTGTAAAGAACTTCTGCCAAAGGAGTGCATGGAAAAGATCGCTAACCGCATGTGTATTGTTGCACCTGTACATTTCAGAAGAAACTGTCTTGGATATTTGGTCATGTGTGGCAGCGAACTTCCGTATAACAGCACGCAGTTCCAAGTATGGCTTATGAATATCTCAAATGCTTTGGAAAGTATGCGTAAGCAGGGAGAACTGAAACGTCTGGTAAAGAAACTCAAGGATGTCTGGATGTTGGACAGCCTGACACAGATCTATAACAGGGCCGGTTTTTTCCACTTCGCAGATAAGCTCCTAAAAGAGTGTAAGCAGCATAACACACCGATCGGTATGTTGTTTGTTGACATCAATAAGTTGAAGCGTGTAAATGACGGATACGGGCATGAAGAAGGCGATTTCTATATTAAGACGGTGGCCGATTACATGAAAAAGCTCAGGAATGATGATCAGCTTCTCATGCGTTACGGCGGCGATGAATTTGTAGTTTTAGGGCCGTATACGAAGGGTGATGAATTCGCAGGGCTGACGGAGAATCTGAATCTGCGGCTTGAAGAGTGCAGACGGCAAAATGAGAAACCTTATGAGATGAGCGTGAGTATAGGGTTTCAGTCGGTTACGATGACACAGGACTTCCAACTGGACCAGCTTATGAAACAGGCCGATCAGGAAATGTATAGTATGAAGAAAACGCGAGGATGAGGTGAATATGCAAAAGAGTGTATCAATTCAGTTAAAAGTTTTAATCAGTTTGTTAGTCATTTTAGCTGCAGTATTAATCAATACTTTGTTTTCAGATAGTGACTTTAAGAAAATCGAAAAATCCGCATCCCAAATGAATGAAGTTTACATCCGGATTCAGGAGCTGTACGGCAAAGTCGGTAAAAGGGTAGAAACTACACAGAAATATGCCAATATTCTGATAGGCAGTTCCGATGAGGATCTTGCGATTGCCGGAGATATCTATGGGAATCTGGATGCCGAGGTGGAAGCGGTAAAGGGACAGCTTGCGGAATTGAAAGCATATTGCGCGATGACGGAAAACGATGAATTGATAGCAATATTTGAGCAGTACGATATCGGGTGCAATGCTATGCTTAATAGTATGCAGATGGTCAGCGGTCTGAGAAAGGACAATGATTTTGTCGGGGCAAAGATGTATATGGGAACGGATGCCCTGACTGCAATTCTCTCACAGGAGCAAGTATGCGTGGATCTGGAGGAAATCTTTGACCGGTGTATTGCAGAGGCGCAGGTCGATTTGGAAGACCGCATTCAGGCAGCGAACAGGAGTAATTGGGCCGTATCAATCATCTGTATATTAAGTACTGTTATTTCTATTTTCATCATTTACAGGGAAATGCTTCGTCCTATTAAGCAGACAAGCCGGAAAATGCAGCAGATTGCCTTGGAGATCTCGGAAGGAAGAGGTGATTTGACCGAAAGGTTTGAGGTTAAGCGCAAAGATGAGATCGGTCAGTTGATGGACAGTATGAATCAATTGTTAGAATCCTTCCGGAAAATTACGCTGAGAATTCAGAAAACCACTACATATATGGAAGAAGCAGCCAATAGAACAGAAGTGCAGTGCGCAGCCTCCAATGATAAAATTACTGATTTGTCGTCAGTGATGGAAGAACTTTCCGCAGGGAGCGAGGAAGTTTCGTCACTGGTCAATCAGATGAAGGGTGAAATGCAAGGGATTTCCGGAGAAACAGATGATATTACGGTGAAGGTGGATGAGGGAACAGAATTCGCAGCCGATTTAAAGGAGAGAGCCGGATACATCCGCATACAAACCACACAGAGCAGAGAAAAATCGGAAAAGATGGTTGAGTCGATCAAAGGCACGATGTCGAGAGACATAGAAGAAAGCCGAAGCATTGATAAAGTAAATGAGTTGACAGCGACGATCTTAAGCATCGCCGACCAAACAAATCTGCTGGCATTAAATGCAGCCATTGAAGCGGCAAGGGCAGGAGAATCCGGCAGAGGATTTGCTGTCGTGGCGGAGGAAATTCGTAATCTGGCAGATAACAGTAAGACCAATGTTGCCGCAATACAGGAATTAAACAACAAGGTGATATCTGTTGTACAATCTTTGAGCGCGTGCAGCAAGAAGATGTTGGATTTTGTTGATGCGGATATCATGGAAGATTATAAGAAGTTTGAGACGATGTCAGAGCAGTACTTAAATGATGCAGATAATGTTTCTGGTATTATGAGCAGGATACAAGGCAGTGTTGATTCCATAAACAGGCAGATTTCATCGGTTGTTCAGAATATCAGCGGGGTCTCATCGTCTGTCGAGGAAAGCGCTTTGGGCATTCAGAGTGTGGCCGGAAATGTCCTGGATCTCTCTGAGGCAACCAACGATATTTATCAGGAAACACGCCAGAATGCGCAGACAGCGGTGGAACTCAAGAAGGTGTCGGAAGGTTTCGTAGTATAAAAAGACATGAAGTTATACTAAGGCGACATAGAACGCCGCCTAAGTATAACTTCATGTCTTCAAGAAAGGAAATGTTCATCATTATTGTTTTGTTCTAACGCCAAAATCTGATCGGTGATTTTGCTCGCTGCGGAGGTGACGAATATATCCAAATCCTCTCTTGACAGATAGGTGTTGTGTTCTACAATATTTGTGACACCCTTTGCATAAAAATCTATAATAAATTGTCTGCGTTCTTCGAACGCGGTTTCTGAAAAAAAATCCACGTATGTATTTTTGATATTTTTGTTTTCACGATAAATGCGGAAAGCTTCAAATGATGGATTGGATTTCAGATACATAAAATCTAAATCATACCAGTCCTTTTTGATTGTCCGCCAGAATAGATCGCGGTCAGAGAAAAATAGTGCATTGTATTTTTCTTTTGCGGGGTAGACAATTTCTTCTGCCCAGAGTTTGTCTGTGAGCAAGTGTGTCAGATAACCTAAAAAGAAGGAATATTCTTTTTTGGTGTATGATGAACAACACTTCGGCGTAAGGTATTGTTCAATAAACAGATTCTCGTGTATATTCTTGATTCCATTGTCGTCTATAGAACGAAAATGAGAAATTGACGCATCCGGAATAAAGCCGGTTCCATCTTCCGTCGGAACGCCGCTGTCGGGTGCGATATTTCCCAGAACAAATTCGTTTATACATTCAATATCCAGTTGACGGTAAAGCTGCCAGGCAACTCTAAGATGAACCATCCATGATGCCATGATATTTTGTACTCCAAATGGGATTTTACTTCAGGGGTGATAAGTTAAATATTGTGTCAGTTTATTTCATTTTAAGGCGGCGGTATTTGATAGTCAATAAGGAAATTTAATGAAAATTTGATAGGAATATGAGTGTTATTGTGGTATTCTATTATCGGTATAAATCGGTAGCTGTGGAGGAGAGTATGCTGTATCACGGAACAACAATAGGTGGATTAAGTATCATTAAAGCAAATGCAAAATCTCATACGTCAGAAAAGACGGTTGCTTATTTTACCGAGGACAGATGTTACGCTTTGGTTTGCTGCCGAACCAGAGATGAAAACTTTGTCACTATGGGGCTGCGCAGGGACGGTAAACAGCATTATTTCGAGAGATTNCCAGACCAGCTAAAAATACTTTACGGCGGTANACGTGGATACATTTACACTNTCGTTGCNNCAGANGGCTTGATAAACACAAAGGGACATACTTGGGAGAGCGAGACNGACGTATCNGTNCACCAGTNTGAGATTGTGGATGACATCTATGCTGAGATATTGNAAGAAGAAAAAANNGGCAACATTGTNATTCACAGATATTTANAAATTGACCCNGTTGAGCAGCAACAGCATGCAAACTACATTAANGAACACATTAATGACCANGGCGAGGAAATGAGACAGTTTTANCTGACTCACTTTTCCTCACTATGGGATTAAGTTNATANCTTCACTGAAAGTCTATANAGNGTATATNTTCTGCGCAATCAGCGTATCCATACAGTGNTTATGNGGNATGCCGCCGCTGTTGCAATCGAANATNTCTTCNTTACAGGTATGGAANANCCAGTCNTGATAATATTCGAATAATTCCNCCCGAATGCCAAGGNTTTCTTTNNTNCTCATCCCGCGTACTGTCAGGNGCACGCGTAATAAAAGGNTTTTTGACAAATACATTCANNGCGTTTATGCCGGAATCTGNGGTATGCGNTTTTAANCTGTCACATAATTCTTTTCGTTCGNTCTCNGGAAGAAAATGAANNACNCCGCTGCTGAAAATGATGTCATACTCGGTATCCGGGCGGTAAACAAGTAGATCGGCCTTGAAAAAGTGCACATCGACTTTATTGTGTTCTGCGAGCTTTTTTGCCTTCTCAATTCCCTGTTCGGATATATCAAACGCAGTCACGTCATAGCCGCATTTGGCAAAGAAAACGGCGTCCTTCCCCTCACCGCAGCCNATATCCAGCACACGGTAGGGCTTAATGGGCGGAAGAATTTTCATGATATCGTAGCAGATACGGTTCGGCATGAGTCCCCAATAATAGCCTTCCNTATCGTATCGTCTGTCATAATCCGTTACCACGCTGCTGTAGCCGAGCAGTGCATCGACGGTTGTATTCAGTGCNGCAGCCAGTTTCGGAAGTGTCTGGATGTCGGGGTATGCNGTGCCNTTTTCCCATTTGGATACCGCCTGAAAAGATATATTGAGAGTTTGNGCAAGCTGATTCTGGGTGAGCCCCAGTTCCTTGCGCCTTTTGCTGATTACTGTTCCGGTTTTTAAATCATCCATTTTNCGGNGTCCTTTCTATGATACAATGNATTTACGCTTGATTTNTTCCNGCGGNTANCNAGCAGGGCAGATGTGCTTGCNCGATTGCTGCTTGTGATATCTTTAGCATAGTGNAGGGACAGAAGATTTGCAATAACGCNTGAAGTGAGTACGGGGTGGTAATTCNCNTGNTGGTTGAGTCTTNTNGAGGNAGNGNNTATGNAGATTGGTAGAAANCATAAAGCCTGCAGTGAGTAAANGCTTCTGGAAAATGAGTCATAAAGTAAGGNGATAGTAGCAGCAAGNTTCNTGCATAGTATTTNTCATATATGNATATAATAAAGTGTACACTNTTGACAAAGTGTACACTTTTGNTANAATGGAGGTGNAAAGGAGATGATNGATATGTTGATGGAGCAAGCTACNGCCGTAAGAAAAGAGTGGAGCGCTGTCTGCGACAGTGTGATTCATGATAAACCCAAGTTTATNAAACGGACAAGAGATAAAATGTGGTTTTCAAATTTGGAAATTATGGAAGTTATTTTGTCTGCATACCATTTTACGGCAACAAAGTTTGTAGAAGATGACCAGACAGTTACCTTATCTCTTAACGAAATTGACCTTATAGAAAATGGGAATGATGAAAATGAGGCACGTCTGAAACTNGGTAATTCTATATTGGAATATTCTNTGGAATATTATAATGAATATGNGACNTATTCCCATAGTCCAAACAGGAGGGAACATATNCCNTATATTTTTAAGGCATTAATCATAGATGATCCCNAANAGATAGGAGANATGCTGCAATGCCAAGATGGAANGAACTAAAGAGATTTTGTGAAAGAGACGGGTGGGAGCTATACAAAGATACAGACCATTATTTTTATCGAAAGACGGATGATGATGGAAAGATACGAATGACAAAAGTTTCTAAAGGCTCCGGTGAAATATATAGCCACATGTGGCGAGAAATATTGAAGAAACAATTGCAAGTTACGCAGGAATATTTTAATAGTAAAATATAGTTGATTTTTGCAAAGGCTTTACGGGTGTTGGCGAAAAAATGATTGAACAAGCGGGCAAGGAAACTGGTTGATGAAATTCCTTGTGTTGCAGAGAGAAAATAGTAAATATAAGTGTATAGGGGTGATACGATGAACATATGCTTAGGGAACAGGACTGCTGATACTGTCAGAATCTATTTTGAGAAAGCTAAACAACCAGAGATCAAAGCAGTATTACCGCAAAAAGCCCAGACTGTAGAAGAAGCTCTGGAGGATTATAGAAAAACATTACTTGCAAATGCAAAAAGTTACGGGAAAATAATTATAGCAGATGGAAATTATATTGGCGATATTTGGTGTTATTGCATTGATGTAAATGAAGAGCCAAATGCCATGCTGAGCTTCTGCATTTTTGAAAAGGCATATTGGTCACAAGGAATTGCAACAGAGGCTGTGGCTTTGTTTTTGCAAGAAGTACATAATAAATATGAACTTAACACAATTGGCGCTTTTGCCTTCGCTGATAATCTTGCATCAATACGAGTCCTCGAAAAAAACGGGTTTACTGTGTTAGAGGAATTTTCGGAAGATGGAAGAGATTCTAAGTATCTTCAGTATACAGCATTGCGGGAGTGAAGTCAGGTTGATTTGACAAATGATTATACACATCGGCAAAAGGTTTATATGAAATAGCAGGAAGCATCTTGACAACAGGAAGGAAGATGTAATATAAAATATAGGTAAGAATAATAACAGACGTTGAAGAAGACAGTATCTGATTTCTCAAAGGCACAGCGAGCCGGTGATGGTGGAAGACCGGTGCGAGTAGGGGATCAGGGAAGATCACTTCCGAGTTTCAGACCGAACTTTTCTTAAGCGGAAATAAGTAGGGAATGACGGCCTCCCGCCGTTATCGGGAACCGTATAGCTATTCTATTTAAGATGGCAGTACGTCGTAACAGGTGGTATCACGAGCACATTGACCTCGTCCTTTTACGGGATGAGGTCTTCATTTTTTTAGGAGGAGCGCACCATGTATCAAAAAGTTGACACAAGTTTAAATTTCGTAGACAGAGAGAAGGAAGTCTGTCAGTTCTGGAAAGACAATGACATTTTTCAGAAGAGTATGGATTCCCGCAAGGAGGGAGAGACATACACGTTCTATGACGGACCGCCGACGGCAAACGGCAAGCCCCATATCGGACACGTGCTGACCCGTGTTATCAAAGATATGATTCCCAGATACCGCACCATGAAGGGATGTATGGTTCCCCGTAAAGCGGGATGGGATACCCACGGACTGCCGGTAGAACTGGAAGTGGAGAGACTTCTGGGTCTGGACGGCAAAGAGCAGATCGAAGAGTACGGGTTAGACCCTTTTATCAGCAAATGTAAGGAATCTGTCTGGAAGTATAAGGGCATGTGGGAGGATTTCTCCGATACGGTCGGTTTCTGGGCGGATATGGACGATCCGTATGTAACTTATCATGACGACTTTATTGAGTCCGAATGGTGGGCGCTGAAGCAGATCTGGGATAAAGGCTTATTATATAAGGGCTTTAAGATCGTTCCCTACTGCCCGCGCTGCGGCACCCCGCTCTCTTCCCACGAGGTGGCGCAGGGGTATAAAGCAGTAAAAGAGCGTTCCGCAGTGGTGCGCTTCAAAGTGGTAGGAGAGGACGCTTACTTCCTCGCATGGACGACCACACCGTGGACACTTCCTTCCAATGTGGCGCTCTGCGTGAATCCGAATGAGACTTATGTCAAGGTTAAAGCGGCGGACGGCTGCACTTACTATATGGCGCAGGCGCTTTTAGATAATGTATTAGGAAAATTGGCTGAAGAAGGCAAGCCCGCCTATGAAGTTCTGGAGACTTATGTAGGAACGGATTTGGAGTATAAAGAGTACGAGCCTCTTTTTGCCTGTGCAGGCGAGTCGGCGGCGAAACAGAAGAAGAAAGCGCATTTCGTGACATGTGATAACTACGTTACGATGACGGACGGTACAGGTATCGTTCATATCGCGCCTGCCTTCGGTGAGGACGACGCGCAGGTGGGACGCAAGTATGACCTGCCTTTCGTACAGTTCGTGGACGGCAAGGGTGAGATGACACAGGAGACGCCCTACGCGGGATTGTTCGTAAAGAAAGCCGATCCGGAGATCTTAAAAGATTTAGATAAAGAGGGCAAACTGTTTGACGCGCCGAAGTTCGAGCATGACTATCCGTTCTGCTGGCGTTGTGACACACCGCTGATCTATTATGCCCGTGAATCGTGGTTTATCAAGATGACGGCGGTAAGAGACGATCTGGTGCGCAACAATAAGACTGTCAACTGGATTCCGAAGTCCATCGGTGAGGGACGTTTCGGCAACTGGCTTGAGAATATTCAGGACTGGGGTATTTCCCGTAACCGTTACTGGGGTACGCCTTTAAATGTGTGGGAATGTGAAGAGTGCGGTCACATGGAGTCCATTGGTTCCCGTGAGGAACTGGAGAAGATGTCTGGCAATCCGGCGGCGCAGACGGTAGAACTCCACAGACCCTATATTGATGAGATCACAATTACCTGTCCGGACTGCGGCAAGACCATGAAGCGTGTGCCGGAGGTGATCGACTGCTGGTTCGATTCCGGTGCCATGCCTTTTGCACAGCACCATTATCCTTTCGAGAATAAAGAGTTATTTGAACAACAGTTCCCGGCGCAGTTCATCTCTGAGGCTGTGGATCAGACCCGCGGATGGTTCTATTCGTTGATGGCGGAATCTACGCTGCTGTTCAACTGTGCGCCTTTTGAAAATGTCATCGTTATGGGGCATGTGCAGGACGAGAACGGACAGAAGATGAGCAAATCCAAGGGCAATGCGGTAGATCCTTTCGAGGCGCTCGAAACTTACGGCGCAGATGCGATCCGCTGGTATTTCTATATCAATTCCGCTCCATGGCTTCCGAACCGTTTCCACGGTAAGGCAGTGCAGGAGGGGCAGCGCAAGTTCCTGGGTACGTTGTGGAATACCTACGCATTTTTCGTGTTGTATGCGAATATCGACAATTTCGATGCGACGAAATACAGCTTAGAGTATGATAAACTTCCGGTTATGGATAAATGGCTGTTATCCAAACTCAATACAGTCATAAGTGAAGTGGACACCAATCTGGACAACTACAGGATTCCGGAGGCGGCACGTGCCTTGGACGAGTTCGTAGACGAGATGAGTAACTGGTATGTGAGAAGAAGCCGTGAGCGTTTCTGGGCGAAGGGCATGGAGCAGGATAAGATCAATGCTTACATGACATTGTATACGGCGCTGGTTACGATCTGCAAATGTGCCGCACCGATGATTCCGTTTATGACAGAGGAGATTTATCTGAACCTTGTGCGGAGCGTTGATGAGAGCGCACCGGAAAGTATCCATCTGTGTGACTTCCCCGTTTCGGATGAAAAGATGATCGACAAGCAGCTTGAGGATGACATGGAAGAGGTGCTTAAGATTGTTGTCATGGGGCGTGCGGCGCGTAATACGGCAAATATCAAGAACCGTCAGCCCATCGGTACCATGTTTGTCAAGGCGGAGCATACGCTCGGTGAATTTTATCAGGATATCATCAGGGATGAGCTGAATGTGAAGAAGATCGAGTTCAGCGATGATGTGTCTGCTTTCACAAGCTACAGCTTCAAACCGCAGCTTAAGACTGTAGGACCTAAATACGGCAAACAGCTTAACGGCATCAGAGCATATTTGAGCGAGGTGGACGGCACTAAGGCGATGGATGAACTGAAAGCGCAGGGTGCCCTGAAATTCGATGTGGACGGCGTGGAGATCGCATTAGCGGAGGAAGACCTGCTCATCGAGACAGCACAGAAAGACGGCTATGTGTCCGAGGCCGACAACAGTGTTACCGTTGTGCTTGACACGAACCTGACCGAAGAGCTGATCGAGGAAGGCTTTGTCTTCGAGGTGATCAGTAAGATACAGACCATGCGTAAGGATGCAGGTTTTGAAGTCATGGATCACATCAAAGTCTCTATCAACGGCAATGACAAGGTGGCCGGGATCGTGCAGAAGAATGCAGAGGCGATTTCCGGTAAAGTGCTGGCGGAGGCGATCGTGACCGGGGAAGCATTGGCAGTCGCCAAAGAGTGGAATGTCAATGGGGAGAAGGTTACGATTGGTGTAGAGAAAGTGTAGAAGCATATTTCTGACAATTTAAGCACATTGCTTATAGTCAAAAACAGAAATACAAGATATAATAATAAAATGGAGTTAAGACAGACATTGTTTTTCAGATCCAAGAGCAAACGAGGAGGCATACAAATGGCAAAGAAAGCTGTAACAACAACCTTTGATACAGAGCTTTTTAAGAGAAGTGTTCTGTATAATATCAGGACGCTTTACAGAAAGACACTTGAGGAAGCAACAGATCAGCAGATTTTCCAGGCGGTATCCTATGCGATTAAGGATGCAGTCGTGGATCAGTGGCTGACGACACAGAAGGAATACGACAAGCAGGACCCTAAGATGGTATACTACTTATCCATGGAGTTCCTGATGGGGCGTGCCCTCGGCAATAATATTATCAACCTGCAGGCGTATAAGGCTGTAGAAGAGGCGCTTGAGGAGTTGGGCATCGATATTAACGTAGTGGAAGATCAGGAGCCCGACGCAGCACTCGGAAACGGCGGTTTAGGACGTCTTGCTGCCTGCTTCTTAGACTCTCTGGCAACTTTGGGGTATGCGGCTTACGGCTGCGGTATCCGCTACCGTTACGGTATGTTTAAGCAGGAGATCCGGGACGGTTATCAGGTAGAGGTACCGGACAACTGGCTTAAGGACGGTAATCCTTTTGAGCTGAGAAGACCGGAGTATGCTAAGGAAGTCAAATTCGGCGGATATGTGAATGTCTATGTGGACGAGAACGGCAGAAGTAATTTCAGACAGGAAGGCTATCAGGTAGTACGTGCCATTCCTTATGATCTGCCCGTAGTAGGTTACGGCAACGGTATCGTTAATACACTGCGTATCTGGGATGCGGAGCCTGTAGAGTGCTTCCAGCTTGATTCTTTTGATAAAGGAGATTACCAGAGAGCCGTAGAACAGGAGAATCTGGCGAGAAATATCGTGGAGGTGTTATATCCTAACGATAACCATTATGCCGGCAAAGAGCTGCGCTTAAAACAGCAGTACTTCTTCATCTCTGCCTCCGTACAGGAAGCCGTAGCGAAATATATGAGGAAGCATAAAGATATCAGAAGGTTCTATGAGAAAGTTACATTCCAGTTGAATGATACCCATCCTACGGTTGCGATCGCGGAACTGATGCGTATCCTC
This sequence comes from Lachnospiraceae bacterium, assembly GCA_014804355.1. Lineage (GTDB taxonomy): Bacteria > Bacillota > Clostridia > Lachnospirales > Lachnospiraceae > UBA3282. The sequence goes on from JAAUZY010000040.1 coordinate 12,301, forward strand.
ATGGATGAGCACTATCTGACATGGGATGAAGCGTGGGAAGTAACGACTAAGACCTGCGCATATACCAATCATACGATTATGTCCGAGGCTCTTGAGAAATGGCCTATTGAGCTTTTCTCCAGATTACTGCCCCGTGTTTACCAGATCGTGGAGGAGATCAACCGCAGATTTGTGGCACAGATCGAGCAGAAATATCCGGGCAACCATGATAAAGTGCGCAAGATGGCGATCATTTACGACGGACAGGTGAAGATGGCACACCTTGCCATTGCGGCAGGCTACTCTGTCAACGGTGTGGCAAGACTGCATACGGAGATCTTGAAGAATCAGGAATTAAAAGACTTCTACGAGATGATGCCGGAGAAGTTCAACAACAAGACCAACGGTATCACCCAGAGACGTTTCCTGTTACATGCGAATCCGCTTCTGGCTGACTGGGTTACGGCACATGTGGGCAACGACTGGATCACCGACCTGCCGCAGATCGGCAGATTGAAGATATATGCGGACGATGTGAAGGCACAGCAGGAGTTCATGAATATTAAACATCAGAACAAGATTCGTCTTGCGGAATATATTCTTGAGCATAACGGTGTGGAGGTTGACCCTCGCTCCATCTTCGATGTACAGGTAAAGAGACTGCATGAATATAAGCGTCAGCTTCTGAATATCCTGCATGTGATGTATCTGTACAATGAGTTGAAAGAGCATCCGGATATGGAGTTCTATCCGAGAACCTTTATCTTCGGTGCGAAAGCGGCAGCAGGTTACCGCAATGCGAAGCTGACCATCAAGCTGATCAATTCCGTAGCCGATGTGGTAAATAACGATCCGGCGATTAACGGCAAGATCAAAGTAGTCTTTATTGAGAACTACAGAGTATCCAATGCGGAGATCATCTTCGCGGCGGCTGATGTATCCGAGCAGATTTCCACTGCAAGTAAGGAAGCTTCCGGTACAGGTAACATGAAGTTCATGTTAAACGGTGCATTGACCATCGGAACCATGGACGGTGCCAATGTGGAGATCGTGGAGGAAGTTGGAGAAGAGAATGCGTTTATCTTCGGCTTAAGTTCCGACGAAGTTATCCGTTATGAGAACTACGGCGGCTATCATCCCACAGAGATCTTCAACAATGATCCCGATGTGCGTAAAGTCCTGATGCAGTTGATCAACGGTACTTATGCACCCAACGATCCGGATCTGTTCAGACCGCTGTACAATTCTCTGCTGAATACACAGAGTACAGCTAAGGCGGATACCTACTTTATCCTGAAGGATTTCAAGGCTTATGCCGAGGCACAGAAGAAGGTGGAAGCGGCATACAGAAACGAGAGCGGCTGGGCGAAGAGCGCGATCTTAAATGTAGCATGTTCCGGCAAGTTCACTTCCGACAGAACCATTCAGGAGTATGTGGATGATATCTGGAAGCTGGATAAGGTAGTGCTCCCGAAAGAGCCGGTTGTGACCGATAAGAAATCCATAAAGAAATAGTTGACAGTATAATGAGAACTGCCGTCCTTTGGGGCGGCAGTTTTTTTGGAAAATTTCATTGAATAAAAATGCCAAATATGTCAAAAATATTCAATGAAGGAGTTTCGACATGGAGATTAAGAGAGATAGATATTTAAATGACCTGATTGACAGAATGAATAACGGAATGATCAAAGTTGTGACAGGTATCAGGAGATGTGGGAAATCATACTTAATCTTTAATATTTTTAAAGATTATTTGTTGGGTCAGGGCGTTTCGGAATCGCATATCATTGCGATTGAGCTGGATCAAAGAAAGATAAGAAATATGGAGAGGGAATTCGAAGAAGTGTTAAATTCCCTGCTTCATATCAGGAATGTGGATATATATGTAACCGGCAGCAATTCTAAATTCTTATCAAAGGATGTTATCACTGAATTTCGAGGCAGGGGTGATGAAGTTCATATCTACCCGTTGACTTTTAGAGAGTTTATGCAAGTCTATGAGGGAGATATGTATCATGGATGGGCGGAGTGGTCTATTTATGGCGGTCTGCCTCTTACTATATCAATGAAGACGGAAAAGCAGAAAATACTTTATTTGACAAAACTATTTGACGAAACATATTTAAAAGACATCACCGAGGGACATCGCATAGAGAAGACTCAGGCATTGGAGAATTTAGTTAATGTTCTGGCTTCGGCTATTGGTTCTCTTACAAATGTACCTAAGATTGAAGCGACATTTAGAAGTGTGATCAGGTCATATATCAGCGGAAATACAATCAGGCAGTATATAGAGTATTTGGAAGACGCTTTCGTGATCAATAAGGCGAATCGCTATGATGTCAAGGGAAGAAAGTATATCGGAACGCCTGCCAAATATTATTTTGAGGATGTAGGCATTGTGGAAAAGAGAGGTGTAAACGAAGAGGGGAAAACAGAGAGGAAGCAGCTGGAGATTGATTTTGTGGCAAATCTGGGAAGTAAGCGCTATTATATTCAGTCTGCATTCAGTATGCCGACAGAAGAAAAGCAGTTGCAGGAAAAGGCTTCTCTTTTTCGCGTAAATGATTCCTTTAAGAAGATTATCATTGTGAAGGATGTCGTAAATGTTACAAGAGATGAAATCGGTATTACGACAATGAACATTTATGATTTTCTCTTAAAAGAAAATAGTCTGGAACTTTAAATAAGTCCTTAAAACTAGCCGTTTGTTTAGTGGGATTAACAGGAAAAATAGCGTAAAATAAAGTGTGGTCACGGATATATAAAGCATAGGAAACTACACTGGAACCATCACGGCAAACTACGACACGGAAAGACAAAGAACTACCTGACCGAAGAAGACTATGAGATCATCGGTTATTACAACAATATCAAGCGCGGAACCGCCACCGTCCTTATTCGGGGAACAGGTGCCTACAGCGGCACAAAGAGCATAACCTTCAAGATTACGCCCGCCGACAATAAGCTGCTCTGGTTCGGGATATTCTGATCGGGGAACGGAATATTAGTTGATTTTATGGAAGATACTGTTATAATAAAGCTATAAAAGGTGCTGCTTGTAAAGCAAACGGTTCACCTTGGCTTTAAGTTACTTATCAAAAAAGCAACCGTTATCCTTGGCTTGGGCGGTTGCTTTTTTGATGCACATAGATTTCCGTTTGCAGACAAGATGGAGGTGAATGGCGTGGGAAGCGATGCAAATAGAGAATTTATAAAGTTCCTTCTGGAGAGATTTAAAATAGAACGGGAAAAATTCGACAGATCAGGAGTGTATGCATATACACAGCGTTCGCTTGCATATAACTCAAATAAAATCGAGGGAAGTACTCTGACGGAGGAGCAGACCGCTTCTTTGTTTGATAACGGTACTCTGCCAAAATCGGACGACTATTACAGAGCAAAAGATGTCGAGGAGATGAACGGACACTTTCTGATGTTCAATAAGATGGTGGACACATTTGACGAGCCGCTGACACCAAAGTTGATAAAGCAATTTCATTATGAATTGAAATCCGGAGTATTCGAAGATCGCGCCAACGGATATGCGATCGGAGATTATAAGAAACGTCCTAATATGATCGGTATATACCAGACCGTAAGACCGGAAAATGTCGCTCAGGAAATGGGTTTATTAATGGATTGGTATAGTTGTCAGGATGTAGATATTTCTGTTTTGTCTGAGTTTCATGTAAGATATGAGAGTATTCATCCTTTTCAAGACGGAAACGGAAGAACAGGCAGGTTGATTCTTTTCAGGGAGTGCCTAAAGAACGGAATTGTGCCGATGGTGATTGAGGATGTAAATAGAAATGAGTATCTGGAGTCGTTGAAAGAATATAGAGAAGTAAAAAGCCTGGATAAACTGATTAGGCTTTTGGAGAAAGAGCAGCAGATTTACGTGGAAAAATGCAAGTATTTTATTTCATAATTGCAGAGTCCATAAATTCAAAATTGACAATCCGCCAGCATTCGTGTTATAGTTAACATGTTCATAAAGAAATATAAGCAGAAAGGTGGCTTTAGCGTGGGAATTTTTATTCGTTGTGCTCGCACCCGCAGACAGGGGCAGTAGAAAAGCAGATATATAGTCTCATGTAGATGGGATTTTTTTGCGTGCGAATAAAAATTGTCATATGCCAACCGACAGATGTGACATAAGTGTCAGATCTGAGCTGTTTGCCTTATTGCATCGTTTTAGCAGGAAAATTCTGTTTCGGGAATTGTGCCTGCTTTTTTATTGTCCTTTCTTCAAGGAAAGATTCGGTATTGACCGGATTGTGGAGTACACAATAAGAAGGAGGCACGTTATGCAAAAAGGCAGGAGTCACCGGAATTATAATAATGTCAAAAATTTATCCGAAAAAACTTTATATACCACAAATATCTCGCAGCAAAATTTATCGGATTCACAGAATTTTATTACGAACGGGAAACTGATCCACAGGATCATAAAACTCGCAGACTTTCGTGTAAATGATACAGTTCTTGAGATCGGAACCGGCAAGGGGCATTTGACGGAGGTTCTGTGTCGGAAAGCCGGTACGGTCTGTTCGGTGGAGATTGACCGGAAACTGTATGAGAGCGCGGGTAAACGGCTTGCACAGTATTCTAACTTAAAACTGATATACGGAGATTTTCTGAAATATGATCTGCCGTTAAGGGGAGATTACAAGGTTTTCGCCAATATACCTTATTTCATTACGACACAGATTATCGAGAAACTGACGCAGGCGCCAAATCCGCCTACGGACATCTGGCTGGTGATGGAGAAAGGGGCGGCGAAACGGTTTATGGGGATTCCGAAAGAGACGAAAAAATCTCTGTTACTTAAGGTCGGTTGGGATATGAAGATCACGTATTATTTCCGCAGAGAAGATTTTCATCCGATGCCGGGAGTAGATTCTGTTCTGGTGCATTTTACGAGAAAGGCGACGCCGGATCTTGGCAGAGACGCATACTATGAATTTCAGAAATTCATTGAGCGATCGATGAAATACGGTATATGCGGTAAGGGCGGACCGCTTACCAAAAGGCAGGTGGCGGTGGCGTTGAAACAGGCAGGACTGCCACACGCCCATGAGGACGGGGTCACGCTTTACATTCAGTGGCTCTGCTTGTTCCGATGTTATCGGAAAATAGGAAGAAGAAAGGAATAATTTATATATGGAAAAAGCATTTTTAGTAGGAGTAAACTTAAACGACGGAGAGGATTATCTGCTCTCCTTAGAAGAACTGGGAGCACTGGCGCAGGCCTGCGATATGGAAGTGGTGGGCGTGGCAGAACAGACGCTTCCGGAAGTGCACAAGGCATTTTATATCGGTACGGGTAAAGTGGAGGAAGTCAAGGAACTGGCGCTGGAATGTGAGGCGGATGTCATAATATTTGACAATTCTCTTTCACCGATGCAGCTTCGCAATCTGCAGGAGCGTCTGGATAAACCGGTTCTGGACAGAAGTACATTGATCCTTGACATCTTCGCGAGCCGGGCAAGGTCGAGGGAGGCGAAATTGCAGGTAGAGGTGGCAAGACTACAGTACATGCTGCCCAGGCTGGTAGGGCTTCATGCGGCACTGAGCAGACAGGGCGGTGGCAGCGGAGCTTTGAGCAATAAGGGTGCCGGGGAGAAGAAGCTGGAGCTGGACAGGCGTGTGTTGGAACGCCGNNTGACGGAGCTGCGCAGAGAGCTGAAGGACGTNAGCGGGGAGCGCATGACACAGCGNAAGCGCCGNGCNGGATCGGGTATGCCCAGAGTTGCATTGGTGGGATATACCAACGCCGGNAAATCNACNTTGATGAANGCGATGCTGGACTTATACGGAAGNGACGAGATCGACGTAGAAGAGAAGAAGGTNATGGAGAAGGANATGCTTTTCGCCACGCTGGATACCACGGTGCGCAAGATCGAGCCCGGGAANCATCACGCATTNCTNNTGTCGGATACGGTGGGATTNATNCATAAGCTGCCGCACCATCTGGTGGAGGCNTTTCACTCTACNCTGGAGGAAGCAAGAGAAGCGGATATTCTTCTGCAGGTGGTAGATTACAGTGATCCGCACTACAGGGAGCAGATCTCGGTTACGAACCAGACATTGAAAGAACTCGGAGCGGACGGCATTCCCATGCTCTATGTATACAATAAGAGTGATCTTGTTATGCCGGACGACATACCGGGGCTGGCGGGNATCGAGCCGGANCAGTTGAAGTCNCAGCTTCCCATTATGTCGGAGAACAGCATCTATCTGTCGGCGAAGAACCGGATCGGTATGGAAGAGTTGATNCGCCTGATCGAGAAGAAGCTGTCCGGNGGTTACAGAGAGTGTACCCTGTGTATTCCTTANACGGANGGNAGGGCGGTATCTTATCTCAATGNNCATGCGGTGGTGTATGAGACGGAGNATCTGGAAGAAGGNGTGCGGNTGCGGGTGAATTGCAGGGTGGAGGATTATGGGTATTATGAGAGGTATGTTGTGGAGGAGAAAAACAGAAATATAGTATAATGTTATTGTAATCATAGTTTCTTTCAAAAATATTTTCATGAGAAAGGATATTAAAAATCCCCTATTGTCTTGCACGCCTTAACTATATCTTATATAATAAGTTTCGGGTGCAGATTCTGAAAGAGCATGCGTGTCCCCTAAGCCTGAGAAGACAAAGCGCCTGCGGAATGGGTGTAACATAAAATAGAAGCGGAAGGATAGAAAGGTGGAAAGCAGGTTTTATACCCCCATCGGTGCCTTTCGCAGGAGACGGATNANAATGATGGACAAACCTGTAAGAAACTCTAATCATGAATTACTGCGCATAATTGCAATGTATATGATTGTATTCATTCATGCGAATGTCTATTTGTTCTATTTCGTGGACGGNAAGCTCGCGTTTTTCCTAAATGGCATGGTGAACGGGATTTGTAATATCGGGGTGGCATGTTTTATGCTGATCTCAGGATATTACGGTGTGAAATTCGATATCAGGAAATTTGTCAGAATGGAATGCATGATGATCACCTATTCTTTATTGGAAACGGCTCTTCTCTGCTTGTTTATGCCGGAACAGATGCAGGGAGCGGNNTTGNTAGAGCAGCTCGTGAAATCATGCCTGCCTTTTATCACAAGAAANTACTGGTTCTATTCCTGNTATGTGTGTCTGCTTTTCTTAAGTGGATATATTCAGAAATTCATTGAGCANCTGAAACAGGCAGAATTTGAAAGACTGCTGATCCTGCTTCTGGTCTTGTTCAGTGTACTTCCTACGTTATTCTATTTTGAGCTGGTTCCTGATAGTGGAAAAGGACTTCTGCATATGATTATGGTCTATATGATAGGCAGATATATACGGATGTACCGGGATGTGAAGCTGCCCGGGAAAGCGGGAGTTATTTTTATACTCCTNTGGGTTNTNAATGGAATATCTCATGAAATACCGATTANGATTGGCGGGATTTATCATCATCTGTGTAAAGACAACAGCATTACAAACCTTGCGATGGCAGTGATTCTGTTTTATCTTTTTAAGGAATTNAATTTNAAGTCCGGATTTATCAACAATGCAGCGAGCAATGTCTTTGCGGTNTTNGCATTGAATGATGGGCTGGTAACTGTAAGCATGACGCTTCTTTTTGGCAGNGGATTCCGCAGTAAAGGCGGAATGATGGGATTTGTGATGCTGGCAGGCATAACGGCGGNNATTTTGATACTCTGCCTTGCGGTTGGGGCACTTAGAGAGTTGATTCTAGGTAAGATAGACCGACGGTTGGGAAAACTAGCGGAGCGTTTCACAGAACGCTTCAGAATGGAGGAGAAAGNATGATCAAATTATCAGAAGGCGGCGCNTANCTGCTCCACGGAACCGAGATCGTTCCGGACGGTGCAGAGGCGGCGGCACAGATTAAGAGCAGNACAGGCAGGGAGGTATCTAAGGAAGAAGCNGCGAAGAATACGATGGCTTACGGTATTCTGCAGGANCACAATACCTCCGGCAATATGGAGAAATTAAAGATTAAATTNGATAAANTNACATCCCATGATATNACTTTCGTGGGAATNATCCAGACGGCGCGGGCTTCGGGNCTTCAGAAATTTCCGATTCCTTANGTGNTGACCAACTGCCATAACTCTTTGTGNGCGGTGGGCGGTACGATCAATGAGGATGACCACATGTTNGGATTGACNTGTGCGAAGAAGTACGGCGGTGTCTATGTNCCTCCNCATCAGGCNGTTATTCATCAGTATGCCAGAGAGATGTTAGCAGGCGGCGGCAGGATGATCTTAGGNTCCGATTCACACACCCGNTATGGTGCNCTTGGTACGATGGCCATGGGCGAGGGCGGTCCNGAATTGGTGAAGCAGTTATTGTCCCAGACNTATGATATCAACATGCCGGGCGTTGTGGGTGTCTATCTGACNGGANCTCCCGTGAAGGGCGTGGGNCCTCAGGATGTGGCNCTNGNCATTATCGGTGCGGTGTTCGGCAATGGCTATGTGAAGAATAAAGTNATGGAATTCGTAGGTCCNGGNGTGGCNGCTTTAAGCGCTGATTTCCGTATCGGCATCGATGTTATGACCACGGAGACGACATGTNTGTCCTCNATCTGGCAGACNGATGATCAGATTAANGAATTTTATGATATTCATGGCAGNGTAGAGGANTATAAGGANCTGAATCCGGGGGACGTGGCATACTACGACGGNATGATCACGGTGGATTTATCAAAGATCAGACCGATGATNGCTATGCCCTTCCATCCCAGCAACACNTATACNATTGATGANGTCAATGATAATCTGAAAGACGTGCTCCACGATGTGGAGGAGCGGGCAAANGTGAGTCTGGACGGTGCGGTGCCTTATTCTCTGCAGGATAAAGTGGTAGACGGCAGATTCATGGTGGATCAGGGTATTATTGCAGGCTGTGCNGGCGGCGGATTNGAGAATATCTGTGCNGCGGCNGATATCCTGCGCGGTTCCTATATCGGTGCGGACGGCTTTACGTTAAGCGTATATCCTGCTTCCATGCCGGTGTACATGGAGTTAATTAAGAACGGCTGTGCTGCGGCGATCTTAGAGACCGGTGCGGTGCTTAAGACGGCATTCTGTGGTCCGTGCTTCGGTGCGGGAGATACACCGGCGAACAATGCGTTCAGTATCCGTCATTCTACGNGAAACTTNCCGNACAGGGAGGGNTCTAANCTGCAGNACGGACAGATTTCTTCCGTGGCGCTTATGGATGCGCGTTCCATCGCGGCGACGGCGGCGAACAAGGGTATGCTGACACCGGCGACGCAGTTCGACGGTGAGATCGGAAAATATAAATATCATTTTGACGCAAATATTTACAAGAATCGTGTGTTTGATTCCAAGGGCGTGGCGGATGAGTGCGTGGAGATTCAGTTCGGCCCCAACATCAAGGATTGGCCGGCTATGGGAGCACTGCCGGACAATCTGGTACTGCGCGTCGTATCTGAGATTCACGATCCGGTGACGACCACAGACGAGCTGATTCCTTCCGGAGAGACATCTTCCTATCGTTCCAATCCGCTTGGGCTGGCGGAGTTTGCTTTGTCCAGAAAAGATCCGGAGTACGTGGGACGGGCCAAGGATATCCAGCGTGCGGAGAAAGCAAGAATGGCGGGCGAACATCCCTGTCAGGCACATCCGGACGTGAAACCTGTGATGAATGTGATCAAGAAGACTTATGCAGACGCTTCCCATGAGAATACGGGATTCGGCTCTACGATCTTCGCGGTGAAGCCGGGTGACGGCTCCGCCAGAGAGCAGGCGGCGAGCTGCCAGAAGGTGTTAGGCGGCTGGGCGAATATTGCTAATGAATATGCAACGAAGCGCTATCGCTCTAACCTGATCAACTGGGGCATGCTTCCGTTCCTGATTGACGAGGGCGAGCTTCCTTTCAAGAATCTGGATTACCTGTTCTTCCCGAATATCAGACAGGCGGTTGAAGATAAAGTGGATATGATCAAGGCATATAAAGTGTCTGTCGATGAAGAAACGCTGACGGAATTTACGCTGCGGCTTGGTGAACTGACGGATGAAGAGAGACAGATTATCCTGAAAGGCTGCCTGATTAACTATAACAGGGTAGACGCATAACGGACGGCATAAGGAATTTGATAAAAATCAATGGATATATCTGCTAAATTATTCAGAGCATGCGACCGATATATAAAGTACGAGGGGTGGTTGCTCTTGGCCAGACGATTGCTTCTTGAATCTGAATGATGTACAGACCATGGACGGTATTTTTGAGGGAAAAGGATTTTCCTAAGAGATACCGTCCTTTCTATTGCCATGCATCAGGGAAGGTGCAGTCGGTGGCACAGACAGGCAGGGAGCGGGTCTTTACAAAAGGAGGGAAAAGTGAGAATTGATTCCAGTGTAGTGGGAATGGAATCTTCCAGAAGATACTCTTCTGTGACAACCAAATCAGTGAGAGGCTCCAGTATGCGGCTTAGCGCGGCTCAGTATCAGGCATATGGCGGGCTGGGCAGTCTGTTCGGCAATTTGGTCAATTCCGGAGAACAACCGGAGAGTGAGAAGACAGAGACCGATGAGAAGAATGAAGAGAGCGCTGCGAATCTGGAAGACATCACCACACATTTTAAGAATCTGTCCGGTGCCGTGAAGGTAAAGGAAAGGCAGACACCGGAAAATACGATGCTTACGATCAGGCAGAGTTGTATTCAGTTTCTGATGGAACTTTTTTTCAAGTTTCGCGGAGAGAGATTCGATGCAAGCCGGTGGAACAGCTCGGCGGCTCCCGGAAGCAATATAAGTACGGCGCAGCCGGTTTATCAGGTCAATACGTTCACCAATCAGTATTATCACAGAGAGGAAGAGCAGACCGCATTTTCCACGACAGGCATAGTGAAGACGGCGGACGGCAGGGAACTGTCTTTTAATCTGGAGGTTGCCATGAGCCGCAGATTCGAGGAATACTATGAGGAGACTTACAGCACCGGAAGAGTGACTTACTGCGATCCGCTTGTGATTAATCTGGACACGAATATTGCGCAGGTGTCGGATCAGAAGTTTTTCTTTGATCTGGATCAGGACGGTGAGGAAGAGGAGATATCGTCGCTTGCATCCGGCAGCGGATTTCTGGCGCTTGACTTAAATGATGACGGCGTGATTAACGACGGCGGTGAGCTTTTCGGAACGAAGTCCGGCAATGGATTTGCGGATCTTGCAAAGTATGATGTGGACGGCAACGGATGGATCGACGAGGCGGATGATATCTGGGAGAAGCTGTTGATCTGGACGAAGGATGAGGATGGTAACGACAAGCTGTATCATCTGTCCGATCTGGGTGTGGGAGCCATCGGATTGGGAAATGTATCTACACAGTTTGCTCTGAATTCGGAGCAGAATAATCAACATAACGCCATGATCAGGAATACGGGAATCTTCCTGTATGAGAACGGCACGGTGTCCACAGTGCAGCATTTGGATTTAGTTAGGTGAGAAGTACTTTGAGAATCCGTGCGACATAAAATAAGGAACACGCACATAGTAATAGTACATGTGGGGTGTTTCATGAATGATAATAGAATCGTCTTAAAAGGAACAAACAAAAGAGAAGCAGGATGCTTTCTTTTGTTTGTTTTTTTATTGCCATATGTGTGTGCCTGCCTGTGGGGGCATGTGGGAGAGGAAACGGAAGCGCTGCGGCAAGGTAAGGAACTGGCAGAAGCACAGGAGGGTACGGACGGCCGCATCATACAGGCGGTCATGTCATGGGGAATCTGGGAGATTCCTCTGGAGGAATATCTGGTCTATCAGTTAGCGGCAGTCATGCCTGAGACATATGAGCCCGAGGCGTTAAAAGCGCAGGCGGTACTGCTGCGGACGGAAGTGATCCAAGTCGTACAGGAGCAGGGGATTACGGTACTGCAGGTATCGGGCGATGGTCTGGAGAAATGGTATGAAGCGGATGCGCAGGCATTGGAGGCGCTGCGGCCGTTTCGTCAGGCTGTGGAGGATACGGATGGGCTATACCTGTGTTATGGTGGGAAACCGATACAAGCTTCTTATTTTAAGATCAGTAACGGACAGACAAGGGATGCCGGCGAGGTATGGAATACGGAGAGGTGTCCCTATCTGACGAGTGTGGCATGTGAACAGGATAAGGCAGCAGCAGATTATTACAGTGAGGTGACGATCTCTCAGGCGGATTATCTATATGAAATTCAGAAACACATAGAAGAAGAGTGTTCTCCTCAGGAGTTGTGGGAGGGCATGCGACTTACTTATGACGGAGCCGGATATGTGACAAATGTGTCGTTTTATGCAGGGGATAAAGAAGTAGGGCAGATCGAGGGAGAAGCTTTCCGTTATCTGTTTTCACTTGCGTCGGCGTCCTTCGAGGCGGAAAGAATTGGGACGCAGATGGTTTTCCGGGTAGAAGGAGTGGGGCACGGTTTCGGTATGAGTCAATACGGAGCCAACTGCAGGGCCATAAACGGGGAGACTTATGATCAGATTCTCAAAGATTTTTTTGTCGGAACAGAATTAGCAAAAATTGAATAACCTGTCAAAAATGGGTAAGACTAACACCATGTAAACTTTTATGATTGCTTATCAAGCAAAAGTGAAAATAGGAGGCATGATTTCATGGCAACAAGAAGAAATAGAAATGGTGTTAGGAAAGAGAGAATCATTATGTTGGCGTCATCCGTGCTTGTGCTGACGGCTTTGACGGTAACGGGTGTTTTTGTGAAAAGAAGTAACAACAGCGAACGGGAAAACTATGTGGTAGATTTCGAGGCGATCGAGAAGGGAGCAGGTACGAGCGAGGAGAACATGCTGTCCGGAGAAGAGCTGGATACGCTGTTTGCGGAAGTGGGAACCGACGATCTGGATTATGACCCCAGCTTTCAGGAAGCAAATTCCCAGAAGGTAGAGAACACAGAGGACAAGCTCTCGTCAGTAAAGAAGACAGGCGGGTCAGATACGGACAGAAGCGGAAGAAGCGGTAGTGCAGCCGAAGATACCAAGCCTGAAGAGGACGGAGCACAGAGTGAAGAAGCAAGTGAAGCGACAGATAAGAAGAAGACCGATAAAGCGGAAAGCTCTGACAAGAATAAAAAGAAAGCTGATGAAGAGGAAGAGGCGGGCATGTTTGATGAGACCGTGGATACCGCTAAGAATCCGGAGGAGACAGAGACGGCCGAAGCGATTTCCACAACGGTGCAGCCGACGCTTGATTTCAATGAGGAAGACGGGCTGGTATGGCCCATCGTGGGTGATGTGCTGATCAATTACAGCATGGATAAGACGATATATTTTCCGACTCTGCAGCAGTATAAGTATAATCCGGCAATCGTCATTGCGGCACCTCAGGGTACAAGTATCTCGGCGGCGGCTAACGGACGTGTGACCTCTGTGGGTTATGATCCGACAATCGGTAATATGATCGTGATGGACTTGGGCAACGGCTATGAACTGACTTACGGACAGTTGGAGAATATTACCGTATCTGAGGGCAGTTATGTCAGTGTGGGTGACGGAATCGGCACGGTGGCATATCCGACCAAGTATTACAGTCTGGAAGGTTCCAATGTGTATTTTAAGCTGACGAAGGACGGAGAACCGGTGAATCCTATGAGTAAGCTGCAGTAGTAATGTAATCGCCAATATGCGTAGAAGTGAGGATGAAGATGCTGGTTATCATACACGGAAATATCAGAACGATGGAAGATAAGGATTATGAGGACGGTTATCTGCAGATCGATCATGGTAAAATCGTCTCCATAGGAGATATGAATGAGTGTAATGTGCATGCGCTTAAGGCCGATGACCATGTGCAGGTACTCGATGCAAAGGGTAATACGGTTCTGCCGGGGATCATCGAAGCACACTGTCACATGGGGATAACAGAGGAAAAGAAAGGGATGGAGGGGGATGACTGCAATGAGACAGTGAACCCCGTGACGCCCTATCTGCGGGCTATCGATGCCATTAATCCGATGGATGATGCTTTTCATGATGCATTGAAGGCAGGAATTACATCGGCAATGATCGGGCCGGGAAGCTCGAATGTTGTAGGCGGACAGTTTGCATTCCTAAAGACGCACGGCAGATGCATCGATCAGATGATTGTCAAGGCTCCTGCGGCGATGAAAGTGGCGTTCGGAGAGAATCCGAAAGTGAATTATTCGGGACAGAATACCTCCCCCGCCACCCGTATGGCGATCGCCTCCATGCTCAGGGAAGAATTGACGAAAGCGAGGGAATATCAGCGCCACATTTATGAAAATCCGGATACAACACCGGATTTTCATTATGAATGCTGGCTTCCGGTATTGGACGGCGAGATTCCCCTGAAAGCCCATGTGCACAGAGCGGATGATATACTAACGGCGGTGCGTATTGCCGAGGAGTTTGGGCTTAAGATGACTTTAGATCACTGCAGCGAAGGGCATCTGATCATAGAGGAGCTTCGCGCAGCGGGATTTCCGGCGATCGTCGGTCCGGATATGGCAAGCCGCAATAAGATCGAAGTAAGCAATATGGCTTTTAAGACGGCGGGGGAACTCAGCAAGAACGGTATCCTGACCGCGATCACCACGGACCATCCGGTGTCCAAGATACAGTTCTTGCCGATCTGCGCAGGGCTGGCAGTCAAGGAAGGCATGGCGATGGAAGAGGGACTGCGTGCAATCACCATCAATGCGGCGAAGATCTGCGGTGTGGATGACCGGATCGGAAGCCTTGCACCGGGCAAAGACGGAGATGTGGTGATTTATGACGGCAATCCCATGGAAGTGTTCACAAAGACCCTGTGTACGATCATTGAAGGAAAAATTGTATATTATGATGAAGAATGCGGACTTTTGTGTTAAAATGGTATAGCGTCTTCCAAATATAGATTGCGGTTAATTCGGAGACGCTGTATCAGAGGCATATGATGACGAAAGAGCTGATGTTTCATGAAGAACAGACATTTTAGAATATTAATCTGCATATTGCTCTCGCTAGCTTTGCTGACAGGCTGTGCCAACGCATCGGAGCTTTCTTTTGATACGAGGTCAGGCAGTGACGGCGACAGCGGGTTCACGACGCTGGGGCTTACGCCGGAATTTAATTATGAAGTACCAAGGAGCCTCCCGAACATTCTGGTGGATCAGGTGGGATATGACCGGTATAGCAATAAGATCGCGGTTTTTCAGGGAGAATTGCTTCCCGATTCTTTTACGGTTACGGATGCAGTCAGTGGGCAGAGTGTATACACGGGGCAGATCGAACGGCGGGGATATGACGAGAAGACAGGTGTATATGTCAGTTATGGTGATTTTACGTCGCTGCAGACGGCCGGTACATATTACATCGAAGCGGCAGTCGTAGGACAGTCGTACAACTTTGAAATAGCGGATAATCCTTATGCCAAGCTGTATAATGTGGCGTTGAAACAATATTATTTTAATCGCTGTGGTTTGACATTGTCACTGGAAATGGCGGGCGATGCTGCGCACAATGCATGCCATGCCAGAGAGGCGCAGATGAAGGATGAGGCTTCGGTCAAGCTGGATGTGTCGGGCGGCTGGCATGTGGATGGGGCGGCGAACCGTGATGTGAGTACGGGGTGCCGTACTGTCAATCATCTGTTGCTGGCATATGAGCTGTACCCGGAAGTGTTCGGTGATGATGTGGGAATTCCGGAGAGCGGTAATGGGATACCGGACGTGTTGGATGAGGTCAAATATGAGATCGACTGGCTTTTAAAAATGCAGGATTCCAAGAGCGGCGCGGTATATTCCGCAGTCAGCAATGTGGATAATGCGGCGCTGGGCTATCTGCTGTACATTGAAGGGATCACCATGGACGCTACGATCCAATTCGCGGCTGCTATGGCGAAATTCAGTTATCTGTACCAGAATTATGATTGGGAATTTGCCAACCGTTGTCTGAAAGCGGCGGACAGAGCCTACCGTTATGCCGGGAAGTATCCGGCGGATGTGTCGCCGGAGGAGTATTTCTATGCGGCGACGGAACTTTATCGTGCCACCGGCAATTCCAGATATCATAATGTAATTAAGAATTATCTGCGGGAGAATCCTGTGGAGGATATGAAGAACGATTTCATTTTCTGGGGGTGTGTAACTTATCTGTCCACGAAGCAGAGGGTGGATACGAATCTGTGCAAGGATATGATTAAGGTATTGATGTTGGAAGGTGAGAGGATTTCTTACGCCGCGAAAAATTCTAAATTTCTGGTGATTATGGATGAGAAGTCCAGTGGCAGTGCGGAACTGTTAAAGGATATCACTCGGCTCGTGGTGGTGGACCATATCATCACCAATCATGAGTATGCCACGGTGCTGCAGAATCATCTGCACTATCTGCTGGGACGTAATTTGCAGTCGATCAGTTATCTGGACGGTGCGGGTGCCCGCAATTACAAGGAGATTGACGAGAAGTACGGCATCATGAATCAGGTAGAGTTAAACGCAGAACTGGTTATGATGATGAGTTCCATTATGTATGAACTGCAGCCGGAGGAAGATCCCCAGCCGTAGCTCACACAAGTTCTTCATTCTTCAGGTAATTTGCCTTAATCACTTTCTGTACCATAGCGCTGAGGCGGCGTTTATCTTCCTTGCTCAAATCTCTTGTATAGATCGGTTGTCCGTATTCGATGACCACATGCGCTTTCTTGATCTTGGGGATGTGATCCTCGAAGATCGCGCCGGCATTGTTGATGCTGATAGGTACGATCGGACAGCCGGATTTCTCAGCAATTTTTAAGCTGCCATCGTGAAATTCCAAGAACATCTCATCTGTTCTGTTACGGGTTCCCTCCGGGAAAATACAGATAGAAATACCGGATTTGACTTTTTCAATGGCATCCAGAATAGACTTCAATCCTGCCTTGATGTCGGAGCGGTCCAAAAAGATACAGTGCAGATACTTCATCCATGTACTCAGAGACGGATAGCGCAGCATTTCGACCTTAGCCATATATCCGGTAGGTCTGGGCACGCGGACATAGGTCATGATAATGTCAAAGTAGCTTCTGTGATTGCCAACGTACAGTACTGCTTCGTCCTTTGGAACATTCTCCTCGCCGAGTACGGTTACGGAAGTACCGGAGAGCCACAGCACAACACGGAAAGCCCAGTTGACGATCGCCAGTGAACTGCGGTCTTTCAATCCGGGATTATATTTACCGATGATAAATTCCACAAGCTGGATCGGCAGGCTGACAATCAGAAATATAACGACAAAAAGTGCAACTAAGATTAAACGTATCATACTAATATAACCATCCTGTTTTTGGAAAAGTTTAAAATATATTTCGAGTTCGCGAAGCGAAACTCGCAAAGTTAATCGCGAAGGAAAGCTTAAATTCCATTTCGAGTTCGCGAAGCGAAACTCGCAAAGTTAATCGCGAAGCGATTTACTTTTATTATATAGGCAGTCTCTCTATTAATCAATAGGAATACACACACGTTTCTTGTAATAAATTAGTTAATAAGAGTTTATTATCGGAGTAGGAATGTATGAACAGACTGTATGAATATCAGAAGAGACTGCTTAGTGTCTGTCTGGTCTGCCTTATGTGCATGGGTGTGTTTGCGTGCGGAAAGAAGCAGGATACAATGGAGAAAATCAAAGATCTGGAGTGTACAGTGATACCGGAAGATAATCTGCCCGAAGAATTGTTTAACATGATTGAGCAGAAAAAGTCAGATGCTTTTAAGGTTACTTTTGAAGATAAAGGATGCCTTTATATTTGCGTAGGGTATGGCACGCAGACGACCGGTGGTTATAGTATTGCGGTGAATGATCTGTATGAGACGGCCAATGCGATTTATGTCGACACGAACCTGATCGGCCCTGCGCCCGAGGAAAAAGGCAATCCAGTAGAAAGTTATCCCTACATAGTGATCAAGATAGAATTTATTGATAAACCCGTAGTGTTTGATTAGAAAACTATGATATAATGAGCGTTAGTGAGGAGAGCATGCTTGCATGTTCGACGAACGGCGAATGGCGATCATGAATCGAAGATTCATGATATAATAAGACATGAAGTTATACTAAGGCGTCAGAGAACGTCGCCTAAGTATAACTAAGTCATGTCTGGGAGAATGCGAAGAGCATGCATTCTCCGTGGGTTGTGGGAGTTATTCAGGTGATAACAAAAACAGCGGTTGCGAAGCAGACATAACGTGAAAAGACGTTAGATTGGAAGAGATTATGATTTATCTGAAGAACGGTTATATGATTGATCCGGCATCGGGGACAGAGGGATATCGGGATATTCTGATAAAAGAGGATAAGATTGTCCGCATAGCGCAGCAGGGCGCTTTAGAGACAGAGTTATTCGACGACGGCGGCGGTGATTGCGGAGCGAGGACTGCGGCAGAGGATATTACAGAGATTGACTTATCTGGTCAGTGTATTGCGCCGGGACTTGTGGATGTTCATGTACACTTCAGAGATCCCGGGTTTACCTATAAAGAAGATATTCATACAGGCGCACGGGCCGCGGCGCGGGGTGGATTTACATCAGTGGTGCTGATGGCGAATACGCACCCGGCTGTGGATAATTCGGAGACCCTTGCCTATGTGCTGAATAAAGGCAAAGAAACGGATATTCACGTTTACACATGTGCCAATGTAACCAAAGGGCTTCAGGGAAAAGAATTGACGGATATGGAGACTCTGAGTAAGCTGGGTGCCGCAGGTTTTACCGATGACGGCATACCGATTACAGATGAGTGGTTGCTGCGGGCAGCGCTGCGACAGGCGGCAAAATGTGGTAAGCCTGTCAGCCTTCACGAGGAAAATCCGTCGCTTATTACGAATAACGGTATCAATGCGGGCCGAGCAGCATCGCATTACGGGATAGGCGGATCTCCCAGAGAAGCGGAGATTTCTATGGTGGAACGGGACTTACGTATCGCCATGGAGGAGGAAGCCGACCTGTCCATTCAGCATATCAGCACAAAAGAAGCGGTAGAACTGGTGCGGCAGGCGAAGAAAAAGAATTGCCATATCTATGCGGAAGCGACGCCGCACCATTTTACATTAACGCAGGATGCCGTGATCGGGCAGGGAGCGTTGGCTAAGGTGAATCCGCCGCTTAGGGAGGAGACTGACCGGCTGGCGATCATAGAAGGACTAAGGGACGGCACTATCGATATGATCGCTACGGATCATGCACCCCATAGTGCAGAGGAAAAAGCAAGGCCGCTGACAGAAGCGCCCAGCGGCATGATCGGTCTGGAAACTTCGTTTTCACTGGGAATGCGGGAACTGGTAAATAAGGGCTATCTGTCTATAGCGGAGCTGATAGAGAAGATGAGTTATGCTCCTGCAAAACTGTATCACCTCGATGCGGGTTATCTGGCAGAGGGCGGTCCCGCGGATCTAGTGGTGTTTGATCCCAATAAGATGTGGACGGTGGAAAGCTTTGTGTCGAAGGCGGCAAATTCCCCGTTCGTCGGAGAGAATCTGCCGGGAGTGATAAGTTATACGATCTGCGGCGGCACGATCGTGTATCGCGCATGATTGTATAGCGGCGCTCGCAACTTCGTAGGGCTCAATTTTTAAAGGAGTGTTGTGCAGATAAATCAGCATAACGTTCCCCGTGATGTTATATGTGTTTGGAGAAGTGTTTTCAGGGACGGCTTTGGCAGGTAGTTTCTTACATAGGCGTACATAGGTGTTTGTGAAGAAAAATCTTGCTAATCGTTGCGGTCTCTGATATAGTAAATCTATCAATTCAAAGTGAATCTCTTATTTCTTTACCGAGGCAGCCATGGCGGCTGCCTGACGGGAGGAAATCTGTATCGGCATCTCGCCGGAAATTCACGGAAGAAAAACTAAATATGGAAGGCAGAGATGAAGATAGCAGTGTACCGGAATCGTTCCGTGCCGGTTACCGTCATGCTCTGTCAGAAGGAGGATGTATGGGATATACCAAAAAGACACTGCAGGAACTGGATCTGATCGATAACTTCCTGTCAAACGCAATCGCTTCCAACAAGGAGATCAATGAGCCGTTCTACCGGCTTCTGTTGTCCGTGCTGCTCGGAAAAGAAATCAAAACAGTGCGGGTGCTGGCACAGCAGATCATTCCCGCAGCCACGTCGGATCTGAGAGGAATCCGGATGGATGTGGAGATCACGGAGTATGAGGAGGGAAATGTCACGAATGTATATGACGTGGAGCCGCACCTTAAGGATGCACTCCATCTGCCGAGACATAACAGATACTATCAGGCAAAGATAGACGGCCGGTATGTGAGAAGAGGATTAAAAGATTTTTCTGCCATACCGAACCTGTACGTGATCACGATCACCAACTATGACCTGTTCGGAAAAGACTACATGATGTATACGGTGCGCAACAGCTGTGTGGAGGTGCCGGAACTGGAATATGACGACGGACTGCAATTTGTATATTTTTATACGAAAGGTCAAAAAGGTGGTAGCCAGGCAATAAAAAATATGTTAACATATATACAAAATAGTGATAGTAAAAATGCGGTTGATGAGGCAACGAGGAAGCTGGATTCTTATGTGATGAAGGTAAAGAATCTACCGGAAGTGGAGGCGGGATATATGACACTGGGAGACTGGATTGACATTATTTCGGAAGACATCAGGGAAGATATGAG
>JAAUZY010000041.1 GCA_014804355.1 Lachnospiraceae bacterium
TCCTGATTATGTTTTAAATCTAATAGAGTATAACCGTAGGATTCCACCATATTCTGCACATAGTCCAATGCGGGATCTACATCCATGGAGAGCCCCAGATCAAGATAGCGGAAAGCGGTTTCGAAGTCGTGCAGTTTCCGATAGCTTTGGCCCAACTGGTAATAGATGTAGGGATCGGCACCGTTGGTTTCCAACTCTTTCTCTAAAAGGGTAATGTTACGTTTGGATTTCTCACGCATCTCATCTTCCGTGCCGTCATAACCTACGTGAAGAACGGTAATCGGGGCGGAGTAGACATATTTGACGGGTGATGTATCAGGCGCGGCGTTACGGTGATCAGAAGCCGTTGTCGGCACAAGCTGCTCGTGAACGACTCCCTCAAAATGAAAATAGTGCCTGTTTATTAAGCGGCTGACACGCACCTGCTCGTAGGATGTCTGCCCGTCTTGCGTAAAACGGTTGCGAATTAGGATGCGTCCGGCATAACGGGGATAGCTTTCCATACATTTTCGTAACGCCTTCTGATCTATAACCTCCAGATATTCATCACAATCGAGAGAGAGTATCCAGTCATGGGAGGCTTTTTGCATGGCAAAATTTTTGGCGGCGCTGAAATCACCGGTCCAGTCGAAGTGGTAGATCCGGTCAGTGTATTTCCGCGCCAGTTCGACAGTGCGGTCTGTGGAGCCGGTATCTGCCAGTACGATCTCGAATCCGTAAGGCTGCAGGCGTTTCAGACACTCATCGATATGCTTTTCTTCATTTTTGGCAATCAGACAGACTGATATGGGCAGCACGGCAGATTCCTTTCCTGTTGGTTTATATCACTGTCCCTGCACGAAGTTGTTTAACATCGGCTTCGGAGCGGGAGACGGGGGTAAGTTCCTTCAGTTTCTTTACGGCAGGTTCATAGTCGCCGCATTTCTTATAGTATGTACGGGCTTCACTCAGGTTTCCCATATTTTCGTAGATGGAAGCGATATTATAGTTGGCGCGGTAGCTGTTGACGCCTTTACGGGAGTAGGAGGAGAGGGTGGTTGCCTTCCGAAACTCCTCGATCGCTTTGTCATTTAATCCTTTTTTCATATAGATTATGCCCATCAAGTATACGAAATCCGCACGGTGGGAGAAAAGTTCATATTTATCCCTAAGCGTCATGGCAAGATCATATTTAGCCAGTTCCACCAGACAATAGCCGTATGTTTCCGCCATACTCTGCACGAAAGCGGATCGGGGATCGGCGTTTAATTCTAACCCCTTCTGATAGTAGTACGCAGCCTTCTCCAGATCGTTTAAGGAGATATAGTTCTGTCCAAGCTGGAAATAAATATAGGGGCTTGGCCCTTTGAGGGTCAGGTCGTGAAGCAGCATTTCCAGATTACGGGTGGCGCGCATACGTTTGTCGGATTCGGAGACGTAGCCCTCGTGATAAAAGGTCAGAGGGATCGCGAAAGAGTCTGGCTCATTGCCATCCAGTGTGCATACCTGTTCGTGGATACTGCCCTCATAATGGCAGTATTTGCGGTTAAACAATCTGCCGATGCGCTCCGATTGGATGGAGCGCACGCCCTGAACAATATAGGGATTATTGCGGATGATCATACCCATGGAGCGGCTGTTTTGATCCAGTACTTCCTCCAGTTCGGCGAGATTGACATTTTCCAGATATTCGTCACAGTCTATAATCAACACCCAGTCGTTAGAAGCCTGCTGGGTGGAGAAGTTTCTGGCAGCGCTGAAGTCGTCGCACCATGCAAAATGAAACACTTTATCTGCGTATCGATGGGCAATTTCCACGGTTCTGTCCACAGAACCCGTATCTACAACGATGACTTCAAATTTACACGGTTTAAGCCTTTTGAGGCACTCTTCTATATGATTGTCTTCATTCTTAGCGATCATGCATACCGAAATTGGGATCATGGCGTCACCTCTTCAACAGTAAAAATCTTTTATATCATATATATTAGCATTTTCTGCATGTTACGACAATAAAATATTTTGTTGTATTCGGGTGGAAAAAGACAAAAAATAGGAATAAAGTACCAGACTTTTTGCACAAAAATATGTAATAAAAAATCAACAAAATGATGAAATGGACGGAATATCGTTCAGTATACGTTTCGATGGTTCCATTTTAGAGAATTTTATGATATAATTTCCACAAAAATAATCAGAATCATACACTATAGGAGGGCTAAAATGACAAAGGCAGAAATATTAAAGGCAGAAATTTTAAAGCAGTATAAGAGTGTCAGACAGTTCGCGATCGAGATGGAGATACCGTACTCCACTCTGGTTACTGCCCTGGATAGAGGAATTGAGGGAATGGCGTATGGCACTGTAATCAGAATGTGTGACAAACTGAACCTGAATCCGGTTGATTTCACACCGCTTAACCAGAAGAGTGTACTCGGAAGCAAGATCATGGAGAATCGTGTGATGCAGTACTATGTGAAGCTGAATAAGACGGGACGTAAGAAAGCGCTGGAGTTGATGGAAGATTATGCGCAGTTAGAGAAATATAAGGCAGTAGAGGAGAATTAATGCAATACGATTATCTGATAGTTGGCGCCGGATTGTTCGGCGCGGTATTTGCCCGTGAGATGAAGCGGCAGGGCAGAAAGGTGCTGGTGATTGACAGACGCAGGCACATAGCGGGAAATATCTATACGGAGCCTGTGATGGATATTCAGGTGCATAGGTATGGAGCGCATATTTTTCACACCTCGGATAAGAGAATATGGGACTATGTCAATCAGTTCACCGAATTTAATCACTATATAAATTCACCGATTGCATATTATAAGGGAGAATTGTACAATCTCCCTTTTAATATGAATACATTTAACAGGATGTGGGGCGTGGTGACACCGGCGCAGGCGAGAGAGAAGATTGCGGAGCAGATCGGGAGACTTCGGATTACGGAGCCGAAGAATCTGGAAGAGCAGGCCCTTTCGCTGGTGGGAACGGATGTCTATGAGAAGCTGGTAAAAGGCTACACAGAGAAGCAGTGGGGCAGAGATTGTAAAGAGCTGCCGGCTTTTATCATCAAGAGGCTTCCCCTTCGGTTTACTTACGATAATAATTATTTTAACGACCGTTATCAGGGAATTCCCATTGGAGGGTATACCATTATGGTAGAGAATATACTTCAGGGAATTGATGTGCGGACGGGAATTTCCTATCGGGATTTTGTCACAGAGCAGGAGACGGACAGTGGTGTGACGGTCATTGACAAAGGTGGCAACACTTACCGCAAGGTGGTGTACACCGGCATGATGGACGAGTATTTTGACTATTGTCTGGGGCATCTGGAGTATCGTTCCCTTCGGTTTGAGACGGAAGAACTTCCGGAATGTGATAACTATCAAGGGAATGCGGTGGTGAACTATACGGAGCGGGAAGTGCCTTATACGAGAATCATCGAGCATAAACATTTTGAGTTCGGGACGCAGCCCGGAACTGTGATTACGCAGGAATATCCGGCGCAGTGGCAGGAGGGTGACGAGCCTTATTATCCGGTCAACAATGAACGTAATGATGCGCTCTTTGCGCGGTATTGTGAATTGGCGGCGGCAAAGCGGCATGTGATTTTCGGCGGACGCTTGGGGCAGTATCGGTATTATGATATGGATAAGGTGATTGCGGCGGCGCTTTGTGCGGTGGAGGCGGAGGTGTAAAAGAAAATTTACAGGCAGAGTATTGACAATAGTCGGTGCTCTGCCTATAATATCAAGTGATAGTTTGAATATCAAAGTATTAGACGATCAAATTATTATATGCTTTTTGCAGACGGAAATTTTGGACACGGAAAGTCCGTGCGGAAAAGTGGATTATGATGATTCGGCCTATGTGATGATGGGAAAGTGGAGGAAACGGGGATCATGAAATGGAACGAAGCGATTAAAGAACTGGATAACAGAAGACAGAAGGCTCTTTTAGGCGGCGGACCGAACAGGATAGATAAGCAGCATGCCGCCGGTAAGATGACTGCGCGGGAGAGGATTGAAGTGTTGCTGGATCCGGGTACTTTTGTGGAGGTGGACGGATTCATGGAATCCAGAATCAATGATTTCGATCTGGATAAGAGAAGAGTACCGGGTGACGGTGTCGTGACAGGTTATGGAGAGATCGACGGACGGCAGGTATTCGTGGCCAGCGAAGATTTTACGGTAATCGGCGGTACGCTGGGGGAATATCATTCTTTTAAGATATGCAGAATTCAGGATATGGCGATGGAAATGAAAGCGCCCCTGATCTGTATCAATGACAGCGGCGGTGCCAGAATCGAGGAGGGAATCTCATCCCTGAGTGGTTACAGCGGCATGTTTCTTCGCCATACAAAAGCGTCGGGGGTCATCCCGCAGATCGCGGTAATTCTGGGACCTTGCTCCGGAGGCGCATGTTATGCGCCGGCAATCTGTGATTTTATATTCATGGTCAAGGACATTTCTAAGATGTTCATCACCGGNCCGAATGTGGTGAANACNGTNATTAANGAGGAAGTNTCCGTAGAGGAACTGGGCGGAGCNGATGTGCATGCNANGAAAAGCGGTGTGTCACATTTTACATATGACAGCGAAAATGAATGTCTGATGGGCGTGCGGAAATTATTNTCCTATCTGCCNAGCAATTGGACGGAGAAACCNCCGGTCATTAATAATGTAGAGAGACAGAGTATACTGCCCCGTGTGGGTAAGGTGTTCGGNAAAGTGGATAATGGNANGGTNGCTTCTTCCATGAANGCGAAAGCGGCTAAAATCATNGATATCGTGCCNGACAATTCCCGGCATGCATATGATGTCAAGGAAGTGATTGACTGTATNGTGGACGAGGGCAGNTTCTTTGAAGTACAGAAGGAATTTGCCACCAATGCGGTGATCGGNTGGTGCAGGATGGAAGGNAAAGTGGTTGGGATCGTGGCGAATCAGCCCAATTCCATGGGCGGNTCTCTGGATTATCATGCNTCNGACAAGATCGCAAGATTNATNCGNTTNTGNGACTGTTTCAACATTCCGNTGATTACACTGATNGATGTGCCCGCGTTCCTGCCCGGNACGGCNCAGGAGCATAACGGNATTATCCGGCANGGNGCGAAGATCCTGTATGCNTACTCNGAGGCTACGGTGCCGAAAATCTCGCTGATTATGCGTAAGGCNTACGGCGGAGCCTATATCGCCATGAACTCTAAGGAGATGGGNGCNGATATCGTCTATGCATGGCCNATCGCGGAGATTGCGGTTATGGGAGCNGACGGCGCCGTCAATATNGCCTTCAAGCGTAAGATNAANGCGGCAGCAGAATCCGGNAGCNATGCGNGCACAGTGCAAGGCNGANTATGANGAACGTTTCTTAAATCCCTATGTAGCTGCTGCAAGGGGATACGTGAATGANGTGATCAAGCCGGAAGAGACAAGAGAAGCNCTGGTGAGNGCNCTCAGAGGACTTAAGAATAAGCANATAGANGCCCCCAAGAANAAGCACGGAAATATACCGTTATAGCCGAAAANGAAAACAAGCGGCGCGAAGCGACATTTGTTTTCNTTCGGCGANGGTAANGANNAAACGACAGATCTTTNGATCTGTCGTTTTGTTAGCAATAACTATTGAACATCATGCCGCTGTATGCACTCGTGATATACGGGCTGGCAAAGTTCTTGCCGGGATTCTTATATGCCACGATCACGTTGTTGACNTAGTTCATCGGGTCAAGTGCTACCTGATTGGACTTGCGGAGCACGGANTTCGTAAAACTTTTCATCGGTGAAAAAGCATTCTTNGCNTNNTCACTCATTGCGCTCTGACGAAGNGTNGCNTCATCAACCTCNAGAGTNCCGTCCAGATTNAGATTCANNCCNACGGANGTNNGGTCGCGGGCGTAAACNCTTGCGACACTGCTCATCTCGTTAAAAAGTCTGTTACTCTTAGGNTGATTATCNCTGTATTCNGCAACNGCCTGNAGGAAAGAGTTAAAACCTCTNACCAATGTATTAACNTTCTCNGTAAGCGATTCCACATCCGTCTTGAGNCCGATAGAAGCNGTCTCNCCTTCCTCGCTGCTTAAGCCTGTCAATTCNATNTCNTAAGTGTGTGCCAACGTGAACCGATTNGAGGTTGAGGTGTGTTCCTCNCCNTTGACNNTATAAGAAGCGTTAGNCGGCTGTACTGCTACATGATCNAAACCGAAATAATCCACCGCACCGGAAGTCTTACTTGTTCTGTGATCGGATATTNTGTATATATACGGCTTATCATCCTTNAGCCCCGTGGAATTGGATTCCATCCGCAGATAGGAAGTGTTGTCCTCTCCGGAAACGACCTGCGNNGTTATGCCGATGTTGGCATTGGTNACCAGACGGGCAAGACGATCCTGTACATCCCGATTAGTATCAGTAGGNTTGATGCTGAACTGGAATTCATAATTCAATCCGTCAATACCGACATCNAAAGAGTAGGTATCGGGTGTCAGCGTCACAACCTCATCATTCGGAAGGAACTTNCCNGCATTCACCTGCGAAGAAGCCAGACGNTTTACCTCAATGTCATAGGCGGGCAGATCGTCGTCCGCTTTAGCAGAACCGATAAAAGAAGCCTTCGCAATATTCGGATTACTGGAATAGGCTACCTTCTTATTCAGAAGTTCATCTTCATCCAGTCCGCCGAGAGATGCGATTGTGTTGCGCAGCTCGCGTGCGTTTTCTTTTACGCTGATGGCGAACCGCTGAGAATCCTTACTGGTATCTAAGATATACAGAGGGGATTCCTTATTCATCTTGACTATGGAATTATAGACACCACGCAGTTCACTCTTCTTATGAGAATCATAAGGCGTGCTTGATTTCGGGGCGTAGGTAGTCATATAGAAATTATAGACATTATTCAGACTATTGATACTATTATATGACATAGTCCCCCTCCTTTCTTCCATGAAATATTCTCGGAACCTGTATGATCATTGATAGCCGGCGTCGCTGTCCGTAGCATGCGGCTCATCAATGCGGATATACTATAACTCTATTCTATCACTGCAATTATGGAAAATGCAAGCATATTGTAGCCTTTTTAGCCGAAAAATGACTAAAAATGTTGCCGTAAAATTGCAACAAGTGATCAAACTGAGTTAATTCTGTAATATGTATATCGTAGCGTATACGCCAAAAATGAAGAGGTGCAGGGAAAATTTTTAAAAAATTTCCAAAAAAGTGCCCGAAATAATCGGAAAAACAGGTTGACTTCATGATTTTCGTATGGTATATTGTTTGAGCAAGATAAGATTCAGGTCTTTTTTTTATGCTCAAAAATAGTGACTCGAATGTTTGAATCATACACGTGGAGGTAGCGAGATGCGTACAAAAATTACTTTAGCATGCACAGAGTGCAAACAGCGTAACTACAATACGACGAAAGACAAGAAGGCTCATCCGGACAGAATGGAGACAAAGAAGTATTGCAGATTCTGCAAGACACATACTTTGCATAAGGAAACAAAATAATCGCCGGCTGTGTGGACGAAAGGAGTATAGCATGGGAGATTCTGCTAAATCAGAAGGAGCATTCAAGATCACCAAATTTTGGAACGGTGTGAAAGCTGAATTTAAGAAAATCACTTGGCCTGATAAAGATGCCCTCTTAAAACAATCTATCGCGGTTGTTATTATTTCCGTTGTGATCGGAGCAATCATTACGATACTGGACTTTGGTCTGCAGTATGGTGTGGATTTCCTTACAACTTTTTCATTATAGGAAGCTGACGTGGAGGGACATATGGCAGAAGCAAATTGGTATGTTGTTCATACTTATTCCGGATATGAGAATAAAGTAAAAGCCAACATTGAGAAGACGATTGAGAACAGACATCTGGAGGAAGAGATTCTGGAAGTCAGGGTGCCTATGCAGGAAGTCATGGAAATGAAGAACGGTGCCCGCAAAACGGTTCAGAAGAAGATGTTCCCAGGATATGTCCTGATCAATATGATCATGAATGACGATACATGGTATGTTGTGAGAAATACCAGAGGCGTCACGGGATTTGTCGGACCGGGAAGTAAGCCGGTGCCGCTGACAGAGGCTGAGATGAAGCCGCTGGGTATTAAGATGGAGAACGTGAGCGTTGACTTTGCGGAGGGCGATACCATTGCGGTGGTTGCCGGTGTCTGGAAGGATACGATCGGCGTTGTCCAGAGAATAGACTTTGGTAAGCAGGTGGCAACGATCAATGTTGAGCTGTTCGGAAGAGAAACACCTGTGGAGATCGGTTTCGCAGAAGTCAGGAAAATGTAATTGATATTTATTCCGCTCCGGCGGATTAAATATACTGTGGGAGCATCACTTCGAGCAAGGTGCGCCCGTACCACATTATTTTAGGAGGTGCCATTATGGCAAAGAAAGTAGAAGGATACATTAAGTTACAGATCCCTGCCGGCAAAGCTACGCCGGCGCCGCCGGTTGGTCCCGCACTCGGACAGCATGGCGTGAACATCGTTGAATTTACGAAACAGTTCAACGCAAGAACAGCCGATAAAGGTGATGTGATCATTCCGGTTGTTATTACGGTTTATGCAGACAGAAGTTTTAGTTTCGTTACAAAGACTCCCCCTGCAGCAGTTCTTTTAAAGAAAGCATGCAACATTAAATCCGGTTCCGCAGTTCCGAATAAGACTAAGGTTGCTACGATCTCTAAAGCGAAATTACAGGAGATCGCAGAGACAAAGATGCCTGATTTGAACGCTGCAAGCTTGGAAGCGGCTATGAGCATGATCGCCGGAACTGCCAGAAGTATGGGCATCACAGTAGAAGAGTAATGGAGGATTTGATATGAAACATGGTAAAAAGTATGCAGAGGCGGCTAAGCTCGTAGATCGTACAGTTCAGTATGATACGGCAGAAGCGATCGCTCTGGTTAAAAAGACAGCAACAGCTAAATTCGATGAGACTGTAGAAGTTCATATTAAGACCGGATGTGACGGACGTCATGCGGAACAGCAGATTCGTGGCGCCGTTGTACTTCCGAACGGAACAGGTAAGACCGTCAGAGTATTGGTATTTGCTAAGGGTGATAAAGTGGCTGAGGCAGAGGCAGCAGGCGCGGATCACGTAGGCGGCGAGGAACTGATTCCGAAGATCCAGAATGATGGATGGCTGGATTTTGACGTAGTCGTTGCGACACCTGATATGATGGGTGT
Organism: Lachnospiraceae bacterium; assembly: GCA_014804355.1. GTDB lineage: Bacteria > Bacillota > Clostridia > Lachnospirales > Lachnospiraceae > UBA3282. The sequence continues at coordinate 9,186 of JAAUZY010000041.1, forward strand.
GGTAGGACGTCTCGGTAAGGTACTTGGACCGAAAGGTCTTATGCCCAACCCGAAGGCAGGCACGGTAACCATGGATGTTACCAAGGCTGTCAATGATATCAAGGCAGGTAAGATCGAGTACAGACTGGATAAAGCGAACATCATTCATGTTCCGGTCGGCAAGGTTTCCTTTGACGAGACGAAGCTGCAGGAGAACTTTGATGCGTTGATGGAAGCGATCGTTAAGGCAAGACCGTCGGCACTCAAGGGTCAATATCTGAGAAGTATCACACTGGCGACCACAATGGGACCGGGCGTGAAAGTAAGCACGGCGAAATATTAATCAGTCGATTTCAGATTACGACAAACGAATGATAAGAGGACAGCACGCAGCAGGCGCGCTGTCCTTTTGACGTTATAATTGCGAAGTGGTACAATAGTGACATGGGTAGAAAGAGCAGAAAAAGAAAGAAACACAACAGAATAAGTGTCGGACATCATTTTATGAAGCCGTTTATCCTGACTTTCAGCGTGGTGATGTTGATCGGAGTTGGAGGAATCGCGGCATACCAGTGGATCATAGAGCCTGTCAAATCGATAAATACCAGCCACTTTCAGGTAAATGTGGATAGTATAAAGACAGCAGGAGAATCCGAGACGGAACTTGCGGCAGAGGTAGAGGAACAGACAAAAGCGCAGATCGAAGAGATCATAAGCGTCAATGATAAGTACGACGATGTGCTGAACGATCCGGCATACATGGTGGAGAATAATATCTACGCAAAGAATGCGGCGGAACCTGATCGGGTGACGATTACTTTTGCAGGAGATATTCTGTTTGATGACAACTATGCGATCATGACCAGGGTAGTGGGTAATGATGATATATCCAATGGCATTTCACCGGAGCTGATCGAGGAGATGAAGAGCGCGGATATCATGATGCTCAATAATGAGTTCCCGTATTCGGACGGCGGCAGTCCGCTTGAAGAAAAACAGTTTACCTTTCGCGCCAAACCCTACAGAGTGTCCTATTTGAATGATCTGGGTGTGGATATCGTATCGCTTGCCAACAATCATGCTTATGACTATGGAGAGAGCGCCTTTCTGGACACGATGGCTACATTAGAGTCGGCAGGCATCGCTTATGTGGGTGCCGGACGAAATCTGCAAGAGGCTCGCAGGCCGGTCTATTACATTATCAATAATATGAAGATTGCCATCGTATCCGCGACTCAGATTGAAAGGCTGGATCATCCGGACACCAAGGGGGCAACAGATTCTTCGGCGGGAGTATTTCGCTGCTGGAACGGAGACAATCTGCTGGAAACCGTTCGGGAAGCGAAGGAAAACAGCGATTTTGTGATAGTGTATCTGCATTGGGGGACAGAGAACGTGTCTGAGATTGACTGGGCGCAGGAAAAACAGGGTGCAGAGGTGGCAGCGGCAGGAGCGGATCTGATCATCGGAGCTCATCCGCATTGCCTGCAGCCGATCAGTATCGTGCAGGGAGTGCCGGTGGTGTACAGTCTGGGCAATTTCTGGTTCAATTCCAGAACGATAGATACCGGAATGATCAAGGTGGAGATTGACGAGAGCGGGTTGAAAAGCTGTAGATTTCTGCCCTGTCTGCAACAGGGGAGCAGGACTGTTCTGCTGCAGGGGGAGGAGAAATTGAGGGTGTTAAATGACATGCGGAATATGTCACCAGGCGTGCAGATTGACGACGAGGGATATATTACTTGGTAAAAGTGTGAAGAAAATCACAAAATAAGCAGGTACTCTTCCCGTATTATTTGTGCCGCCGGCGCGACATGACAGGAAGGTTATAAATATTATAAAATAAAACCGGGTGAAACTTTTCGGATATGTGATTCGTATTTATAGTAAGAATATAAGTAAAACAACAATTTACGCGAAGGCTGTCCGGGGCGTTCCGGAATAGCTGAGCTGTTGTGAAAGGCTGTTCAGACATGGAGGATGGATTGTATGAATATTAATCAGAATCAATACGGCCCAAGAGTGGGATATTATCCGGAATATGGCAGAAGCTATGGCAAAAATTATACGGAAAATGAGGAAGCGACGAGTTTTGCGGACCGTCTCGGAGAAGGTCAGAAGACAGTAGGTGAGAGTGCAAAGGCCGGGGAGGATGCGAAGGATAAAAAGCAGGATGACGCCACTGAGTCAAAGTCTTACAGAGAACAGATTTTAGAGAAGATGGAGGAGATGGCGCAGAATATCAAAAAAGGTACGATCCAGCCGAAATTTAAGATCGGTGCACAGGAGTATACCATCAAAGAGTGGGAAAAGCTTCTGGAGAAATTCGATGCTGCCGAGGAGGCGCTTCGCGAGGAAGTGGAAGCGATGATCGAGGAGATCAAGAAGCAGGCGGAGGCGGAAGCGTTACGGCGGGAAGCCGAAAGCGGCATGCATGAACCGAAAGAAACGACATATGTGTCAGAAACAACGGAGACACAGAATGTAGCGGCGCTTCTTACCGATGAAATCACGAAATGCAGTTACCCCACCGATAATCCGGAGCAGAAGCACTGGTATATTACCTGTTACGGGCAGGACGGCATCTCCTGTAAGGAAGCATATTTTGACGGCACGAGATGGGTCAACAAGGATCTGTGGAGCTTTTCATATACGGAAAAAGGACAGTACGAGAAGGTCATGGCATTTTTGGAGCGGTTTCCCCAGGATGCCAACCTGCGGTTTGCCGCCCACGAGAATTTCTGGAAGGATTTCCTTGCCGGTGAGATCAACGAGGATGAGTTCGTGTCCTTTTTCGAGACAACAAAGGACGGAGTGCCGGATTATACCTATGAGAAGGACGGCTCCACTTACATAGATCGGGAGAAGATCAAGTATGCAAAATATATGAATGACTTCGGTGTGCATTTCTATACCAGAGAAGAGATGGAGCTGATCCGGCGAGGCGTAATGCATGAAAACAGGAAGCAACTGACACGGATGTCAGATTATAATGGGAAGATGACGATCCCGGAAGGAGTCGGAGGGGATAATGATTCGGAAGAAGAGGATGAGATCGAAACGAAGCTTATAACGAAACCGGACGGCTCCACGGTGCTGCAGATCAAGACGGCCTACGGCGTGATGGAACTGGAAGTTACGCAGGCGCAGAAGTTCGGGCTTATGATAGATGTGGGGCATAGTATTGACGGGGACAATATCTCAAGCTCGGAGGCAAGTTAATATCTTAAGGAGCCCCTTAAAAAGCGTCAGCGCTTAACGAGGTTTCTCACGAGTTTAGCGCCTGTTACGCTTTTTACGGAGCGAAAGCGCGGCTCCGTAGATATTAACTTGTATCCGGTATCCGAGCGAGGGGAGCGTGTAAAAATTAGGACTTGACAGCCATAAACACCGTGTGCTATAGTTGTCAAGGTTGTTATAACCATGCCGAAGACAGTAGGTGCCGTAATGCCGGCGTAAGCAAATCCGCCTACCGAGGAGAAGAGTTAGCTTGTAAAGTCACCCCTTTCCTGTCTTTGGGAAGGGGTTTATTATATGGTGAACTCCTTTCGGCGTAAAATCTATAAGGAGGTAAATGTAATGGCAAAGGTCGAACTGAAAAAACCTATTGTAGAAGAGATTGCGGCTTCCGTGAAAGATGCGCAGTCGGTTGTTCTGGTTGATTACCGCGGACTTACGGTGGAGCAGGATACGGAACTTCGTAAACAGCTTCGTGAAGCCGGAATTACTTACAAGGTTTACAAGAACACAATGATGAATTTTGCATTTAAGGGTACGGATTTCGAGTCGCTTACTCCCTATCTGGAAGGCCCCAGCGCAGTTGCTATTTCCACAGAGGATGCTACGGCGCCTGCGAGAGTATTATGCAAATTCGCTAAGACGGCAAACGCTCTTGAAGTTAAGGGCGGTGTTGTGGAAGGTGTGGCTTATGATGCTAAGGGAATCGAGAATATCTCGAAGATCCCGTCCAGAGAAGAGCTGCTTTCCAAGCTGCTTGGAAGCATCCAGTCCCCGATCACCAATTTTGCGCGCGTCATGAATCAGTTGGCGGAAAAAGGCGGCGCGTCCGAGTGTGCAGCAGAAGCGGCACCTGCAGAGGAAGCAGCGGCGGCAGAAGCACCCGCAGCAGAGGCACCTGCTGAAGAAACAGCAGAAGCTCCTGCAGCAGAATAGTGAGAAGTATCATATAACATGTAAACAAAAATAACGGAGGTAAACAGTAATGGCAAAATTATCTACTCAGGAATTAATCGATGCGATCAAAGAGTTGACAGTATTGGAATTAAATGATTTAGTAAAAGCATGTGAAGAAGAGTTCGGCGTATCTGCAGCAGCAGGTGTTGTTGTTGCAGCAGCAGGCGGTGACGCAGGCGCAGCGGCAGCAGAAGAGAAGACCGAGTTCGATGTTGAGCTGACAGAGGTTGGTCCTAACAAGGTTAAAGTTATCAAGGTTGTACGTGAAGCAACAGGTCTGGGTCTGAAGGAAGCAAAAGACTTAGTTGATTCCGCTCCGAAGGTATTGAAAGAGGCTGCTTCCAAGGAAGAGGCTGATGACATCAAGGCTAAGTTAGAGGCAGAAGGCGCTAAGGTTACCCTGAAATAATCCGGGAAATAACCATAAGTAAAAAGAACCGTTCATGTCAGACAGGCTTAAGTTTTGTCAGCATGAACGGTTTTATGCTTGTTTGCGGCAGGCTTTTTTCTCATGAACAAATCGGAAAAATCTTTTGTAAAATTCTAGAAATAATCATTGACTCTCCAAAAAGTTTGTAGTAGAATGGATAATGCACTATTGTGGTGTGGTATGCTTATTTGTATTGTATTTTCTAATCAATGAGCAATAAATCATAAAGAACGGGGTGAAATTGTCGATGGAAAAGAACAGGATCCGTAAGACTGCCGCCGGCAGAAATACGCGTATGACCTATGCACGACAGAAGGAAGTTCTGGAAATGCCAAATCTGATTGAAGTCCAGAAGGACTCCTATCAGTGGTTTCTGGATGAGGGCTTGAAGGAAGTTTTCGATGACATCTCTCCTATTTCAGACTATAGCGGACATTTGAGTCTGGAGTTTGTAGACTTCGAGTTATGCGAGGACGATGTTAAGTATTCGATTGAGAAATGTAAGGAAAGAGATGCTACCTACGCGGCACCCCTTAAGGTTAAAGTCCGTCTGATTAATAAGGAGAAGGATGAGATCACGGAGCACGAGATCTTCATGGGAGATCTTCCGCTCATGACAGCTACGGGTACTTTCGTCATCAACGGTGCGGAGCGTGTTATCGTCAGCCAGTTAGTGCGTTCTCCCGGCATCTATTACGGAATCGGGCATGATAAGATCGGTAAGAGACTTTTTTCCGCAACCGTCATTCCAAACCGCGGCGCATGGTTAGAGTATGAAACAGACTCTAATGATGTGTTTTACGTGCGTGTTGACAGAACGAGGAAGGTACCGATCACCGTGTTGATTCGTGCGCTCGGCGTTGGTTCCAACGACGAGATCAGGGAACTGTTTGGCGATGAACCGAAGATCGAGGCAAGCTTTGCCAAGGATACTGCGGAGAATTATCAGGAAGGTCTTCTGGAATTATATAAGAAGATACGTCCCGGTGAGCCCTTAAGCGTGGAGAGTGCGGAGAGCCTCATCATGTCCATGTTTTTTGACCCCAGAAGATATGATCTTGCCAAAGTCGGCAGGTATAAATTTAATAAGAAGTTAATGTTCAGGAACAGAATCAGACATCACATACTGGCGGAGGATGTGGTGGATACCCTGACCGGTGAGGTGATTGCGAAGGCGGGCGATAAGGTCAGCGCCGAGCTGGCAGATGCCATACAGAATGCGGCAATTCCCGCGGTCATGATCCAGACGGAAGAGAAGAACGTCAAGGTTCTGTCCAATATGATGGTAGATATCACGAACTTTGTTGAGTGTAATCCGAAAGAGCTGGGCATCACGGAACTGGTATACTATCCTGTGTTACAGCAGATTCTGGAGGAGTATAGTGAAGATCCGGAGATGCTTGCAGAGGCGATTCAGAAGAATGTACATGAGCTGATCCCGAAACATATTACGAAAGAAGATATCATTGCTTCCATTAACTATAATATACATTTGGAATATGGCATCGGCAATGACGATGACATTGACCATCTGGGCAACAGACGTATTCGTGCGGTAGGAGAACTTTTACAGAACCAGTATCGTATCGGTCTGTCCAGACTGGAGAGAGTAGTTCGCGAGAGAATGACGACACATGATGCGGAGGAGATTTCCCCGCAGGTACTGATTAACATTAAACCGGTACAGGCTGCCGTCAAGGAGTTCTTCGGCTCCTCGCAGTTGTCCCAGTTTATGGATCAGAATAATCCGTTGGGTGAGCTGACACATAAGAGACGTCTGTCCGCGTTAGGTCCCGGCGGTCTGTCCAGAGACAGAGCCGGATTCGAGGTTCGAGACGTACACTATACACATTACGGCAGAATGTGTCCTATTGAGACACCGGAAGGTCCTAACATCGGTCTGATCAACTCACTGGCATCCTATGCGCGGATCAATGAGTACGGATTCGTGGAGGCGCCTTACCGGGAGATTGACAAGTCTGATCCGCAAAATCCACGTGTTACCGACAGGGTTGTATACATGACTGCGGACGAAGAAGATAATTATCATGTGGCACAGGCATCTGCGCCGCTTGATGAGAACGGCTATTTTACACGTAATAATGTTTCCGGCCGTTACAAAGACGAGACACAGGAATACCCGAAGACGATGTTTGATTATATGGATGTATCGCCGAAGATGGTATTCTCCGTGGCGACGGCGCTTATTCCGTTCCTGCAGAACGATGATGCGAACCGTGCGCTGATGGGTTCCAACATGCAGAGGCAGGCTGTGCCGCTGCTCTTCACTGAGGCACCAGCGGTAGGTACCGGTATGGAGCCGAAGGCGGCCGTTGACTCCGGTGTATGTGTGGTTGCTAAGAAGGCGGGAACGATTGATTATGTATCTGCTGATCTCATTAAGATGACTTATGATGACGGTGAGAAGGACGAATATCATTTGACGAAATTCTCCAGAAGCAACCAGTCTAACTGCTACAACCAGAAGCCTATTGTGTTCAAGGGCAATCATGTGGCGCAGGGCGAGGTGATTGCTGACGGTCCTTCTACAGACGGCGGCGAACTGGCGCTTGGTAAGAATCCGCTGATCGGATTCATGACATGGGAAGGTTATAACTACGAGGATGCAGTTCTTTTAAGTGAAAGACTGGTACAGGAAGATGTCTATACTTCCGTACACATTGAGGAATATGAAGCTGAGGCGCGTGATACCAAGTTAGGACCGGAAGAGATCACGAGAGATGTTCCGGGTGTTGGTGACGATGCCCTCAAAGATCTGGATGACAGAGGTATTATCCGTATCGGTGCGGAGGTTCGTGCCGGTGATATATTGGTCGGTAAAGTTACGCCTAAGGGGGAGACGGAGCTGACGGCGGAGGAGAGACTCCTTCGTGCAATTTTCGGTGAGAAAGCCAGAGAGGTGCGGGATACTTCCCTGAAAGTACCTCACGGCGAGTATGGTATTGTCGTAGATGCCAAGGTATTTACGAGAGAGAACGGCGATGAGCTGTCACCTGGTGTAAATCAGGCAGTTCGCATTTATATTGCGCAGAAGAGGAAGATTTCGGTAGGTGACAAGATGGCAGGCCGTCACGGTAATAAGGGTGTTGTTTCCCGTGTACTTCCGGTGGAGGATATGCCCTATCTGCCCAACGGACGCCCGCTTGATATCGTATTAAATCCTCTGGGCGTGCCTTCCCGTATGAATATCGGACAGGTACTGGAGATTCACTTGTCGCTGGCGGCGAAAGCACTCGGATTTAATGTGGCAACACCGGTGTTTGACGGTGCGAAGGAAGGCGATATCGGTGATACGCTGGAACTTGCGAACGACTATGTCAATATGGAATGGGAAGAATTTGAGAAGAAGCATAAAGATGACCTGTCAGACGAGATCATGGAATATCTTTATGAGAATAGAGATCACCGCGAAGTATGGAAAGGCGTTGAGATTTCCAGAGACGGTAAGGTGCAGCTTAGGGACGGCAGAACAGGCGAATATTTCGATTCACCGGTTACCATCGGACACATGCATTACCTGAAACTGCATCACCTGGTAGACGATAAGATCCATGCACGTTCCACGGGTCCTTACTCGCTGGTAACGCAGCAGCCTCTGGGCGGTAAGGCACAGTTCGGCGGACAGCGTTTCGGAGAGATGGAAGTGTGGGCGCTGGAAGCGTACGGCGCAGCCTATACCCTGCAGGAGATCCTTACGGTGAAATCCGATGATGTAGTAGGACGTGTCAAGACTTATGAAGCGATCATCAAGGGTGATAACATTCCTGAACCGGGTATTCCGGAGTCCTTCAAGGTACTGTTAAAAGAGTTACAGTCTCTTGGTCTGGATGTGAGAGTGCTCCGTGATGATCAGACGGAAGTAGAAATTATGGAGACGATCGATTACGGTGAGAACGATTACCGCTATGAGATCGAGGGTGATTCCAGAAATTATGATTATGAGAAAGATTCATTCGGCGCTATGGGATACCAGAAACAGGAGTTCGATGAGGACAGCGGAGAGCTGGTAAGCAGCGATGAGGATGATGACGCATTCGCAGAGGACGATATGGATCTGGACGCTGATTTCGCGGAAGAAGAGAAAGAGGTTTTCTAAGACGTCATAGGACGCCGCGCAAATATATAATCTGGAAGGAGCATGGTGATATAAAATGTCAGACATGAAACAAGCAACCTATCAACCTATGACATTCGATGCCATCAAGATCGGATTGGCATCGCCTGAGAAAATCAGAGAGTGGTCGAGAGGCGAAGTGACTAAGCCGGAGACCATTAACTATAGAACTTTAAAACCTGAGAAAGAAGGTCTGTTCTGCGAGAAGATCTTCGGACCGAGCAAGGACTGGGAGTGCCACTGCGGTAAGTATAAGAAGATCAGATATAAAGGCGTAGTCTGTGATCGATGCGGCGTTGAAGTTACCAAGGCCAGCGTCCGCAGAGAGCGTATGGGACATATCGAGCTGGCAGCGCCGGTTTCCCATATCTGGTATTTTAAAGGAATCCCCAGCCGTATGGGACTGATCCTTGATCTGTCTCCGAGAGTGCTGGAAAAGGTGTTATATTTTGCTTCCTATATCGTACTGGACAGCGGCGAGAGCGATCTGGAGTACAAACAGGTTCTCTCCGAGAAGGAATATCAGGATGCCAGAGAAGCATGGGGCAATCGGTTCCGTGTAGGTATGGGTGCAGAGGCGATTAAGGAACTGCTGCAGGCAATCGACTTAGAAGCCGAAGCGGTAGAATTAAAAGAAGGCTTACGCGAGTCCACCGGACAGAAGCGTGCGCGTATCATCAAGAGACTGGAAGTGATCGAGGCTTTCAGAGAGTCCGGTAACCAGCCGGAGTGGATGATCATGGATGCGATTCCGGTTATTCCGCCCGATCTCAGGCCGATGGTACAGCTGGACGGCGGACGTTTTGCGACCAGTGACTTAAATGATTTATATAGAAGGATCATCAACAGAAACAATCGTCTTAAGAGACTGTTAGAGCTTGGTGCGCCCGATATTATTGTCCGCAACGAGAAGAGAATGCTTCAGGAGGCTGTGGACGCTCTGATCGACAACGGCAGAAGAGGACGTCCGGTAACGGGTCCCGGTAACAGAGCGCTTAAGTCTCTGTCAGATATGTTAAAAGGTAAATCCGGACGTTTCCGTCAGAACCTGCTCGGTAAGCGTGTGGATTATTCCGGACGTTCCGTTATCGTGGTTGGTCCCGAATTAAAGATCTATCAGTGTGGTCTGCCGAAGGAAATGGCGATCGAACTGTTTAAACCTTTTGTAATGAAAGAATTGGTATCCAGAGGAATCTCCCAGAATATCAAGAATGCCAAGAAACTGGTAGAGAGACTGGATACGCAGGTATGGGATGTCTTAGAGGAAGTAATCAAAGAACATCCGGTTATGTTAAACCGTGCCCCTACCCTGCACAGACTTGGTATTCAGGCATTTGAGCCGATCCTTGTGGAAGGTAAGGCAATCAAGCTTCATCCGCTTGTATGTACGGCGTTTAATGCCGATTTCGACGGTGACCAGATGGCAGTTCATCTGCCGCTGTCCGTGGAGGCGCAGGCAGAGTGCAGATTCTTACTGCTGTCTCCGAACAACCTGTTAAAACCTTCCGACGGCGGACCGGTAGCGGTTCCTTCACAGGATATGGTACTGGGAATCTATTATCTGACGCAGGAGAGACCCGGTGCAATCGGCGAAGGCAAATTCTATAAAAATGTAAACGAAGCGATTCTGGCCTACGAGAACGGCGCATGTACGCTTCACACGAGAATTACGGTCAGAGTTACGAAACAGACAGCGGACGGTGAGACTGTGACCGGCAATGTGGAGTCTACGCTGGGAAGATTTCTTTTCAATGAGATATTGCCGCAGGATCTGGGATATGTGGAGAGAAACACACCGGAAGACCTGCTGAAATTGGAAGTGGACTTCCATGTAGGCAAGAAGCAGTTAAAGCAGATTCTGGAGAAGGTCATCAACATCCATGGCGCCGTAAAGACGGCTGAGGTGCTTGACCTGATCAAATCTACAGGTTATAAGTATTCTACAAGAGCGGCTATGACGGTATCCATTTCCGACATGACCGTGCCGGCGAAGAAAGAAGAGATGCTGGAAGAAGCACAGGCTACCGTTGATAAGATCTCCGTCAATTTCAGGCGTGGTCTGATTACGGAGGAAGAGCGTTACCGTGCTGTTGTAGAGACGTGGAATGAGACGGATAAGAAGCTGACGGATGTGCTTTTGTCCGGTCTGGATAAATATAATAATATATTCATGATGGCGGATTCCGGTGCCCGTGGTTCCAACCAGCAGATCAAGCAGCTGGCGGGTATGCGTGGATTGATGGCTGATACGACAGGTAGAACCATCGAGCTGCCGATCAAATCTAACTTCCGTGAAGGTCTGGACGTACTGGAATACTTTATGTCCGCACACGGTGCACGTAAAGGTCTGTCCGATACGGCGCTGCGTACAGCTGACTCCGGTTATCTGACCAGACGTATGGTTGACGTTTCACAGGAACTGATTATCCGCGAAACCGATTGCTGCGAGGGCAAGGATGAGATTCCGGGTATCGTAGTTAAGGCGTTCATGGACGGTAAAGAGACGATCGAAGGATTGAGCGACAGAATCACGGGACGCTTCTCCTGTGAGGATATCAAAGATAGAGACGGCAAGATGATCGTGAAGAGAAATCACATGATCACACCGGCCCGCGCGGCGAAGATCTTAAGCAAGGGTGTAAACGAGAAGGGCGAGCCTATCGAAGAGGTGAAGATCCGTACCATATTAACCTGCCGTTCCCATGTGGGAATCTGTGCGAAGTGCTACGGCGCTAACATGGCAACCGGTGAGGCTGTTCAGGTAGGTGAGGCTGTTGGTATCATCGCGGCACAGTCCATCGGTGAACCCGGTACACAGCTTACCATGCGTACGTTCCATACGGGCGGTGTGGCCGGTGACGATATCACTCAGGGTCTTCCCCGTGTAGAGGAACTTTTTGAGGCGCGTAAGCCGAAGGGTCTGGCGATCATCGCGGAGTTCGGTGGTGTAGCTACCATTAAAGATACAAAGAAAAAGAGAGAAGTCGTGATCACTAACGATGAGACAGGCGAATCTAAAACCTACCTGATCTCTTATGGTTCCAGAATCAAGATCATGGATGGTGCGGTATTAGAGGCCGGTGACGAGCTGACAGAGGGTAGCGTGAATCCCCATGATCTGTTGAAGATTAAAGGTATTCGTGCGGTTCAGGATTACATGTTGCGTGAAGTACAGCGTGTATATCGTCTGCAGGGTGTTGATATTGCCGATAAGCATATCGAGGTGATCGTGCGGCAGATGCTTAAGAAAGTCCGCATTGAGAACAGCGGCGATACGGATTTCCTGCCGGGTACGTTGGTAGATGTTCTGGATTATGAGGACATGAACGAGGAACTGATCAAGGCGGGTAAAGAGCCGGCGGACGGTAAACAGATTCTGCTCGGTATCACCAAAGCGGCACTGGCAACGGATTCCTTCCTGTCGGCGGCATCCTTCCAGGAGACCACGAAGGTATTGACTGAGGCGGCGATCAAGGGTAAGGTTGATTCTCTGATCGGTCTGAAAGAGAATGTTATCATCGGTAAGCTGATTCCGGCAGGAACCGGTATGAAGCGTTATCGTGATACAACACTCAGTACGGACGCCAATCTTCTCAGCCGTCTTGTGACGGAGAATGAACTGAGCTTCGATGACGGGTTCGATGGCGAAGAAGAACCGGCAGAAGAACTGTTAGAAGACGAAGAACTGACAGATGTTGATATCGACGAGGATGAGGATATGGAGAGCGATCTCGAGGATAACGATCCGGAGGAGTCCGATGTCGAAGAGGCGGAGATGGAAGTGGTAGAGTAAGACAATACCGCCGTTTAAAACCGCTTTATAAAGCAAAAAAATATGTTGACAATGCATTCGCGTGCAAGTATACTATTTTAGTGTGCACGTGAATGCATTTTTTTGCGTTGCACAGAATGTCATAGAGGCATGTATTAATAATAAGTAGGAGGTGAAAAGAATGCCAACATTTAACCAGTTAGTCAGAAAAGGACGTCAGACATCTGTAAAGAAGTCAACCGCACCTGCATTGTTGAAAGGTTACAACTCCCTTCACAAGACAGCGATCGATACGGCTTCACCGCAGAAGAGAGGTGTCTGCACCGCTGTTAAGACAGCAACTCCTAAGAAGCCTAACTCCGCACTCAGAAAGATCGCCAGAGTACGTCTTTCCAACGGAATCGAGGTAACAAGCTACATTCCGGGCGAAGGTCACAACTTACAGGAGCATAGCGTTGTCCTGATCCGTGGCGGAAGAGTAAAGGACTTACCCGGTACAAGATACCATATCATCAGAGGTACGCTGGATACCGCGGGAGTCGCTAACAGAAAACAGGCTCGTTCTAAGTACGGCGCTAAGAGACCGAAAGCATCGAAGTAAGATTGCTTCACAGATTTTCGGCTTGAGAAAGGCGTATAGCCTGGAGGCTTTAGTACCACAAACAGAACTAATTTAGTGTTGGGATTCTTTTGAGGCGAGTAGGGCTGTCCTGCTCGATATGAATAGAAATACCGCACGTACACATTGAATTAGAGGACACATGTGAGTACCGATGAATTAAAATAATTTTTAAGGAGGGAAGAATCGTGCCACGTAAAGGACATATTGCAAAGAGAGATGTATTAGCAGATCCTTTATACAATAATAAGGTTGTCACCAAGCTGATCAACAATATCATGTTGGACGGTAAGAAGGGTGTAGCCCAGAAGATTGTATACGGAGCATTTGAGCGAGTAGAAGAGAAAGCCGGAAAACCGGCACTTGACGTATTTGAGGAGGCTATGAACAATATCATGCCGGTTCTCGAAGTTAAGGCAAGACGTATCGGTGGTGCTACCTATCAGGTACCGATCGAAGTTCGTCCGGACAGACGTCAGGCTCTCGGCCTTCGCTGGTTGGTAATGTTTTCTCGTAAGAGAAGCGAGAAGACCATGAAGGACAGACTTGCAAACGAGATTTTAGATGCTGCGAACAATACAGGTGCAGCTGTTAAGAGAAAAGAAGATATGCACAAAATGGCAGAAGCAAACAAGGCGTTTGCTCACTACCGCTTTTAGTAATATAAGGAGGAAAAAACCTTGGCTGGAAGAGAATATCCGTTAGAGAGAACCAGAAATATAGGTATCATGGCGCATATCGATGCCGGTAAGACGACATTGACAGAGCGTATCCTGTATTATACTGGCGTAAACTACAAGATCGGTGATACTCATGAAGGTACTGCGACCATGGACTGGATGGAGCAGGAGCAGGAAAGAGGTATTACGATCACATCAGCCGCTACGACATGCCACTGGACTTTGGAAGAGAACTGTAAACCGAAGGAAGGCGCATTGGAGCATCGTATCAACATCATTGATACTCCCGGTCACGTTGACTTTACTGTAGAAGTTGAGCGTTCACTCCGCGTACTTGATGGCGCTGTAGGCGTATTTTGTGCAAAGGGTGGTGTTGAACCACAGTCAGAGAATGTATGGAGACAGGCTGATACCTACAATGTACCGAGAATGGCATTTATCAATAAGATGGATATCTTAGGCGCTAATTTCTACGGTGCTGTAGAGCAGATCAGAACCAGATTAGGTAAAAATGCGATTATCCTCCAACTGCCTATCGGTAAAGAGGATGATTTCAAAGGAATCATCGACTTATTCGAGATGAAAGCCTATATCTACAATGATGATAAGGGCGAGGATATCACGATCACAGAGATTCCTGCCGATATGGCGGACGACGCAGCACTCTACCATGATGAGTTGGTTGAGAAAGTCTGCGAGCTGGATGATGATCTGACCATGATGTACTTGGAGGGTGAAGAACCTTCCGTAGAAGATATGAAGAAAGCACTGCGCAAGGGTACCTGCGAATGTACTGCAGTTCCCGTATGTTGCGGTTCCGCTTACAGAAATAAAGGTGTTCAGAAGCTTCTGGACGCAGTCCTTGAGTATATGCCGGCACCTACAGACATCCCTGCAATCAAGGGTATTGATGCCGACGGTAATGAAGTGGAGAGACATTCATCCGATGATGAACCTTTCTCAGCACTGGCATTCAAGATCATGGCTGATCCTTTTGTCGGTAAGCTTGCATTCTTCCGTGTGTATTCCGGTACGATGAACTCAGGTTCTTATGTGCTGAATGCTACTAAAGATAAGAAAGAGCGTGTAGGCCGTATTCTGCAGATGCATGCGAATAAGAGAGCAGAGCTGGATAAGGTATATTCCGGTGATATTGCGGCTGCCGTTGGATTTAAGCTCACAACAACCGGTGATACGATCTGTGACGAGCAGCATCCGGTAATCTTAGAGTCCATGGAATTCCCCGAGCCGGTTATCGAACTGGCAATCGAGCCTAAGACCAAAGCAGGTCAGGGTAAGATGGGTGAGGCACTGGCGAAGCTTGCGGAAGAAGATCCGACGTTCCGTGCGCATACCGATCAGGAGACCGGTCAGACTATTATCGCAGGTATGGGCGAGCTGCATTTGGAGATCATCGTAGACCGTCTGCTTCGTGAATACAAAGTAGAGGCTAACGTAGGCGCTCCGCAGGTTGCTTATAAAGAGACATTTACCAAGCCTGTTGATCAGGAATACAAATATGCGAAGCAGTCCGGTGGTCGTGGACAGTACGGACATTGTAAAGTTAAGTTCGAGCCCATGGATCCGAACGGTGAAGAGACATTTAAGTATGAGTCATCCGTAGTCGGCGGCGCTATTCCGAAGGAATATATCCCGGCTGTCGGTGAAGGTATCGAAGAAGCTTCAAAAGCAGGTATTCTGGGCGGATTCCCCGTACTTGGTGTACATGCCAATGTATACGACGGTTCCTACCATGAAGTGGACTCATCCGAGATGGCATTCCACATTGCAGGTTCGATGTGCTTCAAGGAAGCAATGAAAAAAGCCGGTCCTGTACTGCTTGAGCCTATCATGAAGGTTGAGGTAACAATGCCTGAGGAATATATGGGCGATGTTATCGGTGATATCAACTCCCGTCGCGGACGTATTGAAGGTATGGAAGATATCGGCGGAGGCAAGATGGTTAAGGGCTATGTACCGCTTGCTGAGATGTTCGGTTATTCCACGGACTTACGTTCTAAGACACAGGGTCGTGGTAACTACTCGATGTTCTTTGAGAAATATGAGCAGGTACCGAAGAGTGTACAAGAAAAGGTGCTGGCGGCTAAGGCTAAATAAAGGTTTTAGCGCAAAAACGAAATAATGCTTGAAAATCTTGGCAATCTTTAATATAATCAAAGATAGCTGATTGTAAAGAAACATTTAAAAATTTATCTAGTTTTATAAGGAGGACTTTAGAAATGGCTAAAGCTAAGTTTGAAAGAAACAAACCACATTGTAATATCGGCACCATTGGTCACGTTGACCATGGTAAAACAACTTTAACAGCAGCAATCACAAAGGTTCTTTCCGAGAGAGTTGCAGGTAATACTGCTACAGATTTCGAGAACATCGATAAGGCTCCGGAAGAGAGAGAAAGAGGTATCACAATCTCTACAGCACACGTTGAGTATGAGACAGAGAAGAGACACTATGCTCACGTTGACTGCCCTGGACATGCTGACTACGTTAAGAACATGATCACAGGTGCTGCTCAGATGGATGGCGCTATCCTTGTTGTAGCTGCTACAGACGGTGTTATGGCTCAGACGAAAGAGCATATCCTTCTGTCCCGTCAGGTAGGCGTACCTTATATCGTAGTATTCATGAACAAGTGCGATATGGTAGACGATCCTGAGCTGCTTGAGCTGGTTGAGATGGAGATCACAGAGCAGTTAGAGGAATATGAGTTCACAGACTGCCCGATCGTTAAGGGTTCCGCTCTGAAGGCTCTGGAAGATCCCAGCAGCGAGTGGGGCGATAAGATCATGGAACTCATGAGCACAGTTGACGAGTATATTCCGGATCCTCAGCGTGATACAGATAAGCCTTTCCTTATGCCTATCGAGGATGTATTCTCTATCACAGGCCGTGGTACCGTTGCTACAGGTAGAGTAGAGCGTGGTACACTGCATATGTCTGATGATGTTGAGATCATCGGTGTTAAGGAAGAGACACAGAAATCTGTTGTAACAGGTATCGAGATGTTCCGTAAGTTACTGGATGAGGCTCAGGCTGGTGATAACATCGGTGTACTGCTTCGTGGTATCCAGAGAACAGATATCGAAAGAGGACAGGTTCTTGCTAAACCCGGTACAGTAACATGCCACAAGAAATTTACTGCTCAGGTTTATGTTTTGACGAAAGATGAGGGTGGTCGTCATACTCCTTTCTTCAATAACTACAGACCTCAGTTCTACTTCAGAACAACAGATATCACAGGTGTATGTAATCTGCCCGATGGCACAGAGATGTGCATGCCTGGTGATAACGTAGAGATGTCTATCGAGCTGATTCACCCGATCGCTATGGAGCAGGGTCTTACGTTTGCTATCCGTGAGGGTGGTAGAACAGTTGGTTCAGGTAGGGTTGCTACTATCATTGAGTAATTAATAGAATTACAGTAAATTCAAGGCTTCCGAGAGTTTTCTTGGAAGCCTTTTTAAATGAAAAGTAGCCTAGAGAGTTGCTTGTGCTTCTATAATGCTTCTAAAATATTCGAGAAATGGTGAGTTATGAGTTTACGCTTCTATAATTGAACAGATATTTCTTTTCTTTGAATATAAAGCTCGAGTTGTATTAGCAATTAATAGGCGATAGTACATTATTTAAGAATGGAGAAGTATAAGTATGAATCAAATGAATATTGAAGAATGTAGAGAGATGTTGTTAAAACTTGGAATGAATCGATTTAAGGTTGATGAGTGGTATGAATATACTCAATCTTCAGATATAGATGTTATTGAATATGACAATATTATTTTTTATTTTGCATGTAACATAGATAATCAAGATGGATATGCAAGTAAAAATGCATCTACAACATTCTTAGCCTTGATAGAGTCCACAATTTATGAACGTATAAAAGATCAAAGACTGATGGGGAAATTGGATGTTTATACTGCTGTTGGACTAAGTACAGTTGTGCAGAGCATTACTAATGCTACATCACTAGATGAAAAAGTTATAAATATGTTTATTACTTTAGTATTAACAGAAGTAATAAAAATAGGCGTAAACGCATGGTGTAAACACTATGAATTAAAAAAGACAGATGAAGGAGAGGAATAGATATGTCTTCTGATGGTTTATATTCAGGTTATCAGTTTGCTTATGCACCAATTGAGCACGATTATGACAAGACAACAAGGATGCATGAAGCTGCCCATAGGCTATTAACACAGAGTTCACCTTGGGGGCAAATGATTGTATTAGTTAGAGAAATAATGGAAGTAGACAAAAATAAAGACAGAGTCGAGCAATACTTCTTACCTATTTGTAAAATCCTTTTCCAAGCATCAGAGTTTACCCAAGAAAGTTTTGCAGTTTTACTTTCTATTCATGAGGCAAGATTGCGTAACGATTATGATACAATTCAGAAGATACTAAAAAGTAATTATGCTAAAATATATAACAAAAATTTTTTAGATGTTTATTTAAAATTTGAGCCTGCTCAAGCTGCATTCCAACTTTGTTACAAATTGGTAGAATTTGCAATGGATACATATCTCCTAGAAATCGAAACAAAGCATTGGGAATCTTCGGAAGCTTTATATAAATTTATTTGTAATAATCGTTCATTATTTTTTCCAGATTTCCGTTTTGAAAAACTTACAGATGCTCTTGTTCGATATCTAAATCAACCAGATTTATCTGAACAGACTAAGTATAAGGTGTCCTTATTAGATGTAATAAGCATGGCTGGATTAAATAATTTGGTATTACAAGAGGATAAAAGTAAATATATACTTTCTACTTTTGAAGAATTAATGAAAAATGTTTTTCAAAATGAACAGTCGATTTTAAAAGCCTTAAGTTTAGTAAATAAAAACATAGTTATTACTGATACAGAAAGGGATTCTGCATTAATTAATTATTTTGAAATACCTCAAATGGAATATAAGTATAGCCCTTTTCAGTTTAGTACGGAAATATTTCCTTTGGTTAATAGATTAGATGTGTTACGGATTTTTCTTTATAATGATCAAATAAATATGGTTTATATATCAAATCGGTTAAAGCAATTTACCATGTTTTGTGTGTACTGGAATAATCTTAGAAGTTATATAGAGGTATTTGACAATGAAATTATTGTTCCATGTACAGATTATTATATGGCAAGGGAAAATGATGTTTTTCCGTTTCATAGACGTGTTTTTTATTATATAGAATGTCATCA
>JAAUZY010000042.1 GCA_014804355.1 Lachnospiraceae bacterium
ACTCAAAAATGATGGATACGAGGTTTTATCCGGTCCGAGAACAACCGGTGATGGATATTATGAAAGCTGTATAGTAGGAATTGAGGGTAATCAGATAGAAATAACAAGTTGATAACTTTGAATTCGAAAAGAAAGGACAAACTTATGAAACATTGTGGAACTCAAAAGTTAGAGACTGATAGATTGGTTTTAAGAAGATATGTGTCGGAAGATGCTGTGGCGATGTATAAGAATTGGGCAGCGGATGAGGAAGTTACCAAATTTTTGATGTGGCCAGCCCATTCAAGTCAAGAAGTAAGCCAAGGTGTAACAGAAGACTGGGTAAATCAATATTCCAACGAAAATTATTATCATTGGGCTATTGTGCTGAAGGACAATGGAGACGAGCCGATTGGCGATATTGCTGTAGTAGATATGAAAGAAAACATTTCAATGGTACATATTGGTTACTGCATTGGAAGAGCTTGGTGGCATAGAGGAATTACGTCAGAAGCCCTAAAGGCTGTTATGAACTTTCTATTTGATGTAGTAGATGTAAATCGGATTGAATCAAGACACGACCCAAGAAATCCAAATTCGGGTAAAGTAATGAAAAAATGCGGAATGAAATATGAGGGAACTTTATGTAGTTCTGATTGGAATAATCAAGGAGTTTGTGATGCTTGCTATTATGCATTATTAAAATCGGAACGCTAACTCGGAATTTACGGAGGAATAAAGTCTATGGCGTTTCAAATGATACATATGGAAATTGCATACAGACTATTAAAGCGCATACCACCAATATCAAATCCGGAGGAATTTATCCTTGGTTCCGTAGCACCCGATTCGGTACACATGAATCCGGATTATGATGTTAATATGAAAGTCAAATCGCATATGTTTGAAGGCTGCGGCAAATGGAGCGATACACAGGATTATCAACTGTGGAAAAGAAATTTGCAGTCATTTTGTGAAAATGTTGTCAGGAAAGGACATATTGATAAAGATTTTGGGATTGGAATATGCGTTCATTGTTTGACAGATTATTGGAATGACATAAAGATTTGGAGAAACCTTCAGCGCAGAAATATCCCGCCAATGAATATTGATGAATTTAAAAAGGCTTATTATCCGGAGGCTCAGGGAATTGATATATGGCTTTATCAAAATAGTAAAAATACGAAAGTAATCAGGCAAATGCTTTCAGAAGCGCTTGCAATGGATGTAGAAGGGATTATTCATAAAGAAGATGTTGAGCGGCAGAGAAACCACTTGCTGAATATACAATATGATGTCGATAAGGTGGATATATCAAACTATCAGTATTTATCGGCAAATGATATTCATGAATTTATCGAATTTACTGTTAATGATACTGTAGAAACAATATTGGAATGGTTGGAAGAATGTGAAACAAATCCGTAGGTTATATAAATTACAGTTTGTTGACAAGTGGATTTACATTTGAGGGAGAGTTTATAATGAAAGCAAATAGACTATTGATAGCTGCTATATTATTTTCGATTGCGGTAGTAGCTGAATTTTGGTTAGCCTTTACCGGAAATGACCCTGTAATTCGTATTTTTGATGATATTGTCTTTTCTGTTGGTATGTTTCTTGCTTTGAGAGGGTGGAAGAAGCAAAGGAAAAATAATGATTGACGTACAAATCCGAGAGGTAAGATACAATTATGACACAGCGAGATATGGCATATTTGCCAACAAATGAAAAACCCTCACCTAATGGTAGAGAATCTAAAGAAATGGCAGTATATGAGCTGTTAGAAAAACTAGAAATCCCATTTTCACGGGTAGATCATGAGGTGACGGCAACCGTAGAGGATTGTCACAACGTGGATAAGATCTTAGGCATTCACATCTGCAAGAATCTCTTTCTGTGCAATGCGCAGAAAACAGACTTCTACCTTTTGATGATGCCCGGCGATAAGAAATTTAAGACCAAAGAGCTATCATCCCAGATCAACAGCGCAAGACTTTCTTTTGCAGGTCCGGAATATATGGAAGAGTTTCTTAATATCACGCCGGGTTCCGTGAGCGTGATGGGACTCATGAATGATCGGAATAAAAGAGTGCGGCTATTGATCGACCGGGATGTGCTGCAGGATGAGTATGTAGGCTGCCATCCCTGCGTAAACACTTCCAGCCTGAAAATCCGGACACAAGACATATTAGATAAATTTCTGCCCTACGTGGAACATGAGTACACGGTGGTGGAATTAGTAGGAGANTAGAGAAATGATACGAGAGATGACAANAGAAGATTATGAGGGAGTCAAGGCGTTGTGGCTGTCCATCAAAGGTTTTGCAATCAGGAGCATAGACGATTCCAAAGAAGGCGTTACACGTTTCCTAAACAGAAATCCCGGNACCAGCGTNGTGGCNGTNGAAGACGGNAAAATCGTAGGCGCGATCCTNTGCGGACATGACGGCAGACGCGGCTGCCTCTATCACGTCTGCGTTGCACAAGAATACCGCCGGCAGGGAATCGGTAAGGCTATGGTAGTTCATTGCATGGAAGCCCTGAAAAAAGAAAAAATCAACAAAGTATCCCTGATCGCCTTTACCGTCAATGACATCGGCAACGCCTTCTGGCGNCAAATCGGCTGGACCAAAAGAGAAGACCTGAATTANTACGANTTCACCTTAAACNNNGANAACATCACNGCNTTCATCAAAGAATAANNANGCTCNTTNGATAAACGTAGGCAGGGCAGATGGNACAAACTGTTCCCCTTATGGCATGCGCAGGAACATGAGATTTTCTTAATATTCCGTTCAATACCCAGCAATTTCGGGACACGGATGTCCCGAAAAGTCCGAAATGCGCACGGACGCGCATAGAGGACGGTTGCGTCCGTCTCCCTCAACCNCTTCGGAATATTTAGAAAATCCATTTTCCGGAGCCCGCCATAAGGGGAACAGTTTGTGCNATCTGCCCTCACAACCTACAGTATTATCCCCNCAACACTTCGGAATCCAACCAANCCATCCGATATATCTAATAACACAATAACCCGAAATACAAGNATGTATTTCATAATACACGGACGTATTTCATAACCCAAGGCTGCACTCCATANCNAANGGTGCATCCCCCAATCATAAGGACATGAAGGAAGTGGTAAAATGAANATCAAAGAGGCAAGACAAGCGTACACAGCNCAACTCGACATTNTAAGAANAAGACAAAAGGAACTGNTCAAAGAGAAGGAANCNCANGAGGCNCAGGCGTTCGGAGCCGCCGGCAATGTGTCTTTGGGCGGTGACGGGAGCGGCGGCGGTGTTGTATTTGAACTGTCCGAAGAATANCGNAAACGGGCACAGGAGTTACAGGATAAGCTTGACAGCGTGAAAGAGCAGATCGAAGAACATATAAAGCTCAGAGACCAAGTAATCGAGACGGAAGTCGGCATTGCCAACGCCGAGGCGGCAAAACAGCAGGGAGAAGCCATGCAGGATTACGGCGAGGAGATGGCGAAGTGCCTTGAAATCGCCAGNCGCATTGCCAACGGAGACAGAGTTCCGGCNCAGGACGAGAAGAAACTCATGGATTTTAACATGGAAGTCTATATGGCGGCGAAGAACATGGCGGCAATGAATATGGATAAGAAGCATAAGGATTATGATTCACTCTGGGGCGACGAGGAGGAAAAGGGCGAGAATCCCGATCCTATGGAGATGGCAGCTGATTCGGAAATTAATGTGGAAANACCGGAATTGAATCTTGAGGATGGCGCAGAGTAAAAAAATTACTTCCCATTGTCGGTTAAATGTATTAGAATAGGAAAAGTGTAAGAAGAAATTCTAAGTCAGTATCTACATTGGCTTAGAATTTCTGGATTATGNACNNAATTCTTGCGGATGACACATATCNGCAGAAAGGCATGGTTATAANCGTATGAATATCATAGAAGGCGGTGTCACNGCGGCACAGGGNTTTGAAGCGGCAGGNGTCGAGGCGGCGATNAAGTATCAGAACAGAAAAGACATGGCGATGGTGTACAGCAGGNNNCCNTGTAANGNNGCAGGCGTGTTTACAAGNAACGTNGTGAAGGCNGCGCCGGTCAGATGGGATCAGGANGTGGTAGCCCATTCCGCCTACGTTCAGGCNGTGNTCGTTAATTCGGGNATAGCCAACGCCGCCACCGGCAGACAGGGNTANGACTGTTGCAGACAGACNGCNGACAAGGCGGCACAGCTTCTCGGGATATCGCCGGATGCGGTGCTGGTGGCTTCCACCGGTGTGATCGGCAATCAGATTCCCATAGACAGGCTGCTGGCCGGTGTGGAAAAGCTGGCGGAGAGTAAGGCGGATACAAGGGANGCTGGCACCATGGCAGCGGAAGCGATCATGACTACGGACACCATATCCAAACAAGTAGCGGTTCAGATCGAACTGGACGGCAGAACAGTGACCGTAGGTGGTATGTGCAAGGGTTCCGGCATGATTCATCCGAATATGTGCACCATGCTCGGATTCGTGACCACGGATATCGCGATCTCTAAAGAACTTCTNCAGGAAGCACTGAGCGAAGATGTAGTTGATACATTCAATATGATCTCCGTGGACGGCGATACCTCCACCAACGATACGCTGGTAGTGCTTGCCAACGGTATGGCCGGNAATCCGGAGATCACGTCNAAGAACGAGGATTATGAGAAGTTTAAAGAAGCGCTNCATTATATCNANACTACGCTGGCNAAGCTNATGGCCGGAGACGGCGAGGGCGCGACGGCGCTTTTTGAGACAAAAGTAATTCACGCNGCAAGCAAAGAGGATGCAAGAACCCTAAGCCGCAGCGTGATCCGGTCTAATCTATGTAAAGCGGCGATCTANGGGCATGATGCAAACTTCGGCAGATTCCTGTGCGCGCTGGGCTACTCCGGAGTACAGTTTGATCCNGAGCAGGTAGAACTTTATTTTGAAAATGCAGAAAAACGGATGCTGATCTACAAGGACGGTGTAGCAGCNGANTACAGCGAGGAAGAAGCGTCAAAGATTCTNGCTTCACCGGAAGTCAGAGTACTNGTAGATATGCANATGGGTGAAGCGGAAGCCACAGCATGGGGCTGCGATCTCAGTTACGATTATGTAAAGATCAATGCAGATTACAGAAGTTAAAGCGAGAGCGCGGCTCTGTAGAAATTAACTTTCAGCTGTGCGGCCGTTTATCTTATAAGAAAGCTATAGAAATTTTGAAAAGAGGACATACACAGTCATGGAACAGAAAGAAATGGACAAGATTCTGGAGAAAGCCGAGGTCCTAATCGAAGCGCTTCCCTACATCCAGAAGTACAACCGCAAGATCATCGTTGTGAAATACGGCGGCAGCGCCATGAGCAACGAGGAATTACAGCAAAACGTCATAAAGGACATAACCCTTTTAAAGCTGGTAGGCTTCAAACCCATCATCGTGCATGGCGGCGGCAAGGAGATCAGCCGCTGGGTCGGCAAGGTCGGCAAGGAGGCTAAGTTCGTGAACGGGCTTCGGGTGACCGATGAAGAGACCATGGAGATTGCAGAGATGGTTCTCAACAAAGTCAACAAGAATCTGGTCCGTATGGTGGAGGAGTTAGGCGTCAGGGCAGTCGGCATCAGCGGCAAGGATGCCGGACTCTTACAGTGCACCAAAAAGTGTCCGGACGGAGAAGATATCGGCTATGTGGGAGAGATTTGCGCAGTTGATCCTAAGGTGCTGTATGATTTGCTCGAGAAAGACTTCCTGCCCATCGTAGCCCCCATCGGATTAGATGATCAGTACCTGACTTATAATATCAACGCGGATGATGCCGCCTGTGCGATTGCGAAAGCGGTGGGTGCGGACAAATTAGTATTCCTGACGGATATCGAGGGCTTGTACCGTGACATTAACGATAAGTCCAGCTTTATTTCCCGTCTGACAACTACGAAGGCGGATGAGCTGATAGAAAGCGGCTGTATCGGCGGCGGGATGCTTCCGAAGCTTGCAAACTGTACGGAAGCCATCAAAAAGGGCGTCAACAGAGTTCATATTCTGGACGGACGTATCGCACACTGCCTGCTTTTGGAGATCTTTACGGACAAAGGTATCGGTACGGCGATTATTGCCGATCAGGATGAAGCCACTATGAAATGATTCCCAAGAGCAACGAGAAAGGCATGGTTAGTAATATGAGTGCAACAATGCAGAATTATATAGACGAGGCGGAGAAAGCTCTGCTTCACACATACAACCGTTATCAGGTTGTGTTCGAGAAGGGCGACGGCGTATACTTGTACGACATGGACGGTAAGCGGTATCTGGATTTTGTATCAGGTATTGCTGTATTCGCGCTGGGGTATAATAATAAAGAATACAGTGACGCCTTGAAAGAGCAGATCGACAAGATCATCCATACGTCCAACTTTTATTATAACCTTCCGGCAATCGAGGCGGCGAAGAAGCTCAAGAAGATTTCCGGTATGGACAGAGTGTTTTTTACCAACAGCGGTGCGGAAGCGGTAGAGGGCGCCATCAAGACAGCGCGCAAATATGCTTATCTGAAAGACGGCAGGACGGATCATGAGATCATCGCCATGAATCACTCCTTCCACGGGAGAACCATGGGTGCCTTGTCCGTGACGGGCAATCCGCATTACAGAGAAGCCTTTGAGCCGATGATCGGCAATATTAAATTTGCGGACTTAAACGATTTTAACAGTGTGTTGGCGCAGGTGACGGACAAGACCTGTGCGATCCTGTTTGAGACGGTGCAGGGAGAAGGCGGTATCTATCCTGCGACTGAGGAATTCATGCGGAAGGTGCGCGAACTTTGCGATGAGCGGGATATCCTGATGATTTTGGATGAGATACAGTGCGGTATGGGACGTACCGGCGAGATGTTTGCATGGCAGCGGTACGGCATCAAACCGGATGTGATGACTACGGCCAAAGCGCTTGGGTGCGGTGTGCCGGTGGGTGCATTCTTAATGACGGAAAAGGTAGGAAGCCATTCTCTTACGGCCGGGGATCACGGAACCACTTACGGTGGCAATCCGTTAGCCTGTGCGGCAATCTGCAAGGTGATAGAGCTTTTTGAAAAGCAGAATATCCTTGACAATGTGCGGGAAGTGGGTGAGTATCTTGCGAAGCGGCTGGAGGAACTGGCGGCGGAGTTTGATTGTGTGGAGACGAGGCGCGGTGCAGGGCTTTTGCAGGGACTCGTATTTGACAGGCCTGTAGGCGGCATCATCACCAGAGCGATGGAGAAGGGGCTTGTCCTGATTAACGCAGGAACAAGCATTATCCGTTTCGTACCTTCTCTCGTGATCACCAAAGAAAATGTAGATGATATGATAGCAATCCTACGCGAGAGTGTACGGGAAGAAATAGAAGGAGAGCAGAAGTGACTCTTAAGAAAAGAATAACGATGATCCTTGCGATTGCATTGTGCGTGGGCGCAATCTACGGCGTAGGCAGGCTCGGCATTGCGATGCGGCAGGGAGAAGAAGCGGAGACGACGGAGGAATCCCTCTTCGGACGCAGGGAGACTCTGTATCTGTGGTATACGGATGAGGCGCTGACGGATTATCTGAACAGCGTTGCGGTATCATACAGTGAATATCAGGAAGATGTGCGTGTGGTTCCGATCTATACCCCCGGACGGGAATATCTGGAGACGATCAATCAGGCATCCCTCCATTCCGAAGAGGTGCCGGATCTGTATGTCGTCAGCAATGATTCTCTGGAAAAAGCATATCTGGCGGGTCTGGCATCGGAGGTTAAGCTGCCGGAGGGCGTGCTGCCTATGGAAGAATTATTCCCGGAGACGGCGGTCAGTGCGGTGACTTATCACGATAAGCAGATCGGATATCCTTTTTACTTTGAAACGAGCTGTTTCCTGTATAACGAGACATACCTGAAGGATTGGGCGGCGGCACAGATCGAGGCAGAGCTGGACGCTCAGGCAGCCGAGGAAGCGCAGCAGCAGCTTGAAGAGGAAGGAGAGCCACAGGAGGATGAGGCGGCTTCGGATGAGGACGGAAGCGCACAGACAGGCGTCATCGACGAGGAAACGGTGAATGCAAGAGTAGAGCAGACACTTCCGAAAACGATAGACGATGTTCTCGCTTTTGCGGATGTGTATGATGCACCGGAGCAGGTGGAGGCGGTCTTTAAATGGGACGTGTCCGATATTTTCTATAATTATTTCTTCGTGGGAGATTCCATTGACGTAGGCGGTAAAAACGGGGATCAGTCTGATTCCATTCATATTTATAATGAAAATGCCATTAAGTGTATGCGGGTATATCAGAGCCTGAACCAGTTCTTTTCCATTGATACGAAAGAGATCAGTTATGACGGTATATTGCAGGATTTTATGGAGGGTAAGATCGTCTACACTGTAGCTACTACGGATGCGATTTCAAAGATCGAGACTGCTAAGGCAGAAGGGAATTTTGCTTATGAGTACGGGATATCTACAGTGCCGGACGTAAGCGAAGAGCTGTCGTCAGCTTCGTTGTCCGTGACGCAGTGCGTGGTGGTCAACGGTTACTCCGAGAAGAAGGAGAGGGCTAACGATTTTGCGGTCTATCTGGCGGAATATGCCACGGATACGCTTTATGCCAGAACCGGTAAGCTGCCTGTGTATGATAATGGCGGCAGCACCTATGATGATCCCAACAAAGCGGCCTTTTTACAGGAGTATATGAATTCCGTTCCGATGCCGAAGATGATCGAGACGAGTAATTTCTGGGTGGAGCTGGAGATTGCTTTCGCCAAGATCTGGGAGGGAGATGACGCCAACGATGACCTAAAGGCGCTGTCGGAAAAGATCATGTCTCAGGTAGTGGGCGGAGAGTACGTGGAAGAATATATTGATCTACCCGAAGAAGTGACGGAAGAGTATGAGGACGAGAACGAAGAAGGCGTGGAAGGAAATGCAGAAGAAAGTGCCGAATAGACGGAGCAGTTTGGAGCAGAATTGGCCGGGATGGCATAAAGGGGTGCAGACATGGCATGGAGATAAAGCGAACCGACGCTTTAGTGCATATATAAAGAAGAAAATGGATAAAATAAGACAAGGTGTTGAACCTTGTTTTATTTTTTTAATTTTGGAGGGTATATCATGTTTGGATTTTTGATTGCACTGTTATCGGGCGCACTTATGAGTGTGCAGGGCGTATTTAACACACAGGTTACCAAGACTTCCGGCATCTGGGTGGCTAATGCGTTCGTGCAGTTTACTGCGCTGATCGTTTGTCTGGCGGCATGGCTTGTCACGGACCGGTCTTCCTTTACCACGCTGTGGAAGGTGGAACCGAAGTATATGCTCCTTGGCGGCGCCATCGGTGCATTTATTACCTATACGGTGATTAAGGGTATGGAGATGCTGGGACCTGCCAAGGCTGTCATGATCATCGTGATCTCTCAGTTGATTGTTGCGTATCTGATCGAGCTGTTTGGAATGTTCGGGGTGGAAAAACAGCCGCTTGAAATGCGCAAGATCGTGGGAATGGGAATTGCGATTGCCGGAATTGTGATTTTTAAGTGGACATAGGGCATAATTTATCTTACAATGAAGATACAGTGCATAGCGGGAGCTTCCCGGAGGGATCGGCAGGGTTCGGAAGGGAAACTATGTGTAGGGTAATTATACAGGAAAAAGTGAATCATACAGAAGACGGCAGGCAGGACAGAATGCGGAATGTGCGTTGCACGGTGCGGATGGCTGTACTGTTTGTTTGTGTTATGCTCTGCGGATGTACCCGCAGGGAACAGCTTGTACTGGAGACCGGGAGAGAGGCCGGGACAGAGCAGGCAGCGGATGAGCGGCAGGAGCAGACAGGCAGTGTTGCGGAGTCGGAGGGGATACAGACGCAAGGGGACAGCGTGAATCTCCCGTCAGGCCAGACAGCTTCGGAATCAAACGGAGTGCAGATGGGCACAGAACAGACCGCGGATCGACAGGAGGCGGAACAGATATCGCAGGAAGCAGAGGTAATCTGGGTGCATGTCTGCGGCGCGGTGAAGAATCCGGATGTGTATGAGCTTCCTGCGGGAAGCAGAGTGTATGAGGCCGTGAAGCAGGCGGGCGGGTTTACAGAGGAAGCAGACGAAAGTTATGTGAACCAAGCACAGATCCTGGCAGACGGAGCCAAGCTGGTCATTCCGACAACGGAGCAGACACAGGCGATGGCACAGGGAGATCAGGACGGCAATATCGGTATTATCGATGGAGAGACGATAGAAGCCGGTGCGCTTAAGAAGGATGTTGTCGAAGGGGGCACTAATGCAGCGGGTGCGAAGATCAACATCAATACCGCTACGCAGGCGCAGTTGTGTGAGATTCCGGGAATCGGAGCCACCAGGGCGGCGGCGATCGCGGCATACAGGCAGGAGCACGGAGCATTTGCCCGGATTGAAGATATCATGAATGTGAGTGGTATCAAGGAAGGGACATATGTGAAAATCAAGGATAGTATTACAGTAAATTAGGGGCGGAGCAGAATGGGACAAAGGGTTTTGGTAGTTGATGATGAGAAATTAATCGTGAAGGGTATACGATTCAGTCTGGAACAGGACGATATGGAGGTTGACTGCGCGTACGACGGTGAGGAAGCGCTTGAACTGGCGAGACAGAACCAGTATGACATGATCTTACTGGATGTCATGCTTCCTAAGATGACCGGTTTTGAAGTATGTCAGCAGATCAGGGAATTTTCTAACGTTCCGATAGTTATGTTAACCGCAAAAGGGGATGACATGGACAAAATTCTCGGGCTTGAATACGGTGCGGACGATTATATCACAAAGCCTTTTAACATTCTGGAGGTCAAGGCGCGCATTAAGGCGATCATACGCAGAGCGACCCGTAAGAGCGGGGATAAGGAAGCGCAAAGAATGGTAGAGAAAGACGGCATGCGCTTAGACTGTGACGGCAGAAGGGTCTATATCGAGGATAAAGAGATCAATCTGACAGCCAAAGAATTTGAAGTACTAGAATTATTGATGAAGAATCCGGGCAAGGTATACAGCAGGGAAAGCCTGTTAAAGCTCGTATGGGGCAACGACTATCCGGGAGATGTCAGAACAGTGGACGTACATATCAGACGGCTGCGCGAGAAGATCGAGAATGTCCCCGGTGAACCTGTTTACGTGCGGACTAAGTGGGGTGTGGGGTATTACTTTGCTTAAGGATAGGATACATAACATTATATTTCTGAGAAGTCTAAAGACAAGGATCTTTCTGATCTTGCTTATCGTCGGGCTGATACCATGTGTCAGTATGCGGTATGCAATCTTACAGAATTATGAGCAGCGTGCGGTCAGTGTCAGAACATCGGACATCACCACGCAGCTCAGGATTCTGGCGAACCACCTGATTACTTATCATTATCTGCAGGACACCTCTTATGAGGTGATTAACGCTGAACTTGACCAGCTGTCCAGTCTCTATGACGGGCGTGTCATGGTTATTAACAGTGACTTGCGCATCGTCAAAGACACTTATGGAATCAGCGAGAACAAGACCATGATTTCGGAGGAAGTGGTACGCTGTATTAAGGGAGAGAGCACCAACAAGTATGACAAAGACAACGGATATATCGAGATGACGATCCCGATCACGGAGACGGTTCATTTTGAAGATGGTCCCCAGGATGCAGCCGGAACAGAGGTCGTGAGAGGAGTCATGCTGGTCAGCGCTTCCACAGACAGTATCAGGGTGACGATGGATATTCTAAGCCGCAAGGCTCTGCTCGTGGAGATCATCGCGATCATCGTTCTTTTCGTGTTATCGACTCTGGCAGTGCAGGCGCTGATCAGACCTTTTGAAAAGATTACGGAGGCGCTTAATAAGGCGCAGGAGGGATATACGGACGATCCGATTTCCGTTACCGACTGTCTGGAGACGGAGCATATAGGAGATGCTTTTAACAGGGTGCTCGGCAGGATGAAGCTTCTGGATGATTCCAGACAGGAGTTTGTGTCCAACGTGTCTCATGAGCTAAAGACGCCCATCACTTCCATGAAAGTGCTTGCGGATTCGCTGATCAGCCAGCGGGATGTGCCGATAGAAGTGTATCAGGAATTTATGACGGACATTGCGAAGGAGATCGAGCGCGAGGATAAGATCATAACGGATCTTCTTGCGCTTGTGAAGATGGACAGAACAGCGGCGGATCTGAATATTGCCGAGGTGGACATCAATGTGCTTGTGGAACTGATTATGAAACGACTGCGTCCCATTGCGCAGAAGAGGGATGTGGAGCTGGTGTATGAAAGTGTGCGCCCTGTCACTGCGGCGGTGGACGAGGTGAAGATGACGTTAGTCATTTCCAATCTGGTGGAAAATGCGGTTAAATATAATAAGGAGCACGGCTGGGTCAAGGTAACGCTGGATGCGGATCACCAGTTTTTTACCATAGAGGTGGCTGATTCCGGTATCGGTATTCCGTCTGAATCGCTGGATCATATTTACGAGAGATTCTACCGCGTGGATAAGTCCCGGTCCAGAGAGATCGGCGGAACAGGGCTTGGGCTTGCGATTACCAGAAGCGCTGTCCTGATGCACAGAGGTTCCATCAGGGTGGAGAGTGTAGAAGGAGAGGGAACCGTTTTCCGGGTGAGGATACCGTTGTCCTATATCCCAATGTGAAGAGAATTTCTAAGCCTGCAAAATACGCAGACTAAGAAATTCTAAGATTTGCGTTGCAAATCCCCTTCACATGCGAGAATGCCATAAAGCGGCATTCTCGGTAAGGTGTGTCTGTATTGTAAGTAGTATGATGTAAACTTAGAAGGAAGTGGATTTATGAACAGGATACGAACTGCGGTGTGGCTGATTATAGTGTCCGCGTTGTTTTGTGCGGCGTGCGGCAGCGAGTCCCGGCCGGAGAGCGGAAAAGTATATAATATATATTATGTAGATAATGATGAGACGAAGACGCTCGCGAGGGAGTATGTCAGCGAGACGGAAGAAAGTCAGGAACTGCTTGTTGAGCTGCTTGGACAGTTGGGAGAGATTCCATCCAAATTTGAGTATAAGGCGCCGCTTGCAAGCGGTTTCGGGCTGATCGGTTACACGATAGACAACGGTCAGATCACCATGAATTTCGATGAACACTATAAAGAGATGGACCGTGTCAGAGAAGTGCTTATGCGGGCGGCGATCGTCAGAACCGTGACGCAGGTATCCGAGATCAATTATGTTTCCTTTATGGTGCAGGGTGAACCGCTTACGGATAGCAGCGGCAACGCGATCGGTACGATGTCGGCGGATTTGTTTATCGACAATGCCGGCAATGAGATCAATGCCTATGAGAAAGTGAACCTGCATCTGTATTTCGCCAACGAGGACGGCAGCGGGTTGGTGGAGGAGAACCGCAGGAATGTGGTATACAGCAGCAATATTTCTCTGGAGAAACTGGTGGTGGAGAAGCTGATCGAGGGACCCATGGCGGAGGGGGCATATCCTACCGTAAATCCGGAAACGAAGGTTATCAGTGTGACCATTAAAGATGGAATATGTTATGTAAACTTAAATGAAGATTTTTTGAATCAGCCGTACAATGTCAGCGCGGAGGTGACGATCTATTCCCTAACCAATTCGCTGGTGGAATTATCCAATGTGAATAAGGTTCAGATCTCGATCAACGGAGAGGCTAATGTTGCTTATCGTGAGAATGTTGCTTTAAGCAGCGTTTTCGAGAGAAATCTGGATCTGCTGGCAGCGCCGGAGTGATGGAAAATCAGCCGGAATAGCGGGGAATGCGGTAATTTCCGAACAGAGCCAAACTGATTTATGTGCAAAAATAGCGTGGAAATGAGGGGAAATTATGAACAGCGGGAGGAAAACATGATAAATATAAGAAGACCTATGTGCGTGGTCGGGGCAGTCTATGTGGCGTTAACCGTTGCCATGATGTTTATTACAAGCAGGGGTGCGCCAACGTACGGGGATTTGGATAAAGAGCGGGTAACCGTGGCGGGGTACGTGACCGGCAAGGAGTACCGAATAAGTCGGAATGATAAAGTACCCGTCGTAACCCTGTCTGAAGCAGTTATTCTTGAGGAAAGTTAGATTTCCGTTCTGGAACAATTCTTATCAGATTCTGAGAAGATTCCACAACAAAGATTACATCGTATCTGGAAAGAAAACAAAGAAAATTTAAGAAGGAAAGACACCGTCGGAATTGAGGGAGTCTTATGTTATATGGATGAGGCGCAGTTTCCCGAGATGGGAAGCCTTGTGATCATGCGCGGCAGCTACCGTGCTATGACACACGCCACAAATCCCGGAGAGTTCGACGGGGCGGACTATTATAGAATCATGGGGCAGCAGGGCAGAGTCATGGAGTGTGGGCTCTTAGTAAAGAGTACGACCCATGACGGCTTCGGAGAGTGCATGTATCGGATCCGAGAATACTGTTCACTGTTACTGGATGCCTGTTACGATTCGGAGAATGCCTCTGTTATGAAAGCCATGCTTCTGGGGGAAAAAGGCACTCTGGATGCGGATATCAAAGAACTTTATCAGCAAAACGGTATTATTCACATACTGGCCATCAGCGGACTTCACTTGTCCGTGATCGGGATGGGGTGCCATGCATTCCTTAAGAAAATAAGATTGCCGGAAATGGTTAACATAATGTCTACCATCGGACTGATGTACTGTTACGGCACGATGACCGGAATGGGAGTTTCCATGCTGCGGGCATATATTATGTTCGCCTTGCATCTATGCGCGGGACTGATAGGCAGAACCTATGACCTGTTGTGTGCGGTGACTGTGGCGGCACTGGTAGTTTTAATCAGGCAGCCGCTGTATTTGCAGCACAGTGGTTTTCTTTTTTCATTCGGAGCCATCTGCGGCATAGGGATTTTTCTGCCTGCCACGAAGCAGAATCTGTTTGGCCAGGGCAGCGTAGAGAAGGCCGTCTTTGCGGGAATTGCCGTATCGGTATCCACGCTTCCGGTGTATCTGAACTTCTACTATGAATTTCCGCCCTATTCGGTACTCTTAAATCTCATTGTGATCCCCTGCATGACACTGACACTTCTGTGCGGTCTGGTCAGTCTGGCAGCTGCGGCGTGCTTCCTGCCCCTCGGCGTGGCAGTCTCATATCCGGTGGCAGCACTGCTGGGATTCTATAAAAAGTGCTGCGATTTATGTCTGACGCTTCCGGATAACCGTTGGGGAACCGGCTGTCCGAAGTCGTGGCAGACGGTGTTGTTTCTTCTGATTCTGGCGGGACTGTGCATCGCAAATAGATGGCTGCCGAAGCTGTACTTCTGGCAGGGCGTGCTGTGCGCGCTTCTGGTGCTGACGGTCAGACTGACCTACGGCCTGCAGATCACCATGGTGGATGTGGGGCAGGGAGACTGCATATATCTGGCGGAGGACAGCGGCATACATATGCTGATAGACGGCGGAAGTTCCGATCAGAGTGATGTGGCAGAATATCAGATTATGCCGTTTCTGAAACATGAGGGCGCTTCCTGTCTGGATGCCGTGGTGGTTACACATCCGGACAGCGATCATATATGCGGCATTCGCGGTCTTCTGGAGGAGGTAGGCACGGGCGGTATATCCATCGGAACCCTGTACCTGCCTGATGTGGGAGAACTGGGAAGAACGGAAGAATATTGCGAGTTGGAAAAGACGGCAGAAGCGGCGGACGTTCCGGTGCGCTATATCAGCGCAGGAGA
This sequence comes from Lachnospiraceae bacterium, assembly GCA_014804355.1. GTDB lineage: Bacteria > Bacillota > Clostridia > Lachnospirales > Lachnospiraceae > UBA3282. Next base: position 15,677 of record JAAUZY010000042.1, read on the forward strand.
TATTCTTCAATGCGGGGAAGTTATGTTAACCTGTCTTCATCCCGAGAAAGGATGGAATACCTCAGATACAAATGCCTATTCTACAGTGCTGTACTTGACCTACGGGGATTTCACCGCGCTTTTCACGGGAGATCTGGAGGGAGAAGGAGAGCGGAAAGTGCTGGATTTGATAAGAACAGGGCAAAACAGTGGAAAAAACGTAATTGGAGAGAATGCTTCCGGACAGGACGGCATAGGAGTGGAGAAGCCGGCGGCAGATGTGAATATACATGATATTACATTGCTAAAGGTAGCTCACCACGGTTCTGGTAATTCTACCGGAGAGGATTTCCTGCAGGCGGTAAATCCTAAAGTTGCTCTGATCTCGGCAGGGAGAAACAACAGATACGGACATCCACACGAAGAACTGCTGGACAGGCTGCGAAACTGCGGATGCCTGATCTACCGAACCCAGAAGAGCGGCGCAGTGACCGTGCGGGTACGAGGCGGTAAGGTACGGGTGAGCGGGTATCTGGAAGAGTAGGCGGTGGTTACTGCTTGCAGTATAATGTTATTTTGCGAAACCGGACGCGCCGGACAGTATGTAGTTGTCCTAAGGACGCGCTTCCGCTCGGTTCCAAACGCAACGGTACTAAGGACAACTACATACTATCCGACGCTGTGTATCGAAAAAATAATAGCATATCGATATTAGATTAGCCATAGCCAATACCCAGCGCAGAGGGAGGGCAATATCTTAAGAAGCCCCTAGAACAGCGCCAGCACTTAGCGAGGTCATGAGTTGCATTGCAACTCACGAGCTTAGTGTCTGCTGCGCTGTGAAAGGAGCGAGAGCGCGGCTTCGTAGATATTGCCCTCCCTCTGCGCGTCCGTTTCAGATAACCCATGAAAAGAAACCTAAAGCGATATCTCAAATAAGAAACAATATGACATTTACAAAGAGTATGATATAATATACGCGATATCAATGAGCTGTGCCATGAAGCAATAGTGCGAAGCCCACAAGCGATCCGCAGGCGGGCATGCACAGCGGAAGTTATATATTGTACTAAAGGGGAAAACATGAGAAGGGTATTGGTAGTAGACGATGCGGAAATCAACCGCGAAGTATTAAGTAATATTTTAGCAGACGATTACGCGGTTGATACGGCATCAGACGGTGAAGAGGCGCTTGACATATTACAGAGGAACGGAACCGATACGGCGGCAGTTCTTCTGGATCTGTATATGCCTAAGATGGATGGCTTTGCAGTGATTAATGTACTGAAAGATAAAGGCTGGCTGCAGAATATCCCTGTGCTGGTCATAACCAGTGAACCCGCTACGGAGATTGAGAACCACTGCCTTGAAATGGGAGCCAGCGATTTTATTCATAAGCCTTTTGAGGCATCTGTTGTCAGAAACAGAGTCCGCAATGTGACGGAACTGTTTGTCTGTAAGAACAAGCTGGAACAGAAGGTGGAAGAGCAGGAGGAAGTGCTTAAGAAGCAGTACCGTATTATAGAGATGCAGGCGGAGAAACTGCGGGAGTCTGTGCCTTTTAACAGGCTGATGATGGAGTATCGCTCTGCGATCATGGAAGTAGAGACGAGGCTTAAGATACTCAACGAAGAATTTTCCCAAGTGTATAACAGGAATCCTTTTGAATCGATCAAGAGCCGTCTGAAATCACCTACAAGCATCTATGAGAAGCTGGCGCTTAAAGGATATCCGGTGACGGTGGAGAGCATCAGGGAACATCTGACGGATGTGGCGGGACTGCGGGTAATCTGTTCTTTTCCGGACGATATCTACCGACTGGCGGATCTGCTCATCAAGCAGGATGAATTTATTTTGGTGTGCAAGAAAGATTATATTCGTAGTCCTAAGAACAATGGTTACAGGAGCCTGCACCTCATTCTGGACGTGCCGATCTTTTTATCGAATGAAAAGAAGTACGTGAAAGCGGAAGTGCAGTTCCGTACGATTGCCATGGATTTCTGGGCGAGTCTGGAACATAAGCTGAAATATAAAAAAGATGTGGCGAACACGGAGGAGATTGAGGGACAGCTAAGGGCGTGTGCAGATTCGATTGAGATGTTGGATTATCAGATGCAGGATATCCGCAATAAGATTGACAGGTCAACCTCATCTGATATGCAGGTCAGGGGTAATGCCTGATTTGGGGCATTTTGCGTGCGTTTATCGTTGTACTTTTCTTCAAACATGTGAGTTATTGCAAAGACTGTTGTGGGTGTGAATTGTAATGAAATAAATTGATTAATCAGGCGCTGTATCGTATACTGAATATATGAAAAAATTAGCAGAAGAGATCAAATCCGGACAATTAAAACAAGTGTATATCCTGTACGGTGAAGAGGCATACCTGAGAAACCAGTATAAGGAGAAGCTGAAAACTGCTCTGCTTGACGGAGGGGATGCTATGAACCTTCATTGCTTTGAGGGCAAGGATGTGAAGACCGGAGACGTCATTGATCTGGCGGAAACCATGCCGTTTCTTGCACAGCGCAGAGTGATCGTACTGGAGAACAGCGGACTTTTCGCCCATGGCGGGGAAGAACTGGCGCATTATCTGGAAGCGCCTTCCGAGACGACCTATTTCGTATTTGCCGAATCAGCAGTGGATAAGCGGAGCAAGCTCTATAAGGCGGCGACGGCCAAGGGACGCGCTATCGAGTTTAAGGCGCAGGATGAGACGACGCTGAAACGCTGGATCATGGGCTTTTTGAAGAGAGAGAATAAGAATATTACAGAGCGGGATCTGAATCTTTTCTTAGATAAAACGGGATCGGATATGGAGAATATCCGCGGAGAGCTGGAGAAGCTTCTTTGTTACTGCCTGGAACGTGATGTGATCACGGCGCAGGATATCGAGGCGGTCTGTACGAAGCAGGTGACAAGCCAGATCTTTGATATGATAAATGCGGTGGCGGAACGGCGGCAGAAGGTGGCAATGGAGCTGTATTACGATTTGCTGACGCTGAAGGAACCGCCTATGCGGATTTTGTTTCTGATTACGAGACAATTTAATCTGCTCTTGCAGGTAAAAGAATTGAAGAATAAAGGGCTTGATGCCAATGCGATCGGCGAAAAGGTCGGTCTGGCGGGCTTTATCGCCAGAAAGTATGTGGCGCAGGCGGCGAAATTTAAGGAGGCCGATTTGCGAAGGGCGCTTGCAGACTGTGTGGAGGCGGAGCAGGCGGTCAAGACAGGCAGGATGAACGATATTATGAGCGTGGAGCTTCTGATCGTGAAGTACAGCGCGGCATAGCGAGTTTATACGGAAGGATGGAAAACGGATAATGATTGAATTAATAATCATGATCATTGTATGCGTGACGATTTATAAGAGAGTGCAGCGTGCCAGAGGGGAAGGCGGTGTAAAAGGGAATTCTTCTCTGCCGAACACAACGGTGACTACGGCGAATCAAAATAAACCATTCGGGCTAAGCGGTGAGAATCCTTACGAGCAGAAGGAACCCCACGGCGGCATACCCGCGGCAAACAATGTAAGCAGACCGCAGCCGCGGACGACACAGGCGCCGGCCAAGTCGGCGATTGAGGAGGCCAAAGAGGACGGCAATTCCACAACGGCATACTTAATGGAGAAGGCGGAGGCCGATGCCAGAGAGCATGCGAAAGAAAAGTTCGAGGAGCAGAAACGGCTTCATGAGACGAGAGGCGGACTTGCGGTGGCAACGAGGTATCTCGACGGCGATGCGATTCCGAAGGGTATGCGCTGTGTGAACTGCGGATACTGCGGCGCGGAAAATCTGGTGCCGATGGTGCCGAGAACGCGTTATAGCTGTTATTTTTGCAGGGAAGCGTTATAAAGAAATATAATGTTTGGGTTTACATAATTCTAAATATGTATTGCAAGAGGATTCCGGATAGCATGATTATTTTAGTGATATAGAAAATGACTAGTTTACATAATGTCAACAAATATTGTTTTTAGAGGACAGATACAGGATGAGTGATGAGAAGAGCCGGTTCCAGGAGATACATTTCCTTTTTCCGGAAGGAAAGGACAAGGCATTAACATTCAGTTATGACGATGCGCAGGTCTATGACAGGCGGTTAGTCAGCATATTTGACCGATATGACATGAAAGCGACTTTTCATCTCAACAGCAGTACGCTGGATCGGGAAGGCTTTGTTACCCGCTCGGAGATAAATAAACTTTATGTAAACCACGAGATTGCCTGTCACGGGGTAACACACCCCTTTTTTAATCAATTGTCTCAGACACAGACCGTTGCGGAGTTGTATGAGGACAGGCGTGAATTGGAACAATATAGCGGCAGAATTGTCAGAGGGTTTTCGTATCCTTTCGGAGTGTATAGTGACAATCTGATAGAAACGGCGTTAAAGCTGGGAATCGTGTACAGCCGCACGGTGAATAGTACGATGGATTTTGCGCTGCCTACTGATTTTATGCGATGGAATCCGACCTGCCACCACGATCAGGTGACTGACGAACTGCTTGCGGATTTCTTGAATCCGCCGCCGTTTCGGGGAATGGCGCTATTGTATATCTGGGGCCACAGTTACGAGTTCGAGCGCGACGGCAAATGGGCACACATACACGGAATCTGTGAGAAGCTGCAGGGCAGAAAAGATATCTGGTACGCCACAAATATAGAAATCTATGATTATGTAACGGCTGTGAGAGGGCTGATCATGTCTGTGGACGGGCATATTCTGTATAATGCGTCCGCGCGTCCGGTCTGGTTTATGACGAGCGGGAAGATGTACTGTCTGGCGGCGGGAGAGCAGATGTCATTCGACTAGTTTGCTTATGGAAATAATAAATCGTTATATAAAACGGAGGTATGAGAGATGAGTATGAATATTGTATGTCTGGATCTGGAAGGGGTACTGGTGCCGGAGATATGGATCGCCTTTGCCGAGGCAAGCGGTATTCCGGAGCTGAAAAGGACTACCAGAGATGAGCCGGATTACGATAAATTGATGAACTGGCGGCTCGGCATTCTAAAAGAACACGGTCTGGGACTGAAGGAGATTCAGGAGACCATAGCGACCATCGATCCCATTCCGGGAGCGAAAGAATTTCTGGACGAGCTCAGAAGCATTACACAGGTCATCATTATCAGTGATACATTTACGCAGTTTGCGGGACCGTTAATGAAGAAGCTCGGATATCCGACGATCTTCTGTAATTCATTGGAGGTGGCAAAGGACGGAGAGATCACGGGATTTAAGATGCGTATCGAGAATTCCAAGCTGTCCACGGTGAAAGCTCTCCAGTCCATCGGCTATGAGACGATTGCCAGCGGTGACAGTCACAATGATATGGGGATGATCAAGGCGAGCAAGGCCGGATTTCTTTTCAAGAGTACGGAACAGATCAAGAAGGATAATCCGCAGATACCTGCTTATGAAACTTATGAAGAACTGATGACAGCGATCAGATCTGCGCTGGAAGACTAACTATAGAATGAAAAGGGGAGAAACATCAGATGTTTCGGAATGGAGGCAATTATGAAATGTAGGCGTATCTCATTGGAATCGGATGTTGAGAAGTATGAAGTCGGCAAGGGGATGGAAGACGGATTTGAACTTTGGGCTGACGTGGTGACGAAGGAGTGGATCGTTGCGGATACGCTCGTAAAAGTGACCAGAGACAGCGGTATGATCGTGTGTCCTTACATCATGCACAGAAGGGGACGCACGTTCTTAAGGGAAGGTGACTACATCATCACCGATTCGGACGGCACGAAGCATGTGTGCGGCGAGGACAAGATCTTCACCCGGTATCAGAAGGTGGAGTGAACGCGCAATAAATGCAAGTATGTAAACACAAAGAAAGTTTACCTCTGACTGATATGAGGTATATAAATGGTTGAGTTGTAAGTTTACCGCTGATCAATATGCGGTATATAATGATTGGGTCTGAATAGAGTCCGGATTATCGGACTCTATTTTTTGTATCATTATATCAGAATTTACCAAAACATATTCATATTGCATTATGTAAACTTCGCTGAACAAGAATAACACCCGGTTTAGAGGGAAGAGGAAGGGAGAGAAATTAATGATACGGAGAGGATACGCAATTGTGACGTTTTTGCTTGTACTGATCATTATTTTAGGTGTTAAGGGAACGGTGATGAGCAAGGAAAATGGTGAGCGTGCGGGACAGAACCGCTACTATGATGCACTGGAAGAAGAATATCGGGAGAGAACGCAGATTTTATTAGAAGAGGAAGGTTATCATAACTGTGGAATAAACCTCACGTGGGTGGCTTATGAGGATGGCAGCAGGGAGTATACGCTGTTGTTGCACCATAGGAAACTGAACCGCCTGACTGATGAAGAGAAGGCAGATTTAAAGAATATACTGTCGGAGACAGAGTTTCAGGAAGAGGCGTGCAGTTTCCGGTATGACTTATAACATATTGACAAAATCGAACATATGTTTTAATATATAAACACAGAACAGATGTTCTTAAATTGATTCATGAAAATTCCCGGATTGAATTTGTGTACACGAAGTTTGATTATTCATTCTATAGGAATTTGCTTAACATATTTCGAGTTTGCCGCAGGCAAATCTCGCAAAGTTATTCATTCTATAGGAACTTGCTTAACATATTTCGAGTTTGCCGCAGGCAAATCTCGCAAAGTTAATCGCGAAGCGATTTACTTTTTTTTCACTCTATAGGACACAGAAGGGAATGACATTTTCAAGATTTGGGATTATACTAAGTAGAGGTATGCAGAACGAACGGCCGTCTGTCAGAAGATGGCTGTTCTGAATAAATCAGATTGGAGCAGAGTATGAGACCGAATCCCAAACCACTGGAAATGTACAGCCATTTTAAAGGAAATATATATCAGATTCGTTGTCTGGCGAAGCATAGCGAGACCGGCGAGATGATGGTTGTCTATCAGGCAATGTATGACACCTTTCAGATCTATGTAAGACCGCTCGATATGTTCATGGAGGAAGTAGACCGTGCGAAATATCCTGATGTGAAGCAGAGATATCGTTTCGAATTATTGCAGGATATGGAATTATCGTTGTCGGCTCAGGAAGAGAGCTTTAGGCAGACAGAGCCGGCAGTACAGGCAGAACCGCAAGAAGATAAGGCAGTTCCTGAACAGGCCAAAACCCCAGGACATACGATGCCGGATTCCGTGCAGCAGGAGCAGGTACAGACAGATGAATCAAATGAACAGATAAATATTGATCCTCTGGTAATGGATTTTTTGGACGCAGATACTTATGAGCAGAGATTAAATATTCTTACCGCACTCCGCCACAGGATCACCGATGAGATGATCAATACGATGGCGGTCGCTGTAGATTTGGAGATCAAAGATGGTGATGTGGAAGAGCGGTACGAGGAATTAAAGAATTGTCTGCTTACATTCGAAAAGTATGAGGGTAACAGGCTGCGCTAGAGTACAGATATACAAGATGTGAGCCGCATCGCCATCACCGGAAGATTAGGACGGACAGCAATATACGGCTGTTGAAATATTGATGGAGGTGGCTTATGGCTTACGATTTAGAGAACAGGCTGGTAGTGGGCGTATCGTCCAGAGCATTGTTTGACCTGACATATGAGAATACGATCTATGAGTCGGAGGGTGTGGAGGCGTACTGCAGATACCAGATCGAGCACGAGAACGAGATTCTGCGACCGGGACCGGGATTTCCGCTGATCAAGGCGTTACTCAATCTGAATAATCTGCCGAATAAGGAAGGAAGCGTCGAAGTCATTATCATGTCAAGGAACAGTCCGGATTCTTCGCTCAGAGTCTTTAAGACAATTGAGCATTATGGATTGAACATTACCCGCGCCGTGCTGGCAAGCGGCGCATCTCTGGCCCCCTATCTGACGGCATTTAAGACGGATCTGTTTCTGTCCGCATATGAGGACGATGTGCAGAGCGCCATAGATTCCAATATTGCGGCGGGGATCATCTGTACAGACGGGTTGCATACCTACGACTGCGAGCATCAGATCAGGCAGATACGGATCGCGTTTGACGGGGATGCGGTGTTGTTTTCGGATGAGTCGGAGAAGATCTATCAGGAGAGCGGTTTGGAGGCTTTTGAGGAAAATGAGCGACGTAACGCCAATAATCCGCTTAAAGCGGGACCCTTTGCCAGATTCCTTAAGACGTTATCCGATCTGCAGAAAGACTTTACCGCAGAGGAGGCGCCGATTCGGACCGCTCTTGTTACGACCAGATGTGCGCCGACTCACGAGAGGGTTATCCGCACTCTGCGCGCATGGAATGTTCGTATAGACGAGGTGTTTTTCCTGGGCGGAGTCCGCAAGAAGGATGTGCTGCAGGCGTTTGGCGCACATATATTCTTTGATGATCAGACGGTACATACAGGTCCCGCTTCGGAGGTAGTTCCTGCGGCGAGGGTGCCTTATAAGAAGAAAGTGCCTTATAATGAGGCGGAGGAAGACCCGGATAGCAGTTGATATAATTACGCGGAGCTCAGTTTTTATATATTATGAAATATAATAAGATTGTTTCAGGAAAATTCATAGATAGGCCGAATCGATTCATCGCTTACGTGGATATAGCGGGGGAACGTACTAAGGTGCACGTCAAGAACACCGGACGCTGCAGAGAACTGCTGCAGGATAACGTGCAGGTATATCTGGAGAAGAGCGATAATCCGGAACGCTCTACAGCCTATGATCTGGTGGCTGTGGACAAGGAAGGCAGACTGATTAACATGGATTCAAATGCGCCCAATAAGGTTGTGGGCGAATGGCTTACATCTGGCGGATTGTATCAAGATGTCAGTTTGGTGCGTCCGGAGACTTCTTTCGGCAACTCAAGATTTGACTTCTATGTGGAAAGCGCCTCCGGCAGGAAAGCATTTATTGAGGTGAAGGGGGTTACGTTGGAGCGAGACAATGTGGCTGCCTTTCCGGATGCGCCGTCCGAGCGGGCAGTCAAGCATGTGGAGGAACTGATTGAGGCGTGCGGACAGGGATATGAAGCGTATCTCATTTTTGTGGTTCAGATGGAAACGATCAGCCGGGTGGAGCCGAATTGGAGTACACAGCCGGCTTTTGGACAAGCGCTTAGAAAGGCGAGAAGTGCAGGGGTACATTTACTTGCATATGATTGTCTGGTGGAAACGGATAGCCTTGCAATCAATGAAGAGGTTCCGGTTATCGTGGATCTTCTGGATCTGATTGCAGAGCCGCTTCTTGCATGGTATGATGAGGGCAGACGCATCCTGCCCTGGCGGGAGGACCCGAAACCCTATCATGTATGGCTTTCGGAAATCATGCTGCAGCAGACGAGGGTGGAGGCAGTCAAGCCCTACTATGACCGGTTCCTGAGACAGCTTCCGGATATAACGGATCTTGCGGTGGTAGAGGAGGAGACTCTGTTAAAGCTGTGGGAAGGGCTGGGATATTATAACCGTGCCAGAAATCTGCGTAAAGCCGCCATACAGATCATGGAAGAGTACGGCGGTACAATGCCGGGTGATTATGAGGGTCTTCTGAAGCTGTCGGGAATCGGGAGTTATACGGCGGGTGCGATCGCTTCCATCGCCTTTGGGCAAAGTGTGCCCGCGGTTGACGGCAATGTTCTGAGGATCTTGTCCAGACTGCGGACGGATGACAGGGATATTCTGGATGCTAAAGTTAAGAAAGCGCTGGAAGAAGAGTTAAGGGGAGTCATGCCGGCGGACAGACCCGGAGATTTCAATCAGGCATTGATGGAACTTGGCGCGACAGTCTGTATTCCCAATGGGAATCCGCGGTGTGAGATATGTCCGTGGAACAAGCTCTGTCAGGCAAGAATACAGAACCGGATATCGGAATATCCTAAGAAAACACCTAAGAAACCGCGCAGTATAGAGAAGAAAACGGTTCTGATAATACGGTATGGTGATCTGGTGGCTCTTCGGAGAAGACCGGACAGCGGATTACTTGCGGGATTATACGAGTTCCCTACCATGGAAGGGCACCAAGGGGAGGAACAGGTCATAGAGAATCTGCGGCAGGCAGGTGTTGCGCCAATCAGAATCCGCCGACTGAAACCGTCGAAGCATATATTTACTCATAAAGAATGGCATATGACGGGATATCTCATCAGGATAGATGATTTGTCGGGGATGGGAGAGTATGTTTTCGTTGAGCCGGATAAGATCCGGGATAAATATCCGGTTCCTTCCGCGTATGCTGCATATATGGAGCTGATCTAGTTATTCAGAACCGGAATAGGGGGAGATTATGAAATTATTATCGGTAGCGGTGCCTTGCTATAACTCGGAGGCATATATGAGAAAGTGCATTGATTCTCTGCTGGTCGGAGGGGAAGAAGTGGAGATACTGATCGTTGATGACGGTTCTACGGACGGAACGGGCGCCATAGCGGATCAATATGCCGCGGATTATCCATCCGTGATCAAGGTGATTCACAAGGAGAACGGCGGTCATGGGTCGGCTGTTAATGCAGGACTGGAATATGCTTCGGGGCTGTATTTCAAGGTGGTGGACAGTGATGACTGGGTGAAGGAGAGTGCTTATCATGCGATTCTGGAAGTTCTGCATGATATTACCACAGGAGATTCGTATCTCGATATGCTGATCAGCAATTTTGTTTACGAGAAGGAAGGCGAGGCGAAGCATAAAGTTATGAAGTACCGCCATGCATTGCCGCAGGGCCGTATCTTTACATGGAGTGAGATAAAGCATTTTCATAAGGGGCAGTATATCCTTATGCACTCTGTTATTTTCCGAACCAGACTGCTGCGGGAATGCGGTCTGAAGTTGCCGGATAATACCTTTTATGTGGATAATATCTTCGTGTTTGAGCCGCTGCCGTTTGTGAAGAACATGTATTATCTGGATGTGAATTTCTATCGCTATTATATCGGCAGGGAGGGGCAGTCTGTCAACGAGGAAGTGATGATATCCAGAGTGGATCAACAGATCAAGGTCAATAAAATTATGATAGATTACCTGTGTGAGAATAAAGAAAAGGTATATACCAGACGCAAACTGAGAAATTATATGATCAATTATCTGGAAATCATAACTGTTATATCCTCTATTCTGCTGATTCGTTCCGGTACGGAAGAGAATTTGGAGAAAAAACAGGAGCTATGGTCTTATATTAAGAATAAGGATATGGGCCTTTATATGCGGCTTAGATACGGCGTTCTGGGTAACTCCATGAATCTGCCGGGCAAAGGCGGCAGGAAGATATCGGTGGAAGGCTATAAGATCTGCCGGAGATTCTATAAATTTAATTAGAAGCATGACCTGAGGCAGGTCAGCCGATCTCCGGTTTTCTCTTACGGCGTTTCTGCAGACTGTGATAGAAGTTAAGCAGTACATCGGAACGGTAAACGAGACCGTACATCACTGCCGCCATAATAAAAGCTGTAGCTACATCAAAAGCGGAATGCTGTTTGATGAACATGGTTGACATAATAATGGAAACACACAGAATGAAGGATCCGCTGCGTATCCCTTTATATTTTTCCAGACGGCTGCTGTGCATAACCGCAATGTGGCAGCCGAGCGAATTATATACGTGGATGCTCGGCCACAGATTGGTGGGTGTGTCTGCTTGGTAGAGTCTGGCAACCAGATGAGTGAACACATTATCTCTGGGCATGATATACGGTCTTAAGTGATGACCGTTAGGCCATAATGTGGACACCAGAAGGAAAATTGTCATTCCGGTAAACAGGAATGTGCATGTTCTGAAGTAGTCATCCTTGTCACGCAGGAAGAAGTAGGCTACTACTACAGCAACATAGGCGAACCATAGCAGATAAGGCACTACGAAGATCTCACAGAACGGGATATGATCGTCAAGCGCTACATGGATGACCCGATAATGGCTTGTGACGGTACGTTCCAGATACCCGAACCATGCCAGATAGATGATCCCGTAGATGATTAGCGGGAGGGCATGCCTGTATTCTTTTAACTTTGACAGTTTATCCAGATGTTTTTTCATAATAGATATCCTCAATTGACAATTTTANGAANCNTGAANTAGTTTATGTCCNATANNCGGTTCATAGAAGCTATCATAGCAGATTGCATAGAAAAGTCAAAATAAGATTTCCATAAATATTTCTTAATTTTTCCTGAAAAAATATCCAATATGTTCATAAATTTCCGGCATTATTANGAAGAGNCCTTTTGGNTGTCCNAATTTCTGCNATTTACACCAATCNTANGANNTGATGAAGCAACCGNNNTGAGNGNGAATNANAACTATACTTNTNGTATNNATNNAGAAANACAGACCACTGCATTCATAGCCTGGGATAAGCGTCTACACAAGAAAACGAATACGCTGTTTGAGACAGGAAATGCTGATCGCATCGGATTTCATATAGACTTCTCCGTCGGTGTGCACCCATAGAGGAGCGGATGTCTTAATGCGGACAGAGGATGCCCTATAGTGATTGATNCGCGGGAAGATATAGTGCTTCCCGAAGAAAGCCGTGGGCAGAGCGAGCAGGATTATAAGCTTGGGAAGATTGCCCACCACGCACAGNTCCAGAAGGCCGTCCGTATCGTCCGCCTGAGGACAGAAGCAGAATCCGCCGCCTTCATAGGGATGCACCATGAAAGCAGAGAAGAGAAATTTCGGGATGACGAAGGGAGCCTTGCCGTCTAAGTAAATCTTACAGGATACAGGCTTGGCGGTGATCAACTGTTTCAGGGCAATGCCGAGATAAGTCAGTTTTCCCAGTTTCAATCGGTTTAATGTATTCTTGATGGGAGAGGAGAGGGCCTCTTCACACACGGCAGCATCAAATCCGATGCCGCTGCTGACGATGAAATAGCGGCTTTTGCTCTCCGGCTGTTTATGCAGTCTGGACACGATCCTNGTGTCATCTTCGTAGGTCAGTATCCCTAAGTCGATCATGCGGGAGTGGGTGCCGTCGAGGATCTGCAACAGAAGTTCGACAGGGTCACGCCGTAATTTCAAGGCTCTTGCGAGATCGTTGCTGGAACCGGTGGGTATGTAGCCGATATTGACCTTGGAGAAGTCCTTAATACCCTGCAANGCCTCATTTACGGTGCCGTCTCCTCCGAGTAGAATCAGGTTGAGCGGATACTCTGCGTCAGAAGCGGCGGATGTGATCTCGCTGGTCAGTTCCGATACATGACCGGTATGGGTGGAGATATATGTTNGGTAGGACACATTTTTATCCAATAATACNGGCTCTAGTGTCTTCCAGATTGCCAGACCTTTGCCGGATTTCGATGTCGGATTAANGATGATATGATACATGGCGGNCACCTCGTCTTATGTAATCTTTATGTAATAAAGTAATAACAGNATAAGTATATCATACGGGTNGNNCTTAGGCAAATTAACGTTGCGNCGCAATCCTCTCCTATGATATACTTATAACAATTTTATGATTTCTATCGCGCAGATAGTTATGGAAAANNGGCAATAGCAATATAANGANGAAAGGCAGGAACAGGGAATGTATTCATTAGACGAGGTAAGGACGATCGATCCGGAGATNGCACAGGCGATNGTGGACGAACAGGAGCGNCAGAATTCACATATTGAGCTGATTGCATCCGAGAACTGGGTGAGNAAGGCAGTCATGGCGGCTATGGGAAGTCCGCTTACGAATAAATATGCGGAAGGNTATCCGGGTAAGAGATACTACGGCGGCTGCGAGTGTGTGGATGTAGTGGAAGANNTGGCAAGAGACAGAGCAAANCAGCTTTTTGGNTGTGAGTATGTCAATGTACAGCCGCATTCCGGTGCGCAGGCGAATATGGCGGTNTTCTTTGCGGTTATGGAGCCCGGGGATACTTTTATGGGTATGAACTTAGATCACGGCGGGCATCTGTCCCANGGTTCACCGGTCAATATGTCCGGCAAGTATTTTAAATGNGTGCCGTACGGCGTNAATGATGANGGATTCCTTGANTATGANAATGTGCGTAAGATCGCACTGGAATGTAAACCGAAGATGATCGTTGCNGGCGCTTCCGCCTATGCAAGAACNATAGATTTCAAGAAATTCAGAGAGATTGCGGACGAGGTCGGAGCGGTACTTATGGTAGATATCGCNCANATTGCNGGTCTTGTGGCGGCNGGNCTTCATCCGAGTCCGATCCCTTATGCACATGTGACTACGACTACAACTCATAAGACGCTTCGCGGACCGCGCGGCGGTATGATCATGTCCAGTCAGGAGATGGCTGACAAGTATAATTTTAACAAGGCTATTTTCCCGGGTATCCAGGGTGGNCCGCTGATGCATGTGATTGCGGCNAAGGCTGTCTGCTTNAAGGAGGCGCTGGANCCCNCTTTCAAGGAATATCAGCAGNGCGTTGTGGATAATGCNCAGGCACTCTGTAANGGACTGCAGANCAGAGATGTGAAGATNGTATCNGGCGGCACGGACAATCANCTGATGCTGGTTGATCTGACAACCTATGATCTGACAGGTAAAGCGGTGGAAAAACTGCTTGATGAGGCGCATATTACTGCCAATAAGAATACGATTCCCAACGATCCGAAATCGCCCTTTGTCACCAGCGGTATCCGTCTGGGCACACCGGCNGCTACTTCCCGCGGNCTGAATNCNGCGGATATGGATCAAGTGGCGGAGGCAATCTCCATTGTGATCAAGGANGGAGAAAACGGCATCGAGAAGGCACGTGCTATTGTAAAGACGCTGACNGATAAATATCCGTTGCTGTAACATGTAACATAGTCANANCGCTGAGNCNGAATNTNCACAGNTTGGCAATANCCAATATNTAAGTCACCGNAACATNCATTCTGNCAGTTATANAATGAATGNNNCGGTGACTTGTTTTATTACCAATATGGAAGCTGAAAATATGCATAATATTGACATATATTCACACCCTTTGTTACAATAGCAATAAGTAGTTATACCGACGGACATCAGGGGGAGATCAGTATGTATCATTGTCATACTCATATATATTTGGCAGGTTGTGCGGAAAAGCTGTTTCACATCATTAAGAAAGCAGAACCGCTTACGCATTTCACGCATACTTTTACCGAGAGCAAGGCTGTAGATAAGACACTGGCAGCTGAGGCGGATGTGATTTTTGCCGATCTGTGCGGATGGAATGTGCAGGAAGCGGTGCGGACGCTGATAGAGAGTAAGCGCGGGGAGACCGAGCTTATTCTGTTTGCGGATAAAGAGCAGATTTCCCTTCTGACAGAATATATGGATAATATCGAAGATATCTGGACGACTCCGATGTCGGACGAGGAGATCGGATTTCGTTTCCGGCGATGGCAGAGGGATTATAAGGACAGCAAGGACGCATGGCAGACGAATCAGTTTTTTGAGGCTACGATTAACGGCACGCCGAATCTTGTCTGGTATAAAGATAAAAGCGGCATACATGAGAAGGTGAATGACAGTTTCTGTTCTACGGTAAATAAGACTAAGAAACAGGTGGAGGGCCGCGAGCATACCTATATATGGGACGTGGATCAGGAAGATCCTGCCTGCATCGAATCGGAAGAGAAGGTTATGGACAGCGGGAGAACCTGTATATCTGAGGAGACGATTCAGGTAAGTGACGGGCAGCGGGTACTGATTACATACAAATCGCCGTTGTATGACGTTGATAATAGTGTGATGGGAACGGTGGGGGTTGGCATTGATATAACCCGCGAACGCGAGTATGAGAAGGAAATTATTAAGAAGACACGTACTCTGGAAAAGATATTTACCAGTATAGAGTGCGGTGTGCTGTGCCATTCTCTGGACGGAAAAAGGATTATAAGTGTGAATAAGGCGGCACTCAAGATTCTGGGATATGATTCGAGAGAAGACTTAATGAAACAGGGTTTTGGATTGGTTGCCGCTTCTGTTGTAGATGAAGACAAGCCGATTATTCAGAATAAGATCAAGGAACTTAAGGTGGTTGGCGACAGCTGTAATATAGAGTATCGCGTACGTCATAAAAACGGAGATATCCTGCATGTTATGGGTAATGTTAAGCTTCAGGAAGAGAACGGTGAAATGTTCTATCAGCGGTTTTTGCTGGACTGTACCGAACAGAAGCAGCGGGAGAAGAAGAACGCCAGATACCGGAGAGAATTGATTCAGGCGCTGAGTATTGATTATAAGCTTGTCTGTTTTGCCGATCTCGATACAGGCAGGGGATCGGTACTGCAGATGGACGATCCTGACGGGCAGCTGTTCGGAAATATTTTTGACGGAGACATTGTGTTCGGGGAATGCATGGAACGGTACGAGCGCGTATTTGTGCATGCGGAGGACAGAGGAATGTTTCAGGCGGTAGCCGATTTGGAGCGGATCAGAGAGGAACTGCAGGAGAAGAAGACTTACTGTGTGAAATACCGTGTCGTGAGAGAACAGTCGGTAGAGTATTATGAGGTCAAAGTAGTACAGGTGGGAATCTGGGATGGGCAGTCCGGAATAGTTATGGGCTTTCGTAACGTGGACGAGGAAACCCGCGCTGAGATGCAGAAGAAAGTCATACTTGAGAGCGCACTGGCACAGGCGAACAGAGCGAATGAAGCGAAGAGTGTTTTCCTCTCGAATATGTCGCATGACATTCGTACCCCGATGAATGCCATTGTCGGTTTTACGACACTTGCCATTACGCATATTGACAGACGGGATCAGGTGAAGGAATATCTGGAGAAGATCATGGCATCCGGCAATCATCTGCTGAGCCTGATTAATGACGTGCTGGATATGAGCCGCATCGAGAGCGGCAAGATACAACTGGAGGAAAAGGTATGCAGCCTGCCGGATGTGGCGCATGGTCTGTGTAATATTCTGCAGGCTGATGTACGTGCCAAACGTCAGGAGCTCTATATTGATACGGTAGATGTTGTAAACGAGGAGATCTATTGTGATAAGCTGCGCCTGAATCAAGTGCTCTTAAATCTGGTCAGCAATGCCGTGAAGTATACGCCGGAAGGTGGAATCATTAATGTGCGTATTACCGAGCAGCCGGTGGACAGGGAGGGTTATGCGGGATATGTATTTACGGTAAAGGATACCGGTATCGGCATGAGCGAGGAATTCCTGAAGCACGTTTTTGAGCCATTTGAAAGGGAAGAGAATTCAACCATCAGCGGTATTCAGGGAACAGGACTCGGTATGGCCATCACCAAGAATATTGTGGATATGATGAACGGCAATATAGAAGTGCAGAGTGAGCAGGGTGTGGGAACGCAGTTTGACGCATCCTTTATCTTCCGTGTACATGTCGGGGAGGGAACGGAATATAATATTCCCGAGCTGAAAAATTGCAGGGCGCTGGTGGTAGACAGCGACCCGAACAGCTGTGAGGGGATATCCCATATGCTCGGACAGATCGGTATGCGTGCCGAGTGGGCGACATCGGAAGAAGAGGCAGTAGTGCAGAGCCAGGAGGCAGCCATGTTGGGCGATGACTTCAAAGTCTATGTGATCGGTTGGATGCTGCCTGAGATAGACGGAATCGAGATTGCCCGCAAAATACGGGAGGAAATAGATCAGGAGGCAATTGTCATTATATTGACGGCATATGATTGGGCGGACATCGAGGATGAGGCGAAGGACGCCGGTGTTACAGCATTTTGCAGTAAACCGCTGTTCCTGTCGGAGCTGCGGAAATGTCTTGATTCCATCCTGCATGGCGAACAGCTTGAGGTGCAGGAGAGCAGAGTGGATATGTCACACCTGAAAGGCGCACGTATCCTTCTGGCTGAGGATGTGGATTTGAATCAGGAGATTGCCGTGGAAATTCTGGGAGATGCCGGATTTGTGACGGAAGTAGCCCGGAACGGTCAGGAGGCTGTAGAGATGGTGGAAAGATCTGAGCCGGGGTATTATCAGCTTGTTCTGATGGATATTCAGATGCCGGTAATGAACGGGTATAAGGCGACTAAAGCGATCCGCAGTCTCAAAAATCGCGAACTTGCCTCAATACCGATTCTGGCAATGTCCGCAAATGCTTTTGAGGAAGATAAGCAGGAGGCTTTGCGGAGCGGTATGAACGGACATATCGCGAAACCTATTGATATAGAAAGTATGTTTGAGACTCTGCGCAAAGTGCTGAAACCATAGAAAGGCGTAACGAAAATATTTCACAATTTCAGCTTGCTATTATTGTATAGTTGTGCTAAAATATCCCTCGGTGACAAACATGTGTCTGTGGTGCAAAGACAGAGAGGCGTGGTTATGTTATGAGGGAGACGGCTGGCTACTATGTAGTGAAACAGAAAGCCGTTCCTGAGGTGTTGCTTAAGGTCGTGGAAGCCAAGCGGCTGGTGGACTCAGGAAGGGCTTTATCCGTGCAGGAAGCGGTTGATGAGGTAGGCATCAGTCGGAGTTCTTTCTATAAATATAAGGATGATATTTTCCCTTTTCATGATAATGCACAGGGAACAACGATCACTCTTACATTTCAGATGGACGATGAGACAGGGCTTTTGTCAGATGTGCTTAAGATCGTAGCGGACTGCGGAGCAAATATTCTGACGATTCATCAGAGTATTCCCATAAACGGCGTAGCTTCTTTGAGTCTCAGTGTACAGGTGCTTCCGACTACGGGGGACGTGTCCGAGATGATTGAGGCAATGGAAGCAAAGACGGGCGTTCACAATGTGAAGATTGTGGCGAAAGAATAGTGTGAGAAGTACTTCTGAAGCTCACATGGAGGTTAGAGTGAGATAGCTTTCGGACTTGCAAGGTAAGTCACAAGGGATAAAGAGAGAGGAGCAATATTATGATTCATGTAGCGGTATTAGGATACGGCACGGTGGGAAGCGGTGTTGTGGAAGTAATCGAGACGAACAAGAAGGATATCAACAAGAGGGCGGCCACGGAGCTGAATATCAAGTATATTCTGGATTTAAGGGATTTTCCGGGCGATCCGTATGAGGATAAGGTTGTACATGATTATAATATTATTCTGAATGATCCGGAGGTTACGGTGATCTGTGAGACGATGGGCGGTATCAAGCCGGCATATGATTTTTCTAAGCAGGCGCTGATGGCTGGGAAGAGCGTGTGCACTTCTAACAAGGAACTGGTTGCAAACCACGGACCGGAGCTGATTCGTATCGCAAGAGAGAACCACTGTAATTATCTGTTTGAGGCAAGTGTGGGCGGCGGTATCCCGATTATTCGTCCGCTTAATTATTCGCTGACAGCGGAGAAAATTGATTCCATTACGGGTATTTTAAACGGAACAACTAACTATATTCTGACTAAAATGGATAAAGAGGGTGCGGATTTTGAGGATGTGTTGAAGGAAGCGCAGGAGAAGGGATACGCAGAAAGGAATCCGGAGGCGGATGTGGAAGGCTACGATGCGTGCCGCAAGATCGCCATTCTCTCATCGCTGATGTGTGGTAAGAATGTGAAATATGAAGAAATCTACACGGAGGGTATCACCAAGATATCTGCGGCGGATTTCTTATATGCAAAACAGATGAACAAATCCGTGAAGCTGCTTGCCATGAGCAGGGATACGGAGGACGGCTTCTTTGCGATGGTGGCGCCTTTTATGATTTCCAGAGAACATCCGTTATACTGCGTGAACGATGTGTTTAACGCCATCTATGTGCATGGTAATATGCTGGGAGATTCTATGTATTACGGACGCGGTGCAGGTAAACTGCCCACAGCCAGCGCGGTGGTCTCCGATGTGGTGGACTGCGCGAGGCATCAAGGCAAGACGGTTATGTGTTTCTGGGAAAATGAGGACGTAAAGGTTGAACAGATCGGAAACGATAAGGGTAAATTCTTCGTCAGAGTGGCGGCTGACCGCAAAGATGCGGCGATGGAAGCGTTCGGCTCACTTGCCGAGGTCAACGTGGGAATCACGGAAGAGTTCGGTTTCATGACGCAGGTTATGACCGAGAAAGAGTTCAACGATAAGATCGAGAAGATCGGCGGATGCATCAACAGTATACGGATCTTGAGTGCATAAATATTTTCAGATTAAGATAGAATTACGAGGATAATATTATGAGAAAAGTAGTGAAATTCGGCGGCAGTTCGCTGGCAAGCGCCGAGCAGTTTAAAAAGGTAGGAGATATCATTCGGGCGGACAGGGAGCGTCGGTTCGTAGTGCCTTCCGCACCGGGCAGGCGCGATGCCGATGATACGAAGGTGACGGATATGTTGTATGCCTGCTATGATCTGGCGGAGCAGGGCAGCGACTTTAAAGCACAGCTTCAGGCAATTAGGGAGAGATATCAGGAGATTATCGACGGACTGGAACTAAAGCTGAGTCTGGAGGATGAATTTAAGACCATCGAGAAGAATTTTAAACAGAAGGCAGGTTCTGATTATGCCGCTTCCCGCGGGGAGTATCTGAACGGGCATATTATGGCGGAGTATCTGGGATTTGAATTCGTGGATGCCGCGCAGGTCGTTATTTTTAGTGATGACGGAGAATTCGATGCCGAGCTTACCAACAAGAAGCTGCGGGAGAGACTGGAGAATGTGGAATCCGCGGTGATTCCCGGCTTCTATGGGGCATATGGGGACGGCAGGGTCAAGACTTTCTCAAGAGGCGGCTCCGATATTACCGGTTCTCTTGTAGCGAGAGCAGTGAAGGCCAATGTGTATGAAAACTGGACGGATACATCGGGATTTCTGATCGCCGATCCGCGTATTATCTATAAGCCGGAGGGGATCGAGACCATCACATATAAGGAGCTGCGTGAGCTGGCATACATGGGCGCGCAGGTATTTCACGAGGATGCGATCTTTCCCGTCAGGAGAGCGGGTATTCCTATCAATATCCGCAATACCAATGCACCGCAGGATAACGGTACATGGATCGTGGAGAGCACCTGCCAGAAATCGAAATATGTTATCACGGGTATTGCCGGCAAGAAAGGTTTCTGCGCGGTGAACATCGATAAAGATATGATGAATTCGGAAATCGGCTTCGGACGTAAGGTGTTACAGGCCTTCGAGGAAAACGGTATTTCCTTCGAACATGTGCCTTCGGGAATCGATACCATGACCGTATTCGTGCATCAGGATGAATTTATGCATAAGGAGCAGCAGGTGGTGTCTGCCATTCACAGACTGGCAGATCCCGATCACATTGAGATTGAAGGTGATTTCGCTTTGATCGCCGTTGTTGGGCGCGGCATGAAGTCTACCCGTGGTACGGCCGGCAGGATCTTCTCGGCACTGGCGCATGCCAACGTTAACGTTAAGATGATTGACCAGGGCTCCAGCGAGTTGAACATTATCATCGGTGTTTCCAATGCGGATTTCGAGGGAGCAATTAAGGCCATCTATGATATTTTTGTGAGAATCCAGATCTGACAGACTTAAGGAGTTTCATGCCAATGAGCGGTCGGGTATGAACCGGTCAGAAGGAAAATATGGAGAATAATAAGACAGAGTTTCGCATTTTATGTGCGGCCCTGTCTTTTTATTATATAGAAAAATGCCCGTTCATGCACGAGTTTGCGGAGATACGTAGCATCTCATGAGCAATATCCCGCAACTCCGCGAAGAGCGCAATCGAGCGAAGCTCGATTTTTTAATAGCCGAGAGATTCTCCCACCAGATATACCTTGATTCTTCCGGTGTGACCGCTTCTTCTTGTGATTACGATCTGATTGCAGAAGCATTCCGGTGCGAGGCAGTTGTGACATGTGCCTGTAGCCGCACAGGGAATATTTTTGTTAAGACGGACCGCATTAGGCGGGGAAGCCATGTTGCGCACTCTGGCAATGCCGCTCTCCACGTCCGTAACGACTTTATTCATGCCTGCTACAAGGATGACATGGCGCGGACCCTGAATTAAGCAGGCGACACGGTTGCCGTTTCCGTCGATATTGATCAGTTCGCCGTCCAGTGTGATGGCGTTGCTGCTCATCAGATAGTAGTCGGCGAGAACGGTACGTGCATAGAGCGCACGGGCTTCTTCGGGATCTTTCGCGGCAGCGCGGTCGATCAGCTCAAATGCTCCGTTATGTATGCGGTCCATCAGCCCGGATTCTTTGATACTTTCGCTGCCGCCCCAACTGATGACAGAGCCTTCGGGGATGGATTGAACGATGGCCTGTGTACATTCGGCAGCAGTCTCGAAATAGAAACCTTCCATATTGCGTTTTTCCAGATTTTTGATAATTGTCTCAGCCTGTTTGCCGAGAGCGGTCAGTTTGTGTGACATGGTTTTACCTCCGTTTCCTGTTATATGAACTCTTATTTGTATTTCCGAAAGACAATAATAGTATAGCATTATCGGTGAAAAGTTTGCAAGCGAACGAAAAGACTGTGAATAATAGGGAAAAAGTGGTAAAAATGCGATAATTTGTATATAAATGAGAAAAAATGTAAAAATAATAATTTTTTTAAAGAAATGTGTTGACAAATAAAAATTAGGTGATATAATAAAATCATAAACAAGAACAATTCACATAGATACTCTAAAAGAAAGAGAGGTACGGTCCACCGAAAACATAATTTAAAACCATTTAAAGTACAAATGAATAAGGAACCAATGACAAAGCAGTGAGAACGTAGTCGAGTACAGAAGAGAAAGTAACGAATCACAGATGATAAAAGAATCGGACGTTACAGTATATGCATACGAAAGAGAAATGGAAAGAGTACGGAAGAAAAATGGAGGTATGGACCATTGGATAGCGTAGTTTAGAAGCGGGTATTAATCGAAAAGGATTAGTACCCGCTTCGCTGTGCGGTTAAATCGTGTACCTTATACAAAGAAGCATAATAAACGTAAACA
This sequence comes from Lachnospiraceae bacterium, assembly GCA_014804355.1. GTDB lineage: Bacteria > Bacillota > Clostridia > Lachnospirales > Lachnospiraceae > UBA3282. The sequence continues at coordinate 38,434 of JAAUZY010000042.1, forward strand.
TAAAAATTATGTGGCATATTTCCTAAAAATAGGTTATATTATAATTGCCACATACTATATCTTGTATGTCGGTACACAATAGGAGGAAAAATATGGGAAAAATATTTCGCAGGGGACACGAATATTCGGATGAAGAATACGAGAACGACGAATTGGAAAATGAAGATTTTGAGGATGAGGAAGAGATATCCGAGGCGGATGAGGATGAAGAAGATGAAGATGAGATAGAAGATGAAGATGAGATAGAAGATGAAGATGAGATAGAAGATGAAGATTCAGATGAAGATGAAGATTCAGATGAGGATGAAGATTTAGACGAGGACGAAGATTCAGATGAGGACGATGACCCGGATGAAGGCGAAGATTCGGATGAAGACGAAGATTCAGACGAGGGCGAAGATTCAGATGAGGAAGATGATCCGGATGATGATGATTATGACGATGAGGAGGATTTCGAAGAGGATGAGGAGATGGATCGGCGCACCTATCGGAGGCGCAGAAGAATTCGCAACCAGATCATATCCTATTCGGTTGTGGCTGTTTTCTTAGCGGCTATCGTTGCATGCGGAGTGATTGCGGGCAGAAGTGTGGTACATGTTGCAAAAGAAAAACGATTAGCCAAGCAACAGGAGGAAATGGAAGCACAGGTGCAGGCGCAGCTGGAAGAAGAGGCAGCGCACGACGTGGTGATCGCTGCGCCCGAACCGATTGAGGAAGAGCCGGAGAGCGATCCTTTGGGAGAGGTTGTAGAGTCATCCATTTCAGCGATGCCGCTGGAGGATAAGGTGGCGGGATTGTTTATTGTGACACCGGAGGCGCTTACAGGTGTTAATACGGCTACCAAGGCAGGCGATGGAACTCAGGAGGCGTTAAATAAGTGGGGCATCGGCGGACTGATTTATTTTGATAAAAATATAACGGACAGAGAACAAATTACGGAAATGCTGGCCAGTACAGTCTCCAAAAGTAAGTATCCGATCTTCATGGCGGTAGATGAAGAGGGCGGTTCCGTCAGCAGAGTTGCTAAGAGCGGTATAGATGTGATACAGGTGGATAACATGGCTGCGATCGGTGAAACAGGAGATACGGCGCAGGCATATGAGGTTGGGCTTACCATCGGAACATATCTGAAAGAAATAGGATTTAATCTGGATTTTGCACCGGTAGCGGATGTGTCAGGTTCCGGCAAAAGTGCGATGGGCGATCGGGTTTTCGGATCGGATGCGCAGATGGTAGGCGATATGGTAGCTAATGTGGTCGAGGGTATCGAAGGAACCGGGGTCAGTTCCTGTCTGAAACATTTTCCGGGTATCGGGGCGGCCGAGGAGGATACCCATGACGGCAGAGTAGAGACAGAGAAGACACTGGATGAAATGCGAGAGTCGGATTTCATTCCGTTTAAAGCCGGAATAGAGGCCGGGGCAGATTTTGTGATGGTCAGTCATATTACGGTGGCAGCGGTGGAAGACGAAGCGGTGCCCTCGTCGCTGTCTAAGACGATTATGACGGATGTTCTTAGGAATGAGCTGGAATTTCAAGGTATCATCATAACGGATGCACTGAATATGAGTGCCATTACTGAATATTATACGACTGAGGAAGCAGCCGTTATGGCGATCCAGGGCGGTGCTGATATGTTGCTTATGCCGGAGGATTTCGAGAAGGCTTATGAGGCAGTATTAGCGGCCGTGCAGGACGGTCAGATCTCGGAAGAGAGGATAAATGAATCCCTGCGGCGTATTTACCGGGTAAAATACAGGGATCGGATTGAGTAGAAGCAACGACTGATAATTTGGGGCTGGAAGACAGTTTGCAAATTAAGCGTGAAAATTAAAAATTTTGTTGTTGACAAAGTAAAATGCATATAGTATACTATCAATTGTCCGAGCGATACAGAAGCCGGACATTGATATGCGCGAGTGGCTCAGTTGGTGGAGCACGACCTTGCCAAGGTCGGGGTCGCGGGTTCGAGTCCCGTCTCGCGCTCTGGTCTAAGAATGGAGCTTGCTGATTAGCAGGCTCTTTTGTTTACGGTTNCANATAATTNANTANCACTNGTTATNNANTCTTNNNNAATGATANTNNTAGATCCTNTCGANCCGTTTCTTNGCATANTCNTGCNNAACNTNAAGNTCCNNNNCATCNTCAGTNACAAACATTCNNTTNATNTCTCCCNTNAGCAGATCATATTCAACATGCGCTTCNTTNTCAGTCATCCGGTTCACCTCCNTNCAGNNTGAAATCAAGCCCCTTATGCATATANCATAANAGGGTGTTATAGTTATCCTGATAGGACAGGATATAGTTACGTTCTGTTGTTACCATTTCCGAATGNCCCAGCAGNTCACTGATGTATCTGGTCGGCATGCCGGAGGCGTGGAGCATGGTCGCGAACGTCTTACGGATCATGTGTGTGTTGAAATATTTCACGTCACAATANCTGCAGAGCTTCCGGAGTGTCCGATCAAGAGAACGGACAAGAATCGTATCACGGCCNTCATAAGCAAGATAAGGATTTTCATATCCACAGGCTTTATGATGGGAACGCAGCACATCCAGGATATAAATGGCTTCCGGGAGCAGCGGGATCTCACGCACTGAATACACCGTTTTCAGGTCTTCCACAANCTGGTAGACCATGGTGCCGCAGCGGTTNCCTTCATCATCCCGGTTATATGCTTTCGTTTCNGTCTTACAGATCCGGATAACTTTGCGGTCANGATCCACGTCCTGCCATGTNAGNGANGCAAGTTCACCGACNCGCAGGCCCAGAAAGAAATTCATGACCAGACAGAGACAGGCNGAGCGCTTCAACGGGTAGACGTTCCGGACAACCACCATNTGCAGCAGCTTCTCAACATCCGCCCTGGGAACTGCAAAGTCCTGATGGTAATCCGGGACGATCTTACCCTCCGGGACATATCTGCGTATCGCTTCCCAGTCAAGCAGCCTTGCACCGCCTAAGTTCAGATATCTTGCATATGACATGACATTGTTAGCGATCTGGAAGATCCGGCTGAACTCTTTCGCGGTGATATTGCCGCATCCTATGACAACACCGGTTAGGAAACGGACAAAAGCAGCTTCATCCAGTGCGGACACATTGGAAGAGACAAGCCATGATCCGGCAAAGTAACGGTTATAAGTTACCTCGATCCGGTCGCAGCTCTGGGCGCGGATCACNTTCATCTTCATCCTGAACCACTGTTTATAAATTTCTTCAAAGGTCTTTTCTTCGATCTCCGGAAGATCAACGACGCCGTTGCTGATTCCGAGATCAATCCATTCGTTAAGATTCATGCTGCAACACCATTTTTTATCAAACTTATTTTGCACGTATTTAGTAAAACTGTAGAAACGGAAGCGGTTTCGGTTTCCGATCCGGATTGTACATTGGTGCCAGAATCGGACCGGTGCGGTGTGTACCATTCCTAACCCCTCGACGGAATTACTAAGGATCCGGAATACGTATCCTAAGTAATTCTCGCCTGTCCCCTTCCCCTCTCCAGGGGGACATAATACTTCCTTATGACGCGTTATGATCTGGGAAGGGAAAAGAGTTCCCCCTTCCCAGAGCNGGACTNTTNTCTTGGACCGGNAGCGNATCAAAGCCCANCCCCTCTTTGGCAAGGGACGAGCGCCGGAGATGCGGACGCTATGCCACAAAGGTATGATTTAAGTCCCCCTAAATCCCCGAGGGGACTTAAGACTTCCTTGTTGNCTGCTGNAGGTTATCNCACTTAANCTGCAGNCTNCNGAGACGGACGCTAAAGCACGGACCCACGTATACTCTTTTCCCGTTGCTGGCACATTCTCTATTCAAGTGCGCGAAATCGTCTTAACTCTTTCTAATTCGCCCATGGGTTCCCGTCCGTGCTTCTTAACGCTNTGCACGAAAAACCATAATCAAGGAAAAAGGAGAGGTCTAAGCCGGCAGATTNCCAATTACCCCCAGTATGCCNATAACCAGGCACAGCAGATGGAAAAGCATGATGGAAATGTACGAAATTATAGGCACAAAACCATATCGTTTATAGCCCCTGACTGTAATAAAGGTATAAACTGCAATACCATAAACGGCCAGGGCAATCATCCATACAAAATCTNTANAAGNCATANAATNNTCNNCNTTTANTTTAGTTACTTAACGTTCATTCAGATTAATAAACATTAGTCCGGCAGCTGCTTCCTCTTTTTCCTCTTTCTCCGGAGGCGCCGGCGGNGGCAGCGGAATCGTGGGGCCCCTTTTATCCCCACTCATCCGCTGTCCCTGCCCGGGTGCGTCGAAATGGTTATACGAGTCATAGATGGCGAATAGTTTCTTGGANCCGAAGAAGAAGTTACCNTCCAGGCGTTCCTTGAGCGGGTACCAGTGTTTCACCGCGACATACAGNTTATCATGGGTAAACAGCCCNACGAAGAAACCGATATANCCGAAGCGGCTGACNTTNCGGTGGATCTCTTCATACTCGATCAGGCAGCGGACCTGACGGTCAAGCATGCGGTCAAACTGTGCTGCNAGTATAATGTCATAGCCATAGTGCCGGTGCTGGGAGAAGAAGGAGAGCCATCCCTGGCGGCTGATGTTCTGCCANTCACGGCTGTTAAAAAGGAGCTGGGCCTCGTCTATGATCAGCAGGATCTCACCTTCCTTCAGGCGGCGTCCGAGATGGCGGGACAGTTTACGGGAAAACTGCAGNANNCGCTCCGGTGTCAGNCGGTCNTTCATAACAAAAAGATANGTTCCTTTGCACCGGCGGATTGCCTGNGTGTTTACATAGAAATTCCCGATAATGACNCGCCGGAACATCCGGAGACGTTCCCTGATCTCTTTTGCNGTATGCAGNCTTTTGCCGCTTCCGGGCGTGCCGGAATACAGTGTTATCATAAGAACACCTCCGTNATGACAGAATTTTNACCCATCTTGCAATAATNCTCCAGGCATANTATGCGGCGATTGCCGTGAGCCAGAGCGTCCCCATTGCAATGAAGTCCCCGATCGGGAGGAACCAGTTGATATAACCGAGGAACGGCAGGGATCCCAGTTCATCAATCACCGGCTTAAACGGGGAGAGCGGGAACAGGGAGAGCACAAGCTGCAGGAACTTGTCAAGAATCTCTTTCATGAATGCAAGCATGTCATCACCACCTTATCACTTTGGACGTGGCAAACATGAGGAAGATCAGGAAGCTCACTTTCTCACAGATCCGGATCACTTTCGCCACGTCGTCGAATATGGAAAGATCCAGTTTGAAGTCTTCCCGGTAGTCCAGCGCGGGGATCACCACGGGGAAGGTAAAGCATGGAGCCACGGGATCCGCATCCAGCACATTTAACAACGCTATGAAGTCAAACGGAATGCAGAACGGGAAGAGCCCGCGCAGATCCACCTGATAATCCGATACTTCCATATCTGATCCGCTGCTTTCTCCGGGATCAGGGTCTTTTCCCGGATCGGGATCCTTGCCAGGGTCAGGTTTCGTTCCGGGATCAGGTTTTGTTCCCGGATCAGGAATCGGATGCGCATCCGGAGATGGCAGATAGATCGGCGCCAGATCCGGATCAGGAACAGGGACAGGCAGCGAAGGAATTCCCGGTAGAACGTCAGGATTTTCTCCGGGAAGAAGATCCTTAAGAAGTTCATAGAGCTGCTGCGGCGTCAAGTTGTTGCCGATGGCATGGAGTCCGAGCTGCTGCGCTATTGCAAGAAGCTGACTGAGAGTAAGGCCAAGGTTGCACAACGGATCGATCAGGACACCGGCCCAGTCATCCTGAAGCCAGTCAGCTTCGCGGTAGATCCTTGCATAGTTCAGGGCATTAGTAACAGGACCAGTACCCAACAGATAATTTTCCATATCGATATAGCTTGAAAATACGGGAAAATTCAAGCCATAGCTGAGAAAAGTATCCTGGGAACCGGGAACAACACTCCCAAGTCCATACACCACAGAGCCACTTGCGGTAACAGGCATTCCGTTACGTGTTGCCGTCACCCCGGACATAGAAAAACTAGAGCGTACGATACCAAAAGTTTTATTATATTGATAAAATGACACAGCAGGGAAAGAAACACCATTTTCGACATCGACATGATAATAAGCAGCAACGGGCGAAGCTTCAACTTTGGAAAGATCATAAGTCATAACAATATGATCACCACGACCATCCGTATAGGAATAAGTACCTTTTGCGGCATAGTCAAAATTCCCGCTCCACTGCGCAGCCACATCATACTGATTACAGGTGGCACTGATCAACGGCTCAAGAGCTGTCTGTTCGGCAGGGGTCAGTTCTTCCCCGTTCACCCATTTTCTGTAAAGATCCTCAAGATGTGTCATGACCCAGGTTGCGCCGAGGGCGGTAAAATTCCAAAGATCCTGCATAGGATTCTTAACAGGTTTGTTTCCGTCACCTTTATCGTTATTGTCATCATCATCCGGAGGAAGGCCGCCCTGAATCACTTCCCATCCCGTGTCGCGGATCAGGTCAAGTGCTTCCGAGCCATAGATATATTCCTGGCCGCTGGTGTCTGTCATGGAGAGGATCCAGCCGTCAACGGTCTCGGAAGCAGAGTTGATTATGTTGTAGCCGAAGCGGGCTATTTCTTCACGGTTCTCAATGACTTCACCGGCACAGTAGATCGTTACGGCGACCGCGCCGACCATCAGGCATATTTCAGCCAGGGAAGCGACAGTAAACCCGCCGACAACAACGGCGCTGGTAGCTTCCACGGTGCTGATATCGTCTGCAGTTATAAATGCGTCACCAATGGTTACCGACAGGATCACCACCGTCAGGATATATGTAATAAGTCTGTTCAGGACTTTCTTTTTCATTTTCATACAAACACCTGCTTTACATTATCTGTGATAACTAATAAAATAGTTAAAAAGGAGCATTACTTATGATAAATTTATACGATACACTTGAGATTATTGCGCTGGCTGCAGTATGCATATTCCTCTATTACAGGTTCGGAAGGAGGCCGCAGATCAAAGCCGTGAAGCCGGTGAAGATACCGACCACGCAGGAGATCAGGAAGCAGCGGAAGAAGGAGAGGCGCCGCAGGAAACTCAAACGCCGGTTCCGGATACCGTACCGGGGGAATGCCGAAATAATCGAGTACAGCAAGACCACGCCATATATTGAAAGCGCATGGAACGAAGTCGAGAGGGAGCAGCATGGCAAAAAACACGGCAGCAGAAAGGGCAGGGGCATTTAAAACACCTCTGCCCGTTCCGGCACGATCTAACCTTTAATTTTTCTAAGCCAGCCGATGCCGAACTTGATCCCGACGACCGCAGCCACAATAGCGACAATTGCAGGAACTACGATAGCCAGCACAGAAAACATCTGCCCTTTAGTCGTATCGACAGCACTCTGCATAACAGTGGTGACATCAAAGCCGGTAGTTTCTGTACCTCCTGTCAATGCCAGAGGAATGGCTGACAGTTTTGCGGCTACTGATGGAGCAGCCATTGCTAATTTCATCATCCTTTTCACCTGCCTTTCAACATCGATAGAATACTTGTGATCACATAATCGAGTAATATTACAATACCGCCCATAGAACCGCCGATAACGATCCCAATGCCGGCAATATTGACAAACTGGTTAAATACTTCTGTCATCTTATGTCCTCCTGAGACGGAAGCCGTGGATCAGCAGGATACCCGCAATCACGCCCAGCAGAAAGATCACTGCGGCTGACACGTTATAGAGCAGGGTGCTCTGATTCTCAATAGCTTCGATCAGGGCGGTCTGGTCAACATTGCTTCCGTTACCGCTGCCAAGAAGCGACAGGTCGAAGTCTTCCGGGAATATAACAGCATTGCCGCTGATTGTTACGATATCGTTACCACTGACTGTTTCACCGGCATCATCTGCAGGTTCACCCGTCAGATCTTCCGACTCGGAATCCTCCGGCTGGTTCTCTGATCCGGGCGTTTCTGTTTCATCTGAAGGCTCTGCTTCTTCCGGGGTCTCTTCAGGTCCTGATTCTTCCGGATCGGCTTCGAGGGTCTCGTCACTGCCAGAGCTTTCTTTTTCGTCCGTGGGAACAGTATCACCGGCGCCGTCATCTGCAGGAACTGCATCCTCCGGAGCGGGTTCTGTTACTTCCAGTTCAAGATCATCCATAACTGCAGCACCTACTTCCAGGGCTTGAATGTAAAGCCGGAAACCACGGGACGACCGAAACCGCCAAGCGAATATTCTAAGACGACTTCCTGGCCTATACAGTCGGTTGTAAGTGTGCCAACCAGTTCATCGGGGAGGAAAAAATCAGTTGCTTTGTTCCCAAACGATCCCCGGCTATTGTCTGACGGCGTGCACTGTGAAATAGCTGTGAGAACTGACAGAGGCTTTCCGTCCGACTTTCTGTTAAAATTGCGGTAACCCAGTACCTGAAACCTTAATCCATCCATTTTCTTTACCTTTTCCTTTCCTTATGGGTTATTTGTAGCTACGTATATGTTAAGCACTGCCACCATGGCGGTTACCGACCGCCCTTCTGGTTATTCTGCGGATGCTGAGTCGTACTGATCCGTTTTTCGTTTAGGCGGCAGTGAATAACACCATAGTTAATCGGCCGATGGACATGACCGTTCTTCCACATCCAAGACACGCTGACATCCGGGATAACCTTTTCCAAGATGCACATACAGACCGCCAACTTCAAGACGTGGAGTAAATGAATAATATTTCCGGGCACGCTTTGCACGTTCACCGGTCCTGAAATCTTCCCTGACCACTGTGTAGATATATTCTTTTTCCATGATACAATCCTTCCTTTCCGATCCCTTGCCATTTTCCTTTTCCTCTGTTATCATGAAATTAAATTGTCTCCATATGCCGCAGGACGCACGATAGGGGTATTGTATCGTCCTGCGGTGGAGAATGTAAAACAATTGCGTCAAAGTGACTAAGAGGTGATGTCACCTTACAAAATAGAATAGCATGGGTGACGTCACTTTGTCAATGGCAAAAAGGAGATTACATGCCTAGTGATTTACCAAGAATAACTCTTAGAATGGATCAGGAATTTATAGATAAAATAAATAAGATTGCGGAGCGCGAAAACAGAAGCACTAATCAACAAATAACATACATCATCAAAAAATATATTGAACAATACGAGCAGGAAAACGGACGGATCAACAGCGCGGAATTATCAGTTACAAAGACTGGTTAGACGGGCACCGATAGGAAATAAATGGGGTATGCTTTTTCGTCCGGTTGGCATTCAGAATATGACGACCGCAAAACGGTCTAAGCCGTTACAGGCGCCGCATTTCTAACCTTCTTTCGACCAGAAAAGGGGGCAAAGGAACCCAAACCCCCTTTTCAAAAAGCGGTCGCGCAGAAGCTAAGAACTGCTGTTCCTTTGTGTCTGCCGCCGCAGACCGAAGAATTTATACGGCTTTCTGTAAATACTTAAATCTAATGTATCTTGCAATCGATTTCTGCATATGCTATAATGCCGTTAGGCAAATGATTCAAGTAACATTTATACACCAAAAGCGAAACCCCAGCAGCTGCAACTGTTGGGGTTTCTTCTCGATTTATGGCTGAGCAGACCAAGGCTAGTTGTTGCCGTTCTTACCGTCTAACCATTTGCAGATATAGTAGGCGACTATACTTGCCACTACGGAAAGAATAAACGATTCAAGCAATTTTATACACCCCCTTTCCTTGTCAGGATCGGGTATGACAACAAGACAAGCATATCACATCTTGTCTAAAATGGCAAAATCTGTATGTTTTTGTCAGATGTGCACAATCAATCGACGCCGCTGCGGGACTGATCAGAACGAAAAGCAGGCTTCCGGTTGTGCAGTTTTACTAAATTATGTAAGCGCTGCATCATAATCAGACAGCCATTCCGGATTTTTCTCCGAGACAAGATGCCGGAGGCTGCTGCTCATGCGTGAAACTGCATCATCGAAGTGCTGCGTAATAATATCAAAGCTGCCACCGTCAGCGATAATCACGCCGGCGATCGTGGGGAGACACTGCCGGATCAACCAGCGTTTTTTCTCTTCTATGGTCTTTTGTACAGAATCCACATACAGCCGAAGCTTGCCGACCGCGCCAACGAATTTTTCCCAGAGAGGATGCGAAGAGCAGCGGGATCGGTTGGAATCATCCTGAACGATCAGACGTACATAGTTGTTAAGTACTTCCATAATGATTTCCCCCAGTTCTTTGCGATCAATGAGAAAGCCGGCAGCAATGTTTGCACGGTCATTTTTTAATTCAATTTCCTAGCGGACCCACGGGTCACTTATCATATCTTCCAGGGTAGCGGCTTTCTGGTTCTGCTGAAGCTGCTTGTCATAGACCCGGAGCATGACTTCACTTTGCCGGCTGCCGAAATAGATCGTATGTCCGGTACTCTCGTTTGTAAATGTAGATTCGTAAACATCACGATAGGTTCTGAATTTACTGACCACATCCTGGCGGTCCAGGAAGCTGCGGACGTCCCCTACCGTAAAATAGTTTGCGCCGTGATCATCTACTGCCAGATCGAACCGGGTAAGCCATCCGATCAACCGCACTTGCTGCAAAAACTCAATTATAATGCTGTTATTAAAGTCGCTTAAACATACGGCCTCATTACCGAATGGCGTGTCAAGTGTTATTGTGTTTTTGAAATGCATCAACAGATCCGGTATAGCAGAGCCGCTGATTACGACATGGATACCCATACCCTCATTGCCGTCAGACAATATCGTTATGGGGAAGCTGTCGAGGCGGTGCATTTTCTTATATCCGTTTGCACCCTTTGAAAGCTGCAGAAAACTGCTCTCCGGATAACCCAGAAAAGCGATCATTTCGGACACACTGTTAATCAGGGTAGAGGTGAATGCAATCCAGTCAATGGATACAGTGAGAGAATTGTCTAAATTTTCAGAATTTCCGTACATGGCACACCTTGTATTTAGTACCCCCGTATTACTATACCGGGGGTTACGACCTTTCCGACCGAGCGGAAATTGTTTGACAACTTGATACTGCAGTGCTAAAATTAACTGACAGTTGAGTTGAGGAGAACAGTTCGAGTCCCGTCTCGCGCTCTGTGAACCTCAGTTTTTCCACTGAGGTTTTTTCAATTCATATGACTCAATTGCGATCAGAGTACCGATATTAATTTTGAAAGCAGTTTGGGAAAAGATAGAACGCGAGGGCTAGGTGGATGGCATTAGCAGAGCAGAAGACATATACTATAGAAAATATTTATGATCTGCCGGATGGCCAGCGCGCAGAGTTGATTGACGGGCAAATATATATGATGGCTCCACCAAACAGGGATCATCAGGAATTGGCGGGCGAGTTATACAGAACAATTTCAAATTATATACATTCCAAACAGGGAGACTGTAAGGTTTATATAGCCCCGTTTGCTGTTTTCTTAAGTAAGGATGATAAAAATTATGTAGAGCCGGATATCAGTGTTATATGTGACAGATCAAAGTTGACAGATCAAGGTTGCGCCGGTGCGCCTGACTGGATCATCGAAATAGTTTCGCCCGGAAGCCGGCGAATGGATTATATGATAAAACTATTTAAATACCGCAACGCAGGTGTACGTGAATATTGGATTGTGGATAAGCAGAAGGACAGAATCACGGTGTATAATCTGGAGAAGGATGACATGAAGGAATACTCTTTTGCAGATTCTGTTAGTGTCGGGATTTATGCGGAATTGGAGATAGATTTTATGAAGATCAGACTATAAACAAGAAAGTCTTACACTATGGTACACTTTTTTTCGGTGCTGAAAAGTATAATAAATATAGCATAGTTTATACACCCCAAAACGAGACCCCGACAGTGGCAGTTGTTGGGCTTTGTTTTGACTTCACGCTGGTTCGTTATTATTTTTTATTAAGGCAATTTAACAACTCTATCGTAAATGCATTTAATTCATTTTCATAATGTATAATGCTGTCATTAAGGTTATAAAATTTGATACTCGAATTAAGATAATAAATAAAAGGTTGATAAGCATGTTTATCAACCTTTTATTATGCTCAATATAAATCAGATTTTATTGATCATCTACCACTTACGTGTACGATCCAGATAATAAAGTCCCCAGTTACACTCAGATTTGTTGGGGTTGCTTCCCTTCCAGGGTTCATCGAAGGCCTCAAAAAGAAATCCGATGATCTGATCTGTTTCAAGCCACTCGGTTAACTCTGTGATATATCTTTTCTGATTTTCCACACATGCCTGTCCCGGAACCATGGCGCTGTTTGGTTTGGTGGTCCAGCCTATCTCCGTAAAGAGAACCTGCTTGTCCGGAAAGATTGCTTTGACATCATTATAATGCTTTTTAGTCAACTCAACTGCCACATCAATAGTTCCCTTATAGTGCAACGGGTAACTGTGAACACTGATAAAGTCTAGATAATCGCCAAGCTCTTTTAAATGAGGCCATTCAAAAACACCTTCACAGAAAGTAACGGGTTTATTTAGAGCTTCCTTATACCGCTTTGCATGAGCAAGGAGACGTTCCGGCTTTACGGTATGAGCTCCCCATGCCGGTGTATTTTCATTTCCAACGGAGACGGCCAGGACCTCGTTTTCAAACTCTTTTACAAGTTCTATGAGTTTTTCAACTTCCGCGTCATTTCTTTCCATATTTTTGGTCAGTTCTTCCTGCGTATACTCCTGCTTGACAAAAGGACAATCAGGGTTGTTTTCTTCCGGATCAGAGTCGATACCGATCATACACTTTAAAGGCAGGTTCTTTTCATGAATGATCTCCAATGCTCTTCTTGCATGAAGATTAGGATCGTACATTCTGATATACTGATAACCTTCTTTTACTAAAATATCCAGATCTTCTTCAATCTGTTCCTTTGTGGGAATTTCTGTCTTGGGGCTCTGTCCCTGTCTGTAGCCGGAATAGCAGATTGCCTTTCCATATTTAATGATATCCATTGCTTACCTCCCGATGTTTTTTAGTTTCGTCAATGTTTCTGACCTAATATATTTATTATATAGGGTTACAACAAAATCAACAATACATTTGGTTCAAAAAGCTTTTTATCCGGGACTAAAGCGTGGTATTATGTTAATGGCAAATAGCAGCTTACTAGGGAGAGCGCCGGGAGACCGGAGGATACGATGCAAATTCGTGCAATTGCAGCCAAACGACGGAAAGCGAGGGCAGACTATGCTACAGATCGCAATCTGCGATGATGAACAGTTCTATCGCGATAGAATGAGAAATCTGTTGGAAATATATATGCAAAAGAACGCTTTGCCATACGTAATTCATACCTTCCTATCGGGAGAGGAGTTCTTAAGGCAGTGTGAACACAACATGAAGTTTGACATTGTATTCCTTGATATTAATATGGAAGAGCTGGACGGAATTCGGACGGCGGAGAGGATACGCGCTTATCATAGTGATACTTATATTGTATTCGTGACGGCTTTCATAGACTATGCGCTGGAAGGATACAAAGTGAATGCGATTCGCTATCTGATGAAAGATAACCTGGAGGGTGCATTGGAGGAATGCATGAGAGCGATTTTGCACAAAATGCAGGTTGCACAGGTGTCTTTCGCATTTCTGGAGGGAGATAAGAAGCTGTATACGGATCGCATTATATATGTGGAAAGCAGAGGCCATAAATCGCTTTTTCACTATATGGAGGCGAGGTTGGAGATCTATCAGATTTACAGTAAGCTTGATGTTCTGGAAAGACAGTTGGAAGGACACAGCTTTCTGCGGATTCACAAGAGTTACCTCGTGAATATGAGGCATATTCGGAAGATCAGCAACTATACGGTTTTTCTGGATACGGGAGAGGAGCTTCCGGTTCCGCGTTCCAGATTTCAGTCGGTCAAAGAAAGTTTTGTAGATTATAAAGGAGCCTTGTGATGGGAGAGATGTTGGGGCTTATAATAAGGAGCGTTTTCTTATCGGTTATCATGGGATTGAGCTGTCAGGCGTTTTTTGAGACCGTTGTGCCGAGACGGGATTTTAAGCATGATTGGATAAAATATACCACGGTTATTGCATTTGCGGCCGGATTCATGGTGATTGCCGTAACGGAGATTCCGCCGTTTATTTTACAACCGGTGAGGATGACTGTTGTGTTATTCATTGTGGCGGAGATTTATTTCCGGACAGGGATTATGAAAAATCTGATATTGTCATTGGTTTTCTGCGGAATATATTGGATTGTTTCCACCCTTTTCTTTGCGATCGTATATGCACTGCCGGTTGTTCGGTATGAAGAGATCATCGATGTGATGGAGCCGGTTTTGAATATCGGTTATTTATGTCTGATGCTGACTTTCCGGTATTGGTTTCGGAAGCATGTACGCGGTCTGTCGGGGGTGCAATGGTGGAAAGTCGGGCTTCTTTCTTTATTCGGCATTGCGGTGAGTGTCGGGGTTGCTATGATTCCGCAGGGTGGCAGTATGGAGGAGCATTATGCGAGACTTGCGGTAATCATAGGTTTTGCGGCAGCATATGTGCTGGGAATCCATTATATGGTCAACATGTTGGAGAAGGAATCTGAAATGCAGGAATTGCGGATCGTACACGAGCGGACGAGAAATCAAATGAACCTGTATCAGAGCATGCGGGAGCGCTATGAGCAGCAGAGGAGTTTCTGGCATGACTACAAGAATCAGCTAAGCTGTATTCAGGGTATGATCGAAAGCGGACAGACAAGTGAGGCGCTTAAATATATTTCCGGATTGAACGGAAGTCTCCGCAGTAGTGAGATGTGTGTAAACACGGACCATGTGGTGGTAAATGTGATGCTGAACCGGAAGTATCAGGAGGCGCGTGATCAGGGGATCGTCATGACGATGATCTGCGGGGATCTGTCGGGTCTTATGATTAGTGAGGAAGATATCGTAACGCTGCTTGGCAATCTTTTCGATAATGCGATTGAGGCATGTGGGAAGAACAGGCAGAATAAAGTGATACAGTTTAAAATGGTTGTGGAGGACGATCAGCTTGTCTTATCCATTCGCAACCCGGTAGAGGAAACGCTGCGTATTAAGGACAACAGGATTGTCACAAGCAAGCGTAATAAAGAGCTGCACGGGATCGGGCTTAAGAATGTGGATTCGGTAATCAGGAAAAATAACGGAACAAGCGTACTGAAGTGTGAAGATGGATGGTTTACGTTTGCGGCAATGATACCGATGGAAGCGGCGGATGATCGAGAGTAGAGATATAAAGGATTATATAGCGGAAAACCGTGGGAACAGACTTTGCGGAATTAAAAAAGGCGTTCAGGCGCCTTTTTTTGCTGTCTTACCGACGATTCCTGCCATGCCCGTTGCGCGTTAAAATTGTCGGAAATATAATGCAGATATAAAAAAGAATGGAGGAAAAGGCGATGAAAATAAGAAATTTGATGGCGGCAGCAGGCAGCATGGTGATAATCGGCAGTTTGGTTTTGTGTGCATGCGGCGCACATGCAAAGGGTGTGGCGGGAGATGGTTCCCGTTCCGGGTCGTCACCGACGGCCGAAGAAACCGTACAGTGTGTGATGGAGAGTATGAGAACTCTGGATTTAGACACGCTTAATGCGTGTACGGACAATTATATACAGACGGAATATAATTGGATCGGAGTTCCGTTAAGAAGCGAATACCGAGTTTTTAGTGAACTGTTACAGCCGGGGTTGAAGCTTGGAAAGCGGAAAGAGAAGTATGAGTTCAATCATAAGCTCTCTGAAAAAATCATGAAAAATCTGACATGGGAAATTAAAGAGGTGAACGAGGGTAGCGATAAGGCCGAGATTGTGATGGAGATTACGAATCTGGACATGAACGGCGTGATGGGAATGTACATGATGAATATTATGGAAAACATGATCGAGAGTGAAGGAACCGGACTGAAGCAGATGATCAAAGATCTTTCAAGCATTACCGATGAGGAAGGCGGTCTGCTTGCACTCATTGAATCCTGCGACAAGGATGAGACATGTACATTGAACGTGACGGCTGTTGCCTACCTGGAGAACGGAGCATGGATCGTACACCTTGATGATGAGCTGATCAATGCCTGTATGGGGAACATTAACGCGGAAGAATATTCCGAGGAAGTGCAGCAGGAAATGGATGAGCTCGAGAAACAACTGAATGAGAAACTGGATGAGAAAATGGATGAGCTTGAGAAACAACTGGATGAGTTTACCGAAAAGGTAGAGAAATGGGCAGACGGGTTGTTCTAGGCGCATGGCGGGGTAAATGCCGCCATTGCGAAAAAGAACGCCGCATGTTATATTATTTTGGAAATACAGCGGCGGAGAGCATGGATATGACAAACAGAATCATGATCATCGAGGATGATCCTATGATACAGACGGAATTGAAAAATCTGCTGATCGGAAACGGATATGAAGTATTTGCCGTTTCTGATTTTACTGATGCGGTTATGGATGTGAAGAAGTATCGACCGCACCTGATTATTCTGGATATCAGGCTGCCGGGCACGAGCGGGTATACGATCTGCTCCGAAATACGCACTTTTTCTGATGTCCCGATCATCTTTGTGACAAGCTGTGATACGGATATGGATGAGTTGAACAGCATTATGCTGGGCGGCGATGCGTTTATTACCAAGCCGTACAATACCGCGATTCTGCTGGCCAGAATAGCTTCTTTGCTGAAACGTGTATACGGGGTGCGGCAGACTGCGGAATATGAGTGGCAGGGCGTAACGCTGCACTTAGAGAGCAGTACGGTCTCATATAACGGCCTACAGGTGGAACTGACGAGAAATGAATTGAAGATTCTTGCCTATCTTTTTAAAAATGCGGGAAAGATATGTTCCAGAACCGATATTGTGGATGAGTTGTGGGACAATCAGCTCTATGTGGATGACAATGCGCTCAGTGTCAACATCAATCGGATTCGTGATAAGTTAGCCACTGTGGGATTGCATGATTTTATCAAGACGAAGCACAGGCAGGGGTATATGTTATGAGCAGATGGACGTATTGGAAGAATCAGCTTCCGGCTGTGGTATTTCAATTACTCTGTATGCTGCTGCTCTCCGTATTTTTGCTGGCGGTCGGAAACAGCGAGGACAGTATTCTTCTGATTGATCTCGTATGGATACTGCTTTGTGCCGCAGCCATGATCTGCAGATACCGCAGAAGAAAGAGGGAGATGGACAGATTGCTTCAGATGCAGGAGCAGCTGGAAGAGAAATATCTGATTCCGGAGTTGATGACCCTGCCGGAGCGGGCGGATGATCAGGTATACTATTTCCTGTTAAAAGATGCTGAAAAGGGCATGTTGGAGCAGATCGAGGCCGGCAGGCGGGAGCGCACGGAGTATAAGGAATATATTGAACAATGGATTCATGAGGTGAAGACACCGATTACGGCCATGAAATTATTATGTGAGAATAATTTATATCCTTTTACGAGAGAACTGTTGGCAGAGTTGGAGAAAGTTACCCGATTCACGGAGCAGGCACTGTACTATGCAAGGAGCGAGCAGGTCTGGAAGGATTATTCTGTCCGGGAGATCAGCCTGTCTGATGTGGTGCATAACGCCGTTGCCGATAACCGATATCTGCTTATGCATAACAAGGCGGCCGTGGAGGTGGCGGATTTTGACGATATGGTATTTTCGGACGAAAAGTGGGTCAGATTTATCTTAAACCAATTGATCGTCAATGCCGTTAAGTATTCTAAAGAGAATCCGGTTATCCGGATCTGTACGAAACGCGGGGAAGAGGTGGTTCATCTTCGTATAGAAGATAACGGTATCGGCATTCCGGCGCAGGATCTGCCCCGCATTTTTGACAAGGGCTTTACCGGCGAAAACGGCAGGTCCGGGCAGAACGCCACGGGGATCGGGCTGTATCTGTGTAAACGTCTGTGTGACAAGCTGGATATCGGGCTGAGTGTTACTTCCGATGCAGGCGGCACCGTGGTCGATTTATCTTTCCGAATGAATGACTTTATCATACAAGTGCAGGGCTGAGGCCGCTGCACTTCTTACATTTTTGTTAGAACTTTGTAAGAAAAACTGATACAAAGAGGCGGTGTGGTGGGCTACAATAGTTTCAAAATGGAGGATGAAAATGAGCGAAGTTTTGAGATTGGAACATATCTGCAAATATTACGGCAGCGGGGGAAATATCACGAAAGCGATAAGCGACATCGGGTTTTGTGTGGAGCAGGGCGAGTTTGTCGGTATTATGGGAGCCTCCGGTTCCGGAAAGACAACGCTTCTCAACTGTATTTCCACCATTGATACGGTAAGCGCAGGATATATTTATCTGGGCGGAACGGACATTACGAAGATTAAGGCGAAGGAGCTTGCACGGTTTCGCCGTGAGAATCTGGGTTTTATTTTTCAGGATTTTAACTTGTTAGACACGCTTACGATTTCGGAGAATATTGCGCTTGCGCTGACGATCAATAAGGTTCCGGCAGGAGAGATCGATGCATGTGTAGAGAATATCGCAAAGGTATTGAATATTGCAGATGTGCTGGCGAAATATCCGTATCAGGTTTCCGGCGGTCAGAAACAGCGCTGTGCATGCGCAAGGGCGCTTGTAAATCATCCGAAGTTGATTCTGGCGGATGAACCGACAGGGGCGCTGGACAGTCATTCATCCCAGATGCTGTTATCTACCATGCAGAGTATGAATGAGCAGCTTGGGGCAACGCTCCTAATGGTAACGCATGACGCTTTTACGGCCAGCTATGCGGACAGGATTTTATTCTTAAAAGACGGGGAGATCTTTTCCGAGCTCCGGAAAGGCGATGACACACGCAAGGCTTTTTTCGAGAAGATACTGAGTGTCCTCACCATGACGGGAGGTGGACTGTCGGATGTATATTAAACTGGCTTACAGAAATATGAAGCGTTCGGTCGGAGATTATCTGGTATATATGGTTACCATGACGATCTGCGCGACGCTGTTCTATGCGTTCCTGTCCATTACCAGCAGATACTACAATCCGGATATCGGAACGGAGTATGATTTTACATCGGTAAACGGCGGTATGAAGATGGCAGTCTGCGGGATCACTTTGCTTCTGTTATTTTTGATACGTTACGTGAACAACTATATGCTGAACAGGAAACAGAAGGAGTTCGCCGTACAGTCGGTTATGGGAATGGAGCAGAAGATCATTTCGTGGATCTTCTTTGCGGAAACTTTCTGTATGGGTATGATGGCTGTTGTGATCGGCATTTTTCTTGGGGTATTCGGTTCGCAGTTTATCACGGGCATGCTGTTGTCCGCTTATGGGAAGCACTATCGGTTATCGTGGATGCTTTTTCCGGATACGGTGATATGGACGCTCGTTTTCTTTGCATTTAGTCTGTTGGCGGTAGGACTGTTTAATATCCGTACGATACGGAGAATTAAGATCATTGATATGTTGTATGCGGACAGACAGAATGAACCGCATATCGGAAAGAGCCGTTATATGCATGTGGTTACCGCTTTATATACGGTCATGCTCTTGCTTATGACGGCCACGGGAATATCGCAGAAATATTTTTATTCGGACCCGCGATTCCCATATCCTGTACATGTGATGTTCTGGGGGAATATTGTGGTGCCGGCTTGTGCGGTGCTTCTGAATATTGCGTGGTGTGTTTTTCATAAAAAATGGGATTTCCGTCTGTTTATCTTTATCGCGGCTGTTTTTTCCCTGATAAACATCTGCTTTGTGGCCAGCGTTCCGGTGATACAGAGAAAATATTATCTTTCCAACGGACCGGGTGCGCTGAACAGTTATCTGGTGTTTTTGCTTGCCGATGTTATTTTTCTGATTTGCTGCGTCATCTATCTGGCGGCGCATCTGATTACGGAGTGGAAGGAGAAATCTCTTAACCACAAGTATCGGGGAAGCAGTCTGTTCTTCTTCGGACAGATTATTTCCAAACTGGGTACGACATCTAAGACGATGACGCTGATCTGCCTGACGTTTGTACTTTCTGTCATTCTGTTCGTGGCGGGGCCGGCATTGACGGGATGGTCCTCCGGTTATCTGGATGACAGGTCAATGTATGATATCCAGATTAGCTCGCGCTACAACAGTGTGTACGAGGAGGCCGATCTGCCGGAGGGCGATTATGAACTTGTCACGTCTTTTATGGAAGCAAAGGGCATAAAGACGGTTTATGACTGTACATTCAATCTTTATCTGCCGCGCAGGGATGAATTTGATAACCGGATCAAGCTGGATTTTCCGGTTGTGGCGATATCGCTGTCCGATTATAATGCGCTGCGGGATCTGTTGGGTTACGAGCAGATCAGTTTAAAAGAGAATGAGTTTACGACCCAGTGGAAGACGATTGCGGCCGTGGAGGAGAGGGATGAATTCTTAAGAGAGCACACAGCGGTTTCGACGGATATGGGGACACTTACCCTTGCGGATAACGGCTTTTATGAAGAGTCGATGGGGGAGACAGTCTATAATGCCTACACGGATGTGCTCTATGTATTTCCTGACAGCGTGTGCCGGAATCTGCTTGCGGTTATGCGAAACCGTTATATCAGGACGGAGACGACGATATCCTACGAGGATGCGCTTGCTCTGGAAGCAGCGTTCGAACAAGTATATCCGGAAACGCCGGACGGTGCAGGTAACCGGTATTATATCCGGACGAGTACCCACCAGATCAACAGTGTGATTGCGAACAATTTCGTATTGCAGGCGGCTATGATATACAGTGCGGTTGTGTTGATGATCATCTGTCTTACCATTCTCTCTTTGCAGCAGTTGTCGGACACCGTGCATGTCAGATACCGGTTCGGGGTTCTTCATAAACTCGGTGTAGAAGGGCGGGAGGCAGAGCAGCTGATCATAAAGCAGTTAGCTGTATGGTTCGGGTTGCCGGTGGTGACGGCGGTGCTGATATCGGTTATTATCGTGGTCTATTTCTTTGAAATGATCAGTGCGCAGATTGCCGCTTATGTAGGTTGGGGGAATTTGCTGTCGCAGGTAGGGATTATGGTGTGCATTCTGGGGATTTTGCTGGGGTGTTATTTTGTCAGTACGTGGATGCTGTTTAGGAGGGCTGTTATGGAGTAGGGGTGCAGCGGGCAAATGAACCTGTTTCCGATATTGGTAGTGTTCGTAGGGTATCTAAAACGTCCGCGCAGATGAAAGTTAATATCTACGAAGCCGCGCTCCCGCTCCGTAAAAAGCGTAGCAGACGCTAAACTCGTGAGTTGCTTTGCAACTCATAACCTCGTTAAGCGCTGACGCTTTTTAAGGGGCTTCTTAAGATATTAACTTTCATCTGCGCTAGGTATTGGGAATAGCCTGCTACTTGGGCATAAGCCTTATTGGGATGGGGTTGTTAAAATGTGAGGAAGAATGCTATGATGAAAGCGGAAAGATGAAAAGGAGGAGCGGGAACAGTCATGCATAATGAACTCACAAAACAGGACATCAAGAAGATGGAGGAAGAGATCGAGTACCGGAAACTGGTGGTGCGTAAGGAGGCGCTTGAGGATGTCAAGACGGCGAGGGCACACGGGGATTTGAGCGAGAACTTCGAGTATCATGCGGCGAAGAAGGTCAAGAATCAGAACGAGAGCCGTATCCGTTATCTGGAAAGAATGATTAAGACGGCGGTGATCGTCTCTGACGAATCGGCGGAGGATGAGGTCGGCATGAACAATACGGTGGAAGTCTGGTTCGAGGAGGATGATATCGTAGAGAAATATAAGCTGGTTACCACGGTCCGGGGCAATTCCTTAGAGGGACTGATCAGTACGGAGTCGCCTCTGGGCAAAGCGCTGCTTGGGCATAAAGTGGGTGATCGGATCTATGTGGAGGTGAATCCGGGGACGGGATATTATGTGGTTGTGAAATCAATCGAGAATACCGTCGATGACGGGAGTGATAAATTGAGGAGTTTCTGAGTTGGTATTTTCATAGGGAAACGGACAAGTGTCATAAACGGGACATCCCCCGCATATATCATACAAAAGCCTATATGTACATGCAGTTGCATGAGCATGTGCATACGGCGTGCGTGACAGCAGCATGCTGCGGTGAAGACTGCATACGGGACTGCTGTGCGACAGTAGGCTGGATGGTGCGGGAGGAAAAGGCATGTATGAGATGAAGACGGCGGCGGAAGTGCTCCGGCTGCTTGGGACGGACAAGGATAACGGGCTCGGACGCAGAGAGGCGTTGGAGCGCAAGGCGAAATACGGGGCGAACAGACTGAAGGATCAGGAAAAGAAGAGCGTGGGTCAGATGATTTTGGAACAGCTCAACGATCCGTTGATCCTGATTCTGGTGGTGGCAATGGCGATCTCTCTTATGCTGCGTGAAATAGGGGACGCGATCATCATTGTCACGGTGGTGGTATTAAATGCGACAGTCGGCATTATTCAGGAGGGCAAGGCAAGTAAGGCGGTGGAAGCGCTTAAGAAAATATCTTCTCCACAGGCTGTCGTCTTACGTGACGGGAAGCGGACTAAAATACCGGCCGAAGATCTGGTGCAGGGCGATATTGTGCTGTTAGAAGCGGGAAATATGATTCCAGCCGACTTGCGATTGATTGATACACAGGGCGTATTTATAGAAGAGTCTACCCTTACGGGAGAGTCTGTGGCGGTAGAGAAAGACGCAAATTATACGGTGGAAATACAGGGAGACAACAGCCACGCCAATATGGCATATATGTCTACTTATCTGACGAAAGGGCGGGGTAAAGGGGTGGTGGTTGCCACCGGTATGGACACGAAGATCGGCCACATTGCGGATATGCTGCACAGTAGCAGCGAGAAACTGACGCCTCTGCAGGTTAAGCTGGGAGAGCTTGGCAAGGTACTGAGCTTTCTGGCGGTGGGTATCTGCGTATTTCTGTTTATTGTGGCGGTATTGCAGAAGCGTAATGTGGGAGAGATGCTTCTTACTTCCGTATCGTTAGCAGTAGCGGCTGTACCGGAGGGACTTCCGGCCATCGTGACGATCGTACTTGCACTGAGTGTATCCCGCATGGTGCGTGCTAAGACCATCGTGCGCAAGCTGTCTTCGGTGGAGACATTGGGAGCCGTGGAGGTGGTCTGCTCCGATAAGACAGGTACGCTGACGCAGAACAGGATGACAGTGACGGAGTGTTATGTGGGAGGAAGGCTTATCACACAGGAAAACTTACCGGGCTTCTTTGCAGCAGCTGCAGGAGGGCAGAAGGCGCAGGAAGGAGAGACTCGACAGGCGGATACGGGATTTGCCGGGGATACGGAACGCAGACATTTTATGTTGGGCTGTCTATTGTGTAATGACGGAGTTTTGGTCGGGGAGGAACGAATCGGAGATCCGACGGAACTGGCGCTTCTGTATATGGCTAAGGCGTGCGGCGCGGATATAGACGGATGCAGGGAAAGGTATCCGCGGGTGGCCGAGAAGGGGTTTGATTCGGAGCGCAAGATGATGACCACGGTGCATCGGGAAAACGGGGAGATTATTTCCTATTCTAAGGGAGCGGCGGAGCGGATTCTCGACGGCTGTGACCGAATCTACAGGCAAGGTCAGCTGGTCGGCATGAACCAGACGGATAAAGAGGCGGTAGTCAGGGTGCAGAAGCAGTTGATGGGGGAAGGCAGGCGTGTGCTGGCGATTGCCATGGAGACAAGCGGCAGTATGCGGGAACAGGGAATGATCTTTCTGGGACTCCTCAGCATGCAGGACCCGGTCAGGCCGGAGGCTGTACGTGCGGTAGCGGACTTCGAGCAGGCGGGTGTGTCCACGGTTATGATCACCGGCGACCATCCGGACACGGCTTACTCCATTGCGAAAGAGCTGGGAATTGCCGACAGTCCGCAGCAGTGTGTCACCGGCAGAGAGCTGGATCACATGCAGGACAATATTTTCCTGCAAAGGCTGCAGCAGATCAAAGTATTTGCCAGAGTGACGCCGGAACATAAGGTCAGGATCGTAGAAGGATATCGGACGCTCGGTAAGACGGTGGCGATGACGGGAGACGGCGTCAATGATGCGCCTTCTTTGCAGGCAGCGGATATCGGCATCGCCATGGGGTTAAACGGAACGGATGTGGCACGCGGCGCAGCGGATTTTGTGTTGATGGACGATAACTTTGCAACCATACATACGGCCATCAGGGAAGGCCGGGGAATCTATGAGAATATCAGAAAATCCGTGCTTTTCCTATTATCCTCCAATCTGGGAGAGATCATTACCATGCTGCTCACCATCGTGGCAGGACTGCCGAGCCCGCTTAAGGCGAGTTTCATTCTGTGGATCAATCTGATCACGGATTCCCTTCCGGCGCTGGCGCTGGGAGTGGACGACAATGAAGGAGAGAGCCTGATGCGTGAGAAGCCGCGCAGGCGTGGTGAATCCCTTTTTGCAAAAGGAGGACTGCTCTGTGTTATCTGTTACGGGTTGGTGATCGGCGGCGTGAGTCTGGCGGCTTTTCTGAAAGTGCCCTATGACAGAATCGTGGCGGAAGGACTGCCAGTTAGTTTACATAACGTTGTAGAGGGTCTGAGGATATCGGCAGTGCTTGCAGAGGCGCAGACGCACGCTTTTACAGTACTCGGAATCAGCCAGTTGTTTCACGCCATCGGCATGCGGGATGTGAATCGTTCGGTCTTTAAGATGAATCACAGAAATAATCCGTATATGCTCGGAGCATTTGCGGTCGGTATCGCGTTACAGGTGGCAGTGACCGAGATTACGCCGCTCATTCATCTGTTCGGCACGGTGCGGCTGGGACTGACGGAGTGGCTGCAGCTGATTGCGCTTTCCGCAACGCCGCTGATCGTTCACGAGCTGTTGGTGGCGGTGAGCAGGGTAAGAACGCACGAGGCGCAGGAAAAACCTGAAGGGCAAATATCGGAAATTGCCGCCTGATATAATCGAGCCTGCCCGATTTGTTAACAAAGTGCCTGCAGCGCCAGCAGCAGAAGAAACAGTCCGCTGAGCCATGATAAGTCTATGCGCAGAACGGTAGATGCCAGGAGCCCGACGCCGTATCCGGCGGCAAAGAGGAGCAGGTTAAAAAGCGCCGCCAGAAGGAAGAGCGTGGCAAGAGGAAGTGTGCCGGTGGTAAAAGCCATGCCGGCAAGAACGCTGTCCAGTGAGAGAGCAAGTGACAGCAGAAGCGCTTCTTTCGGGCTTAAGATCTGAAGATCTTCCTGATTGGCATCCTCCGGCGACAGATAAACGGTGAAGATAATATTGAGCTGCTTGATCTTACAGCCCCAGTTTCTTGTGAGACTGGGGTATTTGCGTGCCAGCAGGCGAAGAAGACTCTCGAACAGCTTGCTGCATCCTAAGAATGCCAGAACGATAAAAGAAAAAAAGGGCAGGACTGCTTGCGGGAAAAGAAGAAAAATATAGGAACCGATGCGGTTGGCAGCAGTGATAAAGGCGGCGGGAACGCAGATGAGGATGAGATAGGCGGGAAGCTTGATCCGTACCCGGCGGGTTCCGTAGGTCAGCCCGGCAGTCAGTGAATCGATGGACACGGCAGTCAGAAAGAGCAGCAGTGCCGCAATGGATGAAGACATGACATGAATCACCTCAATGAAAAATTTTATATTGTTTATTGTATGGAAAAAAACATAAGAGTTGATGAATTTTATTTACGTTAAATTTAAAAAATGGTATGATAGATAACAAAAAGAAAATATCTTTCAGAAGTCATCTTTCAGGAGATATCTTTCAGGTGTTTTTGTTCAGAAAATCTTTTCATGGGGTTCTTAGGAGGGTATTCTATGGAGCTTATGTTTATCGGTGCCGATCACGAGGTTACGGGCAGCTGCCATTACCTTCGGGTGGGAGAGAAAAATATTTTAGTGGATTACGGTATGGAGCAGGGAACCAATGTCTTTGAGAACTGCGAGCTTCCGGTGGATGCGGCTCTGATTGATTATGTGTTTCTGACACATGCGCATATAGACCATTCGGGTATGCTTCCGCTACTGTACGCCAGAGGATTCCGCGGTAATATCTATGCGACGGTAGCCACCTGCGATCTGTGCAGTATCATGCTGCGTGACTGTGCACACATCCAGATGCAGGAGGCAGAGTGGAAGAACCGCAAGGCGAAGAGAAGCGCCGACAATGCGGTGGTAGAACCTGTCTACACAATGGAAGATGCGGACGGAACGATCAAGAGGCTGGTTCCATGTGATTATGAGAGTATTGTGACTGTCTGTGAGGGAGTGAAGATCCGGTTTACGGATATCGGCCATCTGCTGGGCTCTTCGAGTATCGAGGTGTGGGCGACGGAGGATGATGTCACGAAGAAGATCGTCTTTTCGGGAGATATCGGCAATACGGATCAGCCGCTTATCAAGAGCCCGAAACTGACAGAGGAAGCAGATTACGTAGTTATGGAATCTACTTACGGCGACAGGCTGCACAGCACGGAGAAACCGGATTACATAGGGGAATTGACGAAGATATTGCAGATGACGTTTGACCGGGGCGGTAATGTGGTGATTCCGTCTTTTGCGGTGGGCAGAACTCAGGAGATGTTATATTTCCTGCGTCAGATTAAGGCGGATAGATTAGTAAAGGGACATGAGGAATTCTTAGTTTATGTGGACAGTCCGCTGGCAGTGGAGGCCACCGGTATTTTCCAGAAAAATGAACATGAATGCTTCGATGAGGCGGCGATGGAACTGGTCAGACAGGGAATCAATCCGATTACTTTTCCGGGGCTTCGGCTGGCAATCACCAGCGATGAGTCCAAGGCGATCAACTTCGAGAACAGTCCCAAGGTCATCATATCGGCATCGGGCATGTGCGAGGCGGGTCGTATCAGACATCATCTGAAGCATAATTTGTGGCGGCCGGAATGTACGATTCTGTTCGTAGGTTATCAGGCCATCGGCACACTGGGCAGGGCGATCGTGGAGGGCGCCACGGAAGTGAAGCTGTTTGGAGAACTGATTGAGATCCGTGCGCAGATCATGAAACTGATCGGGATGAGCGGTCATGCGGATAAGAACGGATTGCTTAGCTGGATCAAGGGTTTTCAGGAAAAACCGCAGAAGGTGTTTGTGGTGCACGGCGAAGACAGCGTCTGCAAGCTGTTTACGGAATGTCTTAAGGTGGAGCATGGCATAGAGGCTTACGCGCCTTACAGCGGAACAAGATTTGACCTGATAAGCGGTTCCTTCATCTACGAGGCGGCACCGGTTGCAGTGAAGAAGAAAGTTCGCGGTATTTCCGATGTATTTGCGAGATTGCTTGCGAGCGGGCAGAGACTTATTGCGGTTATCCATAAGAATGAAGGCGGAGCGAATAAGGATCTGGCGAAGTTTGCGGATCAGATTAATTCGCTGTGTGATAAGTGGGATAGGACATAAAAGAAGAATAAGAAAGAAAAAGGAACGGGTCAACTATGAGTGCAGCAGACCACATTTTTATCAATATGTGTAAGGATATCCTGGAGAACGGGACGAGTACGGAGGGGGAGAAGGTGAGGCCCCACTGGGAGGACGGGACACCGGCTTATACGGTGAAGAAGTTCGGGGTGGTGAACCGGTATGATCTGTCGCAGGAGTTCCCGATTATGACGCTTCGTAAGACGGCGCTTAAGAGTGCAACGGATGAGATGCTATGGATCTGGCAGCAGAAATCCAATAATGTCAACGATCTGCACAGTCATATCTGGGATGAATGGGCGGATGAGGACGGTTCCATCGGCAAGGCATACGGCTATCAGATGGGAGTGAAGCATCATTATAAAGAGGGGATGATGGATCAGGTAGATCGTGTGATATATGATCTGAAGAACAATCCTTTCAGCCGGCGTATCATGACGAATATCTATGTGCATCAGGATCTGCACGAAATGAATCTGTATCCTTGTGCTTACAGTATGACTTTCAATGTGACACAGAGGAAGGGACATGATAAACTGACATTGAACGCAGTTTTAAATCAGCGCTCGCAGGATGTGCTTGCCGCCAACAACTGGAATGTGGTGCAGTATGCGGTATTAGTGCATATGCTGGCGCAGGTGTGTGACATGGAAGTGGGAGAATTGGTGCATGTGATTGCGGACGCGCATATTTATGACAGGCATATTCCGATCATAGAAGAACTGATCGCCAGACCGGTTCATGACGCACCGGTTTTCCGGTTAAATCCTGAAGTCAGGGATTTCTACGAATTTACCAGAAATGACGTGAGTGTGGAAAACTATGTTACCGGTCCGCAGGTCGAGAATATTCCGATTGCAATATAAAAAATCGAGCTACGCTCGATTGCGAGATTTGCTTAGCGAACTCGAAAAGAACGGAGAGAATTCCTATGAACTTAATCGTAGCAGTAGATAACAATTGGGCCATTGGCTGTAAGAACAGCCTGTTGGTCAGTATTCCGGCGGATCATAAGGCGTTTAGGCAGGAGACTACGGGCAAGGTTGTGGTGCTCGGCAGGAAGACGCTGGAGACTTTTCCGCAGGGTATGCCGCTTAAGAACCGCACCAATATTATTTTGTCCACGAATCCGGATTATCAGGTGAAGGATGCAATTATCGTACATAGTAAAGAAGAGCTTCTTGAGAAGTTAAAGGACTATCCGAGCGAGGATGTCTATATCATCGGCGGCGAGAGTGTGTACCGTATGATGCTGCCCTACTGTGACGTGGCACATGTGACGAAGATCGATCATGTATATGAGGCGGATGCTTATTTCCCGAATCTGGATGAAATGGAAGAGTGGGAGATCACGGCGGACAGCGAGGAGCAGACATATTTTGATATCGCCTATGAGTTTGTGAAATATGAGCGGAAGAAATAATTTTAAAGGAAGGGTGGGCTGCCTGCCCTATGTCTGTCAGACGATATGATGTGACATAGACAGGTCGGCGCATGAATGAGGGATAGGATGTATGGGACAGGACACAGTTAAGACGGCAAACAAAGGGCAAGAGGTTTCTACGTTATTACAGGCGAAGAAACAGTTGGAACAGAAGAATATCGAGCTGGAGGAGGCAATCAGCGCGGCCGAGAAAGCAAACGGTGCAAGAGATATCTTTCTGGCAAATATGTCGCATGAGCTGCGTACACCGATCAATACGATTCTGGGATTGAATGAGCTGATCATTCGGGAGAGTCAGGACGAGGCGATTAAAGAGTATGCACTGGACATCAGACAGGCGGGGAATATCCTTCTCACGATGGTCAGTGACATATTAGATTACACTAAGCTGGAAGCGGGACAAATGTCGTTGGTGGACGGAATCTATGATATCAGTTCGCTTTTAAACGACTTGATCAACGGAATATCCCTTCAACTGCGCAAGAAGAAGCTGGACCTGAAACTGGACATTGCCGACGACATTCCGCATAAATTATCGGGAGACGAGATCCATATCCGCCAGATCATAGGTAATCTTTTGACCAATGCCGTGAAATATACGGAGAAGGGCGGGGTTACGCTGCACCTCGGCTGGAAAAGGATTGCGGAAGACGAAATTGAAATCGAGATCGCGGTGACGGATACGGGCGTCGGGATCAAGGAAAAGGATATACCCAAGCTGTTTGGCGTGTTTCAGCGGATGGATTCCACAGTCAGAAGTAAGAATGAAAGAACCGGGCTCGGACTTGCAATTACCAATCGACTGGTTAAGATGATGGGCGGAGAACTGCAGGTGCAGAGCACATATGGCAAAGGATCAACATTTTCATTTACGGTTGTGCAGAAGGTGGTGGATAATGCGCCGTTAGGTGATTTCCAGAAACAGTATTACGAAAGTCTGCACAGCACAGAGAACTACAATCAGAAGTTTATAGCGCCCATGGGCAGGATCATGATTGTCGATGATAATGCCATGAATCTGGCGGTGGCGCAGGGACTGCTCAAACAGACCAGACTGCAGATCGATGTGGCGGGCAGCGGAGAGGAATGTCTGGAGCTTTTGAAGCGTAAGACCTATCATCTGATCTGTCTGGATCATATGATGCCCGTGATGGACGGTGTTGAGACTCTGCACATGATCAGGGCGATGGAAGGGAACCCGTCTGCGGACATTCCGATTATTGCACTGACGGCGAATGCGGTGGCCGGAGCAAGAGAGTTCTACCTGAAGGAAGGTTTCCAGGATTATCTGACGAAACCGATCGATGCCGACAAGTTCGAGAATATGCTGATCGAGTATCTGCCTGACAATGTAGTCTATCTGACGCAGGGTGAGCATATAGAGAGGGATTTCGAGAAAGAAAATGCGGAGATGGCGCTGGATGTCAGAGAGAGCCAGCTCTATGTGATCGGATTCAACATCCGCAACGGACTTAAATACATGGGCGGGGATAAGGCACTTTACGGTAAGGTACTCCATGATTTCCATCTGATCTTAACAGAAAAGGAAGACGCGCTACGGGATTTCCTGAAAAAAGGAGACATGCACGGATATTCGATTATTGTTCATTCCCTGAAAGGCAATGCGCGGAATGTGGGAGCTGACGGTCTCGCAGACGAGGCCTTCGAGTTAGAGAAAATGAGCAAAGCCGGACGCAGGGAGGATGTGGAGGTACGCTCCCCGATCCTGTTCAACATGATGAAGAATATGCGTAACGGGCTGAAAGCATATCTGGACAACGAGGCGAAAGAGGAAGAGGAAAGCCGGCAGCCCGAGAGTCAGGAACAAAAGACGATCTCGGAGGACGAATGGAAAAAGGCGCTTAAGGAGCTTGCGGGCCGTCTGGATGACTTCGATGGGGACAGCGTCAATGAGAAGCTTGAGGAGCTGAAGAAATATGACAGACCGGAGTCGGATAAGAAGATGCTGCGCCTGTGTGAGAAGGCGGTCAAGGATTACGCATATGACGTTGCACTGGAAGTCGTAAATGCCGTGTTGTAAGTCACTTTATACCCAAATAGATGTAACAAAAATATGATTGGCAAAACGACAGGAAATACCGCCAACAGTCAAGATTTGATTGATAAAAGACAATGTTTCTGATAGAATGGAAAGCGAAAAACAGAGAAAACGGGCAATAAAACATTTGTTTGAAAGAAAGGAAAATGCTATGCGGAAAGTCAGTTACTTACCTCTGTGGCATTTGCTCTTAGAGAGGGGAATGACTAAGAGCCAAATGCGTATTGAAGCAGGGCTTACCACAAATGTACTTGCCAACATGAACA
>JAAUZY010000043.1 GCA_014804355.1 Lachnospiraceae bacterium
TGAATGTCTTATTAATCGAACCGGTGTATGCGTTAATACCGGTAATCGTCACGGTAACTGTGCCTACGTTGGTATGCTCACCAAGTTTCTTGCCTGTCTTGTAGGATACTTCGTAGTCTTTGCCTTCCACGTAGGGCGCAGAACCTTCTGCCTTCGGCGTAACTTTCAGCGTACTGTTTACGCTGATTTCACTGCCCGTGTACGGATATTCTTTCTCAATGCCCTCAATGGTCAGATCTTTGACTGCCAGCTTGGTGCCGTTTACCGTGTAAGTTACGGACTTACTTCCGTAATATACCGAGCCTTCATTCGCTGTAACTGTGATAGTCGCCTTACCGATCTTATTCCAGTTATCATCATAGCTTACTGTATACTCTGTGTCGGGAACATCTTTTCCGCCGATCTTAATACTCTTTATTTCAGGCTTCTTCGTGTCAGCGCCATTCTCACCGGCATAGTCCACCTTAGAATCTGTCAGCTTTATCACAGCCTTGCTCATCAGCTGCGTGCCGGTTTCGCGCACTGTATACTTGATCGTTTTGCTTCCGGTATAGTTGGCAGAATTAACATATTCACCTTTCTGCTTCTTTACTTCCTCTGTAGTGATGGTAATATCATAAACTCCCGCCTTGATCTTACCCTCATCATCCTTGATTACATTATCCGCAGGCCATACCACTTTATAATCATTATTGAGCTTCAGCGTCTTCTTGCCGTATTTCACGGTCACCTTCGGATTGGTTACTTTGCCTTTGGCATTGATGATCGCATAGACATCCGCTACGCTGATATCCTCATCACTGATATTTTTCTTCTCGATGACAAAGGTCTCCGTATCCTTACCCTTGAAGTTACCTTTACCGGTAACTGTTACCGTAGCCGTTCCGGCATTGGTGTTTTGCTTATATGCTACCGTGTAGTCTTTCTTGATCGTCAACAGCACACCATCGTGGTAAACCTCAACCTCAGGCTTAATCGCTGCACCGGTATAAGTCTGTGCAGGAATCGGCCTGATCCAGAGTCCTGGATGGTACTCCGGTGTCGGATCATCCGGTTTAGAATTCTGATACGCTTCTTCTAAGGCTGCTAATGCATCGTCGATTTCCTTCTGAGTTGCCTCAGGGTCATTCAGGATTTCCTGCGCATATGCATAGGCTGCCTTAAAGGCATCATTACCTTCCACATCCTTATATTTCTCTAATAATTTCTCCAGCTGCGTCTTATCCGTCGGCTTCGTCAACTTCTCTGCTGCACGTTTCAAATTGTTAATCGCTACTGTAATCTCTGTCGTGGTAGCATTTTCATCTGCTGCCGTAGCCTGAGCCGCTGTCAGTGCCGCTGTAAATACTGCCCAGCTTTCATCCGAGTACTCGCCCTGTGTTAAGTTCTTGTACTCTGCAATACATGCCTCCAATTCAGCTTTAGCTGCTGCTGCATCTTCTGATGCCGGTCTGAGTGTTACGTTGTCGATCTTTAAGGTATGCGGTACTTCACCATTTACCTGAAGATTCTCGCCAATCGGTCCTAACAGGAAATTAATATAGAAATCATCTAGCGCATCAACTACATCAACCTCGACCTCGTATACACCGCTCTCTCCTGGTGCTATAACGACCGTCTTCTTCGGATTGCCTTCGACACCCGCTTTACCATATTCGATCTCAATCGTTCTGCCACCGATAAGGTCTGTAGATGCCTCAAAACGAAGCACATATTTGGTTCCTGCCTCAACAGAAATATTTTCTTTCTTAAGCTGAGACGACCATGTTACCCAAATATTCCATTCGGGATGAATATATCCCGCTTTATAATTCAGCGTATAGATACCTCTCGAAATCTTACCCTCGCTCAGATTATCAGCATCTTCATCATAAACTACCCACTGGGACGGATCGTTCATGTCGCCACCAAAAATCAAGTTGCCATCCGATCCAATCATGTTCTTGAAGATCTTATTAGTTTCCTCAAAACCTTCCGCCACAACATAGATCGAGTATCTTCCGCCTTCCGGGAAAACAGACTTATCAATCACAATACTGGTCTTATTGTCTGTTACTTTGTCAGCGCCCAATGCAACATCATTTACATATACTGTCTTAGCTGCATTCTGCCACTTATCATTTGCCTCAGTACAGGTTATGGTTACATTATCCGCTCCCGCTTTACCTGCACCCACAGTTGCTATAGTAGCAGGCATTGAATTCTCATCGTCTGCCGTTAACGGACGAAATACGATGTTATCCAGATAGATGTTGTGCACATCATTCGGAGCTGATACTCCATCATAAGTCATCGTACCCATTGCAATATCAAATCTGTTCGCACTACCTGCATCTAATCCCTTCCACATGATCTTATAGTTTTTCTTTTCCGTCGAAAGGACTACATGACCATTCGCATTGTCAAATGCCGGACTACTGCCATCAGGCTGTATACGTACAGCGATAGGTCTCTCTACATCCGCCCATGCATCGAAGGTGACAATGTAATCTCCTGCTGCATAATCCAGATCCTGATAGAGCTGCAAATGCCAATCTGCTTCGCCATCATAGCGATGTTCAATAACCGCCACACCTTCATCATTTACTTCAAAAGATCCACCCGCAGTCCAATCTGCCAGATAGAATGTCCATCCAGATTTTCCGCTCGAGAAATTACCATTGACCAATAAATTACCAGATGCATCCAAAACTGACAAACTGATTGCCTTAGTTGCAACAAAGCCTTCCGCCTCTACATAGAAGCTATATTCTCCGTCTTCCGCAAACAGCGAACTGTCTAACGTAATCGTTTTCTTTGCAGGGTCAAGGCTGACCTTACTTGCGTCAATCTTTACAGCATCCAGATAATATGTCTTATCTGCCTTTCCCCACGCTTCTTCTCTCTCTGCCGTGTCTCCGGAATAAGCAACGATTACATCAGAACCAATTTGCACCTTGCCATCCTGTGCAAGACTTACCGGTTTCTTATAACCCTCCTTCTCCGGAAGATCTGCATAAACTACAATATTATCCAGCAGCAATGTATACTCCGTCGTTTGATTCGGACCTAGATATAAAGTAAACGTGCCACCGCCGTTGCCAGGAAAGGCATCACTCTTATATGTATGCTCTCCTGCCGCGAGTGTTATTTCTCTCTGTATACCGCACAACTCTAACGTATAAGTCTTCTCTGCAGGTAAAGTATAGTCAAATTCTACCTTATAATTGACTCCTCTAGTGAAGGTCATACTACGTGATTGAATACCAACTTCGTAGATTGCTGCACCCTGATCCATTTTAATTTTACTAACTTCAAGCTGTCCTTTATCGTTTACCTTGTGTTCTTCCCAGCCGGTATCCTGTTTCCAGATATTCCATCCGTCCAGACCGTTGCTGAAATCGCCGTTATAAAGAGGATATAAATCTACCTCATCATAATTCACATTATTATAAGTTGTGCGAATCAATTTGACATTGTCAATCTTCGCTTTGCCGGCAAACGTAAGCATAAGCTTACCGCTCGTATCCGTCTTACCTTCCGGTTGAGTAAACTCAAACTTAGCTGGGGATTCTCCTGCCGCAACGTTAATCGTACCAGTTGCATAAGTCTCCGTCCCATCCTTATTCGTTACATCCAACACAATATCCTGCGCTGCCTCACTGTCTACATCAAAGGTAAGAACATACTCATCCTTTTGAAGCAGATTCATACCATACTGCCACATTGAAACAGGATCACTTGCGGTTGCCGTAATTTGAGCCTTACGCTCCTTGTTTTCTCTGACAACAGAAACCTTCTCCAGCTCATCTGCTGTACCCCAATGCCAGTAGAGCAAACCATCGGAACCATTGTTGAATCCGCCGTTATATACATGATTACCGTCATTGAGTGGCTCTTTATCATCATCCTCATCATCATCTTCTGATATTCCGTCACGCAATAGCTTTACACAGACATCACTCAGATAAACATTACCTGCTGAAGTGGCCAGATTAAACTCAAATCTAGCTGTAGGATCCGTATCCGCAGACATCGTAAACTTATGCGTGTAGGTAGTAGGTTTAGTGGTAAGTATATCCGTATAGTTGCCGGAATAAACTGCATAACCCCTAGCCGCGTCCCCACCGATCTTCAAGGATACATCTGCCTTCTGCTTCACCGTATCTGTATACGCTTTATAAGAAATCTCATAGGAATATCCTTTTACTACCGGAAAATACTGCAACATCTGCGAGGAATAGGTCTGAGTACCCACATCAGTTACCGAAACTTTCAGGTAATTTTTACCGTCTAACTTTACCGTATTATCCCACGTTGCTTTACCGTTTCCGTTACCGGGAATCAGAAGAGGCACCCAATAGCCGCCTTTCATTTCCCAAGAGCCACTGTTCGTATAAGGCGTTGTTGTCATTGCTGAGAAATCGCTGTCCTTAATGAAGTTGCCGTTCTCATCGACCATTGCCAGAAGCTCCTCAGCCTCAGTGCTTTCATCCGGCTCTATCTCCGGCTTCTTGATTTCCCAATCCTTATACTCATCTTCCGGTCTCTGATACCATCTGACATAGTCAACATCCATGTCAACACCGATCTCATCCACATCGATTTCGTTGGTGTCGCTGTCAAAAGTACCACCCAGCGCCAGATTCAAAAGAACATAGAAATCCTCATCAAAAGGCGCGGGATACGGATAATTACCACTCTCACTCTGTACGCTGTACCAGTCAGAATATGAACTGTATAATTCTCCATCCACATACCACTTCATCACAGTCGGATCCCATTCAATCGTGTAGACATGGTACTGATCAATAGAATCACCATTTGCAAAATTATAAGTCTTGCCGTAGGAAGCATTATTCGGCCATGTGGCACCGTAGTGAATCGTTCCGCAGACTTCACCCGGAAGACGGCCTCTCGCCTCCATGATATCGATCTCGCCGCTGGCAGCCCATGTGCCATACTCGGAATCATGAGGCAGCATCCAGAATGCAGGCCAGACTCCATCACCTGTCGGCATCTTGATCTTCGCCTCAACTTTACCGTATGCACCAATCTGTAACGCCTCTCCAACAGCCGCCTTGCCGTTTTCTCCGATCTCCTCCTTTACGGTACGAAGTCTTGCTGAAGTATAACTGCCATCCGCTTCTTTCTTCGCCGTAATGGTGAGTTTACCGTCACCTACCGTAGTATTTGTTTTGGTATAAATCTGTTTCTCTTTATTTCCCCATCCGGCTTCAACATACGCCGAACCGTTACCGGTCTGGTAATCCCACTTCGTGGTATCCAGCGATGTGCCGCTGAACTCGTCGTTCCAGATCAGATTCCAGTTGTCTGTCGTATTCGTATCGTACACTACCTGATAAACAGGCGCAAAATTATATCCTTCTTTCTCGAACTGAATCTTATAAACTCCGGCACTCGTGAAAAGACTTGCGTCCATCTCGATAGAACCTGAATCTGTGTCAATCGCAATCTTTGTCAGATCGCTCACTGCCGTTCCGTTGATTTTTACGGAATAATCTTTAAATTCAAAGTCTTTATTATCGGCTACGTAAGAAAGCGTAATCTTCTCATTCACTTTCGCCTGAGCCAACTGCTCTGAAATAACAATATTATTCTTCACCTTCGGCTCTTTAAGACCTGCCTGATCTGCAGTCAGCGTAAAGTCTTTAGTTGCCGCTTCGCTATCTCCCTTACTGTTAATCGCCACAAGAGTAACCGTATGTTCTCCTGCCGCATAAACATTGGTTGCAAAATAAGTCGATGTTTGAGGATTATTATTTAACGTAATAAGTTCCTTCCCATCAACCGAAATTTTCCATTGTTGAATCTTATCTTCCGCGTCAGGACTGACACCTGCCCATGCAATATATATTTTTCCATGGTTAGCACTACCCGTCTCCTCCCAATATTTTGCATCCAAACCTTCTGGTTTTTTTGGAACCGTCGTTGGCTCTTCCGGCTCTTCCGGCTCGCTGGGTTCTGCAGTGGGATCGATCACGATAATGTGCTCATAATCTAATCTATTATGTCCGGCCTCACCATTAATATAGTACAAAATAGCTCCAGTTCCTGCTGTCACAGTTACTGTCACTGTTTTTTTACCATCATTCTCAACAAAATTTGTTGCACCAAGACCAGTAATAAAACTATTTCCAGTGCTATTATGATTTTTAGCTGCCGAAGCATAACTGTCATATTCCTTATACCACATGTGGGTAATATTAGCGTAACATTTGTCATCACTGTTTACAAAGAACGTAACCTCTTTCGACCCTTCATCATAAGTTGCCCCATGTGTGCCTGTTGCTTCAAACTCATTGTTTACAGCCTTACCGTTTTCCTCCCCCTTCGGGTCTACCGGATTCTCCTCCACAGGAGCTACAGGCTTTAATGTCTCCTCCGGATCTTCGGGTGTCGTCACATCCCCTTCCTGATCATCCGCATCACCCTCTACAGGGTCTGTAGATTCCCCTGAATCATCAGGACCGTTTATACCCCCCCCCACAGGGTTTTGGCCATCTTCGGGTGTTGTCGTCTCCCCCGCTTCATCGCCCTCATTGTCATCTGCCGGCACCGTCAGATCACTACTTTCGTCATCCGTCGGCGTCGTCAACATTTCTGTACTGCCGTTCTCGATCGGCGTCTCTTCTTCCGCCCATACAGTAAGCATCGGCACATTCACGGAAGTGAGTACCATTGCCAGACTGAGCAGGAACGTAAGACAACGCTTACGAAACGTTTTGCCATGCCTCATAATAAATTTCCTCCTTTTTTGATTATAGTTTATACTTCATATCACTTATGGTTTTGTGCATTTTGACCACAAGCAACACCCCTACCAAATTAATTATAGTTACTTTTCTGTTTATTTCAAGATTACATAACACTATTTCGTAGATTTTCGAAGCATTGTGCCGAAGTTTGTAATTAAATCATCACAGCACTCGGCACCTTGCACAAATCCGTTCTGTAATCCCCACTCCCAATACACAGTAAATATAAAAACAGGTAGTTAGTTTATTATAGAATATTTTTTTCCAATACTTTAAGTGTCCATTTTTCATGAAGGTGTCATTTTTTTGAATAACACACTTTTTTTAACATGCCCTATAACTGTAATTTGAAATGTGCAGAGAGTTATATTGTTTTTTTCGATATTTTCAATTATACTAAGAGAAAATATTGATCATTATTGTTTCGGAGGATAGATATGTACCACACTAAGAAAATCGGTGTTTTTGTATCACATATTGTCGGGGAATACCAGCGTAATATCTGTCAGGGTATCATAGATCAGGCATCGGAGTACGGGTATTGTGTGGAGATTTTTTCATCCACAGACGAAGAGATTCCGGGTAATTACAGACTGGGAGAGGAAAGCATTCTGCGCATTCCGAATTTCGACAACCTTTGCGGTGTCATTTTTATATCCAGTACATATGTTACCAGCAATCTGCCGCAACTGATCTCTAAAACTCTGGAGGGGTGTCGCTGCCCAATCCTTGAAATTACGCAGCAGCACGGGCAGTATCCGTCTATCATGCTGGACAACGACACCGGCACCGGACAACTCACGGAACATCTGATCGGAACCCACGGGTTTAAGCGTATTTGTTATCTCGGAAACACACTGGAATCATTTTTCTCCGACAATCGTTGCAATATTTACAAACAAGTTATGGCAAAACATAAATTGCCTGTCGCGGCACAGGATATTTATGAGTGCACTTACGACAATCAGGATCTTGAGGCAGCGGTGGAATATTTTACCGCCACGGGCAAACCGGACGCAATTGTCTGCTACAACGACCGCATGGCGCTTGATATAATCCGTGTGCTTCTTGACAAGGGATACCGGGTTCCCGAAGACATCGCCGTAACAGGCACCGACATGCTGGAGGAAGGGCAGTCTATCAACCCGCCGCTGACATCGGTTACTTTTCCCACGAAAGAAATGGGCGTACGCGCCGTGGAACTTCTGCTCTCGGCGATCCACGGAAAAGAGCTTCCCCCGGTCACGGTCATAACATCCGATCCGCACATCGGCGGCTCCTGTGGATGCCCTGCCAAGCACCATAAGAATCCCTTCTATTTCCAGCATGAAATGGCGTTAAAAGTAGGACAGAACGAAGCCACGAGCACGAATAATATTCATATGGCCGCGTCCCTATTGGCAACTGTAGATATTAATGAGGGCATGGAGCTGTTGGAGAATTTCGTGTCGCAGATTTCCGGGTGCAGTGAATTATATCTGTGTCTTTATTCCGACTGGGATTCCGTCTCCTCCCATATCCGCACAATCACTTTTTCCGAAGATGACTCTGCAGACCGGGATGTTATGCTGCTCAAATTTGCATATAAAGACGGCAGGCGCATGCATGAGTGCAGCTTTACCAAGCAAAATCCGCTGCCTGACTATCTCTCTGACAACGAATCCTCCAGCTACATTTTCTATCCTTTGTATTTCAGCGAGAAAGCATATGGTTATATCGCCATTGCGTACGAGCATAATCAGATCATCTGTGAGGTTGATTTCCTATCATGGATCATGAATATCAACAGTATGCTGCATAATATTGCCGAGAACAAGCGCACAGGTCTTCTCGTCAATCGGTTGGAAGAAATCTATATGCATGATGAGATGACCGGTCTTTATAACCGGCACGGATACAAGCTGCTATCAGAAGAACTGCTTGAGAAAACGCAGGACACCGGCGCCCGTATCTCGTCCTTTATACTGGATCTGGACGGCCTTAAGTACATTAATGACACTTTCGGACACAGCGAAGGCGATTTCGCAATCTGTGTTCTTGGACAAGCCCTGAAAAACGCTGTCAGGGACGGGGATATCTGTGCCCGGCTGGGCGGCGACGAATTCTGTCTGCTGACTACAGGATATTCCGATGAGGAACTGCCACTCCTAATCTATAAGATCGACCAATATCTGGATAACTACAATAAACTGCACACTAAGAAATATAATGTCTCCGCCAGCATTGGCGTGGCCTCTGAGACGATCAGCCCTGACTTTGACTTAAAGCAGCTCAATGAGAAGGCTGACCAGGCTATGTATGAGCAGAAACGGTCTAAGCCAAAACACAGAAAATAGATATATCTTAACATAAAAAGACTCAGAAAATGCTAATTCAACATTCCTGAGTCTTAATTCATCGGTAGATATAACGGAGAAAGAGGGATTTGAACCCTCGCGCCGCGCAAGCGACCTACACCCTTAGCAGGGGCGCCTCTTCAGCCTCTTGAGTATTTCTCCACAGTCTGAACTATCCTCTACCAATATGAAGTTCTGCGCTCAACCACAACGCACATGTTATTATACCTAAGCTGTTCTCGTTTGTCAACGCTTTTGCGTGATTTTTTCAGTACACTACACACTATCCTATTCAGCTGTCACCGTCTCATACAGATCCGTCCCCTCAGAGTCAATCACTACAATAACCGGAAAATCCTTGACTTCAAGCTTGCGAATTGCCTCCGTTCCGAGATCATCGTACGCGATCACTTCCGACTTAGTAATCGATTTAGACAACAGTGCACCCGCACCGCCGACCGCAGCAAAATAAACCGCTCCGTTTCTGACGATCGCTTCTTTCACGGCCTGCGACCTCTTACCTTTACCGATCATACCGATCAAGCCCAAATCCAGCAGATCCGGCGCATACTTATCCATGCGGCTGGCGGTGGTCGGACCGGCAGAACCGATCGGTCTTCCTTCTCTTGCCGGAGACGGCCCCATATAATAAATCACATTATTCTCCATCTCAAGAGGAAGTGCTCCGCCCTGAGCAAGTGTCTCATACATTCTCTTATGC
This sequence comes from Lachnospiraceae bacterium, assembly GCA_014804355.1. GTDB lineage: Bacteria > Bacillota > Clostridia > Lachnospirales > Lachnospiraceae > UBA3282. The sequence continues at coordinate 9,816 of JAAUZY010000043.1, forward strand.
GCCGCATCTCTTGCCGTATAGATGGTGCCGCTTATGTACACATAATCTCCTGCCCGCAGCGCAGCCGCCTCTTCTTTATTTATAGGTGCCTGTATGTGTCTTTCCATTTTTCCTCCATGCATAAATTATAACGACCTTACCGCATGTCTGTTCACATGACAACAGATATTGACCGCTACCGGCAGTCCTGCGATATGCGTTGGATAAGTATTAATATTAACCGCCAGCGCCGTAGTCGTTCCGCCAAGCCCTCCGGGACCGATTCCTGTCTCGTTAATCTTCAGAAGCATCTCTTCTTCCAGTTCTTTCACATAAGGGATCTCTGAATGTTCGTTCACCGGTCTGGTGAGCGCCTTCTTCGCCATCAGGGCACATTTCTCAAAAGTACCGCCTACACCCACACCCACAACCATAGGCGGGCATGCATTCGGACCGGCATCCTTAACTGCGGTCAGAATCGCATTCTTAACACCCTCTATTCCGTCCGCAGGCTTAAGCATAAATACTCTGCTCATATTCTCGCTCCCGAATCCCTTCGGTGCCACGGTAATCTTGACACTGTCCCCGATTACCATCTCATAATGGATGACCGCAGGTGTGTTATCCTTCGTATTCTCACGGATCAAAGGATCACCAACCACGGATTTTCGTAAATATCCCTCTACGTATCCCTGCCTGACGCCCTCATTAACTGCCTCTTCCAGAGAACCGCCCGTAAAATGTACGTCCTGCCCAATCTCCATGAAAATTACCGCCATACCGGTATCCTGACAGATAGGGATCATATCTTCTCCGGCAATTTTCAGGTTATCCTGAAGCTGGCACAGGATCCGCCTCCCTAGCGGCGCTTTCTCTTCCTGTAATGCATACTTCATTGCCTCGTCCATATCTTCCGCGAGGAAATGATTCGCTTCAATACACATTTCTTTAATATTTCTTGTGACATCCGCCACATCTACCATTCGCATTGACTTACTCTGCCCTTTCCTGTCTCAACTGCCGCCATACTGACCACAGCATAATCCGTTTATTCCCGGCATATCTGATCCTTAACCGCTTCCAATTCCGCCTGCGACACTTCCTGCGGCTTCCATCCGATCTTCTGCCCGTCCGCCCGATATCTCGGAATCAGGTGCATATGAAAATGAAAGACGGTCTGTCCTGCCAGATCTCCGTTATTCTGCACCAGATTAAATCCCTCACATCCCAGACGCTCCGTCATCGTAGCTGCCATCTTCTTAGCCAGTTTCATGGCCTCTCCCGCAGTCGTCTCCGGCAGTTCATACAGATTTGCATAATGTTCTTTGGGCAAAATCAACGCATGCCCTTTCGTCGCCGGCCCCAGATCAAGAATCACACGGAAGGTTTCATCTTCATACAATGTCTGGGACGGAATCTCTCCATTTGCAATTTTACAAAAAATACAATTAGCGTCTTTCATTATTATATTCCTCTCCTATCTCACTCACATTTATTATAATCCGGTCGGTCTGGCGCCGAATATAAGTGCCTGATCCAATATGCGGAGCGCCTTGAAGTCACCCTTCATCTTCATATCGCCTGCCATAAACGAAGCCTGAAACGTAGACTTGCCGGCCACAATACCACTCATAACCTCTCTGGGCATCTGCACCTCCACATCTGCATGACTGCCCTCACCGTAGAAACAGCGCAGATCGCCGCCGCTTATTCCGATGAAGAGCGGTGTCTTCTTCTCCTCTATCACGATCTTAAAGTCCCCTGCCAATCCGGGCTGCGGTTTGAAATGTTCCTGAATCTCTTTCAAAAATTCCGTCGTGTCTTCTTTCTCACTGCTTCCCATCATATCCCTGAACATGCTGGCCAGTTCCTGAATATCCGCTTTCTGCCTCTGCACATAAGTATCATCGGCCACATACTGGGAAAGCTGTTCCGACTCCTGCGGCGTAAAGTTAATATTTTTTGTAATTGCCACCTTCTGTTTTACTGCCTGATTACTCGCCGGCAGACATGCCATCTTCTGGTTGATCGTACGATACAGATTTTCCGCTTTTTTCTCTATGATACGAATATATTCTTCATTCTCTTCCAGAATAGATGTGTCCGTAATGTATCCGCAGATACCGTCGCAGGGAAGTCCGCCCAGAATCTCCCATGCCGTTACCAGATCAAGCATGCCGCCCCGCTCTCCGTATGTGGTTGACATGACGATCGGACTCATATAGATCTCACTGATCCGTTCCTTATCTCCGTACAGCCAGCAGGAATCAAGAAACTGCTGCATATATCCGCCTATGCCGTACCACTCCACCGTCGTCGCAAGAATGACACCGTCAGCAGTCTTTAAACTCTGCGGAAGGGTCGTAATACTGTTCTTCAACTCATAGAGCTGGAAATACTCCACCGTAACACGAAGCTCTTCCAGCACTTCCTTCATTTTATTGATTACGAAGAGTGTGGGATCATCCATCAGTCCCCGTCCGCCATAATAGATATTAATCTTCATTGATATTCTTGTCCTTTCCTGCCCGGATCTGCGGGCACAGCATCGCAATGACCGCCATCGTGGCAAATCCCATGAGAATACCGCCTATATGTGCCGCGTTATTGACATTCGTACCGGTAAAACCGCAGTAGAGTGAAAATACAATGGCAAAGGCGAGCCTGCCTATCGTCATATACTCTAACTTACCGTGGTACAGAATAACCAACATAAGTAGCGCGCCTTCCACACCAAAGACCGCACCGCTGGCTCCCACGGAGGTATAATAGTCCCTCATCAGAAGCTCATATCCCATGGATAATACCGCACCTGCCGTTCCTGAGAGAAAATAAATCACCGCATATAGAATATGCCCCGTTTTCTTCTCCACAATCTCCCCAATATAATACAAAATGATCATATTGCTGAAAAGGTGCTGTGTACTCGAATGCAGAAACATCGAAGTAAGTATCCGGTAGTATGAACCGTCCTTCGCAATCTCCTTTACACCGAGCGCACCTTTATTATATAACAGATCATCAGTAAATGTACATATCAGAAATACTATCACATTGACTGCCACCAGACAAATATTCACCCACGGCAGTTTTGCGACCCGCTCCCGACTCCACTTCTCCCGATGAAATGCCCCTTCTCTCTGCGATACTTCCTCCCATCCATCTTCGTGATATGCCGGTCTGTCCAGAAAATCCTCTAAAACCGCCCTCCATCCATAGAAATCCGATACTTGATTCTCATATATGATCAGTTTGTCTGCGCTGGTATCAATGACCCAGCAGAAACTATCCTCACTGCACAGTTTCTTAGCCCACTCCGCATCCTTATATAAAATCAATGTCATCATATGAATCTCTGTCTCGCCTCTGGTATGAAAATAAGCGGCTCCGCGCTCTTTCATCCGCGCATACCACTCAGGTGAGATTTCTGCACTCTCCCGATAATCCATCACGAATATAACCGTACATCCCTGATTTTCTTCGTGACAATAAAATGCATATTCCGGGGAATTCGTCGGAATTTTATTATATCCTTTTGCGTAAAACAAAGGCTCAATCTGCTCCAAGACCATGACATACTCCAAATATACTTCCGCATAAATTAACTATTTCTATGAGATTATCATTTTCGGTTTGTCATGTCAAATCGCGACTGCAGACAATGAACATCTAGCGGTAACAATAATTAAGATTTCCGAAACGTATTTCATCTCCCGACTCAATCTCCACAGTCTCTTGCGGCTGCATACGCAGACCGTTCCTATATGTCCCGTTGGTAGAATTCATATCCGTCAGCAGAACTTTTTCCCCCTCTCTGTCAAATCTGGCGTGAATCCTGCTGACAGAGTTATCCGCAAGCACGTAATCCACACAGCCTGCCATCTTACCGATCGTGCACGGAAATTTTTTTAATTCAATGTGTTGTTTATTTCTCCGATCCATTGCATATAGTTTGCACTCTGTAAACTTACTCTCATCATAGAAAACCGTATTACCGTATCCTTCTTCGGGCTGTCCTGCCACTGTGGACCCGGTATGAAACGACGCATTATTACTGCGGTTCATTCTTCCTGCTGCCGAGTCCACAGCACCGTATCCTACAGGATTCAGATCCATATCTCTGCTGATTACATGCTCTAATGACACTGGGGTCGTCTCCTGTAAATATCCCTCTTCCGCTCCCCATTCCATATCCGGGTATGTTTTATTCTCTGCTGTTCTTCCGTTCTTCTTCATCTCTGCCGGATCTTTACTCCTTCTGACGATCCGCGACAGGCACATCAAAAAACAGATGCCCATCGCCGCCGCGGAAGCGCCGAGTATAATCTCCTCCCGCTGCGTTAATTCATACAGATACCAAACTGCCGCCGCCCCTGCAATACTAAGCATAGACAGGATGGCAAATACAGGATAAAACAACCCGACTCTGCGGCGTGGCTCATTTGCGGGTGCGCCCGGCTGTACACTCTCTGCCATATCAAATATCGGTGTTACATCGTCTGATTGTCCCATCGGTTCGTATACCGGCTGCAGCTCGGGCTCACTCGTCTGCTCCTGTGCAATCTCATCATCCTCTTCCAGAATCTGCAGTGCATCTTCCAGCGAAAAGCAGCCTTCCTCCGACATTTCATAGATCCGGTACATATCTTCCGTAAGCTTCTGATCCTCCGGATCAATATGCTCCAGCAGGAAATCCATAAGCGGTCTGCAAGCTTCCTCCGCTGTCGCCTCATATTCCGGATAATACAAACCTATGTACTTCTTGTCGGTAATATCATAGTAGATATGTTCCGGCTGCAGAACCAGCCCTGTCTCATCCATAAAATAGCCTGACAACCTGTCGCATATTCCATGAAGCTGCCACAGAATGTCCTTTACCTGCTCACAAGACATCTTTCTGCCTTTGTACAGTCCCTCCAGCGTTGTTTTGGAACTGATATCATAATAGTAATAAACCATTCCGTTTATATGGCGTACGGAACACCTTAGAACCTCGCCGATTTTACCCGACATGAGTATCTTATGCTGATAACTCCCGGCCGCCTGCCTCCGGCTGCATTGCAGTATCATATAATTGTGTCGGTAATCTTTATAATATTTTGCTTCTAACATACTGATTCTCCTTTTCACGCTACTTCACATTCTCCAGCACATTCTCGATCCATCTGCTTTTACGTATTATATGCGTCGGATTGATGATCTGCGCCCTGGCACGGGTCCGAATCTTCCATCCGGTCGCATCATACATGGTAAAAGCTGCCCGGATCGGCACCTTAACCTGACACTCTCCCGTCACATCCGTAACATTGCCCCTGCGATCCACGCTCCCGTGCACTTCTCCCGTTCCGAAATATTTCTCCCCGAATTGTTCCTTCATATGTGCACTGATATAGGGCACAATATTATCCTCCTGCTTCTGGATGCTCCCCCGGAAGCAGACCGCATAGGCATCCTGAAAAAGCACGCATTTATCATAAGAGTAGAAGGACAGATAGATCAAAAAGACAAAGAGAAAGATCGTCCACGTAATGATAAAGGATGCCTCTACCGTCATATACCCACCTGCTTTTTTTCTCAGAAACATATCACAACCCCCATTCCCAACAACAAAAACGGTGCAAAAGGAATCTCCCGATCTCCCGTCGCTTTCCCGATTACCAACAGAATAAGCGCTGCTACCGACTCTACTGCCAGCCCCGCCAGCAGGATCAGGAAACAGTTCTGCAGTCCCGTAAACAGACCAATCATAATAAGAACCCAGCCGTCCCCGTACCCCACCCTCTCACCGGTAATATAACTGAGCAGCCAGAAAGCAGCTCCGGGGATGACCGACAACAGCCCTGACATCCATGCTTCTTCTCCCATCGCACCCTGCACGCGCAGAATCAGCGCCGTTATGATTCCGATCCACACAACCACCAGTGGAATCTCTTTGCGGATACCGTCGCACACCGCACAGATTCCCAGCAGAATAAACAACAATATCTCTACCCACATTTAGAACACCTTCCTCTCCCGCCGACCTGGGACAGCGGCACCGTATAGATCGTCCGCTTCAATCCCGAACAATTGATCTGACTGTGATAGCTGCTGCCCTGCCTCGTAATATAGACCTGTCCCTGTGCTTTACTCCCACCGCATATTTCGCAGGGATAATATTTGCCGCCCGCCTGATTTCGCATATCATCGACCGCAGTTGCCGCAACCGACTCAATAGAAGGATTTAAATAAGTACAGTTTCGATCAATATGATATACGGTCCCCGTTTTGGTGATATACACCATGGGGTCTTCCTGACTCAGATCGCTGACATGCTGCGTCACGTCATAGCCCGTCCACGCCTTTCCGTAATACCGCTGTGACATGGCGAACCCATCAAACCCCATGACAGAGATCAACGGCTTGACACGGTAAGACACCCGAAGATCAATGATATCGCCTTCCCCCATAACAGTGGATCCCGCAAGGGAAACCCCGGCAGCACCGTCCGTAACACAGGAATGATCCAGATCGCTTCTGCCGATATATTCCAGTATCTGCCCTCTGGCATAGAGATGTGTCATCGCTACCCCGGCCACACTCTCCGGAATCGCGCTTCCCACTGTCCGATCATAGACATATCCCGCAAACGCCATCTTATTGCCCGTCTGGTGCAGGGCAGCATTGATTCTGCTTTGTGTTCCGATGATATTGACCGCGTACAGAATATTAATCACGGCAAACAGAAAAAACGGCAGAGCAAACGCCGCTTCCAGCGTCATGGAACCTTTCCTGCACAGAATCTTTCCTCTGCGGAAGGCGATAAAAGATGCCCTCTTTAGCGATCTGTAGATTAATAGAATTAATTGACCAACTTGATCGGCATCAAGATATGTCCGGAGAGAATGTGCTGTCGTTTTATAAGTATTTTGTTTTAATCGTAAAAAGGACATCTTTTATCACCTCCCACATCTAATAGAATCCATAGCATCTGGTCATCTCATAGGAATATCCGAACCGGCTTGCTACGGACAAATCCGCCTGATAAGTATCGAAGCAGGCATCCATCCGAAATCCCGCATTACCCGCTGTCTTGCGAATATCCATCTCCATAATATCCATGGCGCGAAAAGTCCTTTGTCCCTGATTTTCGAAGAACAGCATAATTTGCAGATATTCCTTGTAGTTAAGGCCCCTGCCGCCGCTCTCCTGTGTCAGACTTCCCCTGACATTAGTCAGACTTTCAATTCCTGTTTTCCAGTCCGATGCCGTCTTAACAATCGGCACCCTGCCGCCCGCAAGCAGCGTCTTTACGTCCTGCAGACTCTCCACATACGCCCATGCAAGCAGGATCGTATACTTCACAGGCTCGGCCAGTTCGGGGCACATACATACTGCTGTCAATGACAACGCCAGCGCTTCCGCCGCGGCAATCTTTGCTGCATCTGTCAGAAGATATAGAAAATTGGCTACTTCCCGCCATCTGAGCAGCCTTTTTGCCACATACTCCAGATTCTGCCAGTCTGTGTCCTTGCCTGCTAAAATATACTCGATCTGATACTTCATCAGGGACTTGTCTAATTCCTGTCCGTAATACCCGCATTTCTCAAACAGATATGCCTCGAACACAAGCTCATTCGGCTCGCCGGACACGGCGACTGCATCCGCACACATACCGGTTCCCTGCATAAGCGGACGATGAGATATGTAATCGTCTAAGGATACTTTGACTGCAGATACCTGCGACGGATACTCTAACACCAGATTCAGCACCCCGCTGCTTCTTGTGGAATTGGCTGCATCCGCCGGATTATTTAACGGTACCTCTTCATAGACCCCTTCCTCCACCTCCTGCTGTGGCAGACCGATTTCCTGTATCTGCGCTTCATATTTACTCCGCTCTCCTTCGGGATCTTTCGTCTCTAGCCCGTACTGCTCTACTTGCGACACTCCCAGATTAATTTGGTCGAGAAGCGCCCCAAGCGGATAATCCGCCATATAATCCGTGATCTGCCGTTTGAGTACACGTCCCTGCTCATCGGAAGCGATAGAATATTTCTCGATGTCTGTCTTACCCGCTTCCATAGCAAGAAAATCTCTTACACCGCTATAATTTCCGCCGCTCTCCGGCTGCAGATTCCTCTGTATGTAATTCTTCAAATGCGCTTCCGTATTCCCGATGTCTGCCCGGCTTCCTCCGTACGACATATCCACAAACAGCAGATCATACTGCTCCAGAAGCTCCCTGTGGTATTCCGCTAGAATCGAATTCATGCCGATGTCCGCGACGCATTCAAATTTCATGCGTATGGCACTGATTCGTGCCCCTTCTATTACCGTGAATACAAGGGACAGAATCAATGTAAGGGATAAAGTAAGGAATACGGTGATATACCCTTTCCTCATGACATTACCGTATTGCTGTCTTTGGTTATCTTCTCAAAGACTGTCTCCACCAAGGCGCGAAGCTGTGTCTTAAAGATAATGACAAGTCCGATCAGTACCACGATGATCAGTATGATCTCTACCGTTCCCATTCCCTCCTCTTCTTTAAGAAATGCCCGCAAGCCTTTCAGTCTTCCCGGCTCCATACCTGTTTTTCTGTCTCTTTTTGTCCTTCTTATTCTGTTCATCTTTTCCTCCGTTCCGAAGCATTATATGTTGAGACTTCCGCACTGTGCCCAACTTCACTTCTCTGATTGTCATGTTAATGGTCTGCATAATTTTTCTTTTGCCACTTGCCGGATTTCGTCACATCATAAAGGAAAAATATGCCGGTATCATAATGACTACCATGACAATGCACAGCATCATCATCATCGGGAGCAATAACTTCGTGCCCGCTTCCTCACCCAGCTTTTTTGCCAGTGCCTTTCTATCGGTGAAAGCATTATCCGCCTCCTGCCGCAGCATATCCAGCAGATCATTGCTTCCCTTTCTGATATTCTGTGATAACAGTGTACTTAACTTCATATACGCCTGCACCTGGCACCGTCTGCCAAAATGGTCGTAGGCTTCCCTCTCTGATCTTCCGCTTTGCAGCTCATGGCATGTTATCAGTATTTCTTCATAGACATATCGCCTCCTTTCCTTCTGCTGCTTCTTATAGTCCTCTCCCATCTTGGTGAAGGCGTTCCTGATCGTCATCCCCGCACCCATATAGAGCGCCAGCTTGTTGACGATCTCCGGATAGTCCAGCGTAAGTTCCCGCTTGCGCTTTTCCAACTGTCGGTCCAGCTCCCTGCCACGCCCCCAGTACAAGATTCCGGCGGCGATCAGAATCAGACACATAAGATATCCGCTGCCGTCCTCCACGATTTCTCTCCATATGATAGGCTTAGACTCCACACTGTCCGGCAGGATCATAGCCTCCGTGCTTCCGGTGCGCTGCTCCTGCATATGCAGCAGCTCCTCAATTCGCCTGCGCATAAGTTCTTTCTGGGTATAGACGATGGGATTTATCTGCACATGAATCTGTTCATCCCAGTTCCATTCCTCATACCGGACATGCGCCGTCAATGTGACAATCTCCCCTTTTTCCAGCTCTGTATTGTCGATCGCGCCATCCGTATTTACGAGGGCATAACTGTCGCTCTCCCATGATATTTCAAAAGGATATCCGTCAATCTGCGTTACCAGATCCAGATCGTACCGTACATCTTCCAGACTTTCATTCTGCCCGCTGATCGCCTCCGGTATGACCTCCGCCATTTTGCGATACAGCGCCTCTGCCTCTTCCTGCGTATACTTGCGTTCCTCCACGGTATACCGGAATATTTCTTCCTCTCCATCCATAATCTGAGCCGCCAGTTCCACGGGTATGTCCCCCTCACCGTAAGAATTCCGCCATATATAGCTTCCATCCACCAGAAGCGAGTTGCTATACGCACTTAACCACACAGCCATACAGACTGACACGCCCGCGAAAATCACCGTGAGTATCACACTGTATTGGGACAGATAATATTCCCTGACCTGTATCTGCACTGCCTTGTCCGGCTGTAATGCTTTCAGTTTGTCTCCCAACTGCCGTCTGGATATATCTTTCCTCCAGCCGCGCTTTGCACCTGCCTTCCCTGACGAATTCTCCTGTCTACGCAGAAGATAAGAAGCCATTCTGCGAAACGGGCCCCTGCATTCCTCTCGCCACGACACAATATAGAGCAGCACATATACCGCCAATACCGCTATGTATATATAAATCATTTTTAGGCCGACTCCTTTCTTACACTTCGATCTCCACGATTCGTCTGGATAACAGGTACGCTGCCATGTAGAATCCCAGACACACGGTCATAATCGTGATGCCGATCACATTATGGTACAGCACGTCAAAGAATCCTCTGGAAGTGCTGCTCACATAGAAGATAATCAGGAACGGAACCATATTCATGATTTTCTGTTCCATCTTCCTTGCACTGATCATCACCTGAATCTCCTTGTCCGTCTCTGTCTTCTGCTCGATCACTGCTGCCGTCTTGGCCAGAATATCCGTCATATTGCCGCCGCTTCGCTTCGCAATGTAGAAAACATCTGCAAATTGTATAACATCCGGCAGATTACTGCGCTGTCCGAGATTATATATGAGCGTCTCCAGTACCACATTGTTATCAAGCCCGGCAATAATATATCTCATCTCCAGGCAAATAACCGCCTCTGCTCCATAGAGCATCTCCATATCCCTGTAGGATTCCCGAAAAGCGTTTTCAATCGAATATCCTGCCTTCTGATTGGCCGAAACGGCAAGAATCATGTCCTTAAACTCTATAGCCAGCTCCTGCCTCCGCTTTCCGGCCAGATCCTTCTTCTTCTCTTTCAGAAAAATGAACAGCATAGGTGCAAGGCACAAACATGCGATCCATGACCGGTAGAAGAAATATCCCACTATAGCAATGAGCAGCATGCCTTCTGAAATATACAGAAGCCATTCCTTCGGACGCAGCCGGTACTCACCATAATCCGGCATACTGTAATTTTTCGACATAAGACAACTCTCCCTTCTTCTGTAGGTTTCCGCGCACTCTGCCCTCCTCGTCCGTCCCCGTCTCCGCAAACTGATACAACGGCTTTAGTGCAATCTTCTCCTCCTCATAACCTAAGACCTCTACGATTTCCAGCACTTTTCTCGAACCGTCCCTAAGCCTCCCCAGATGAATGATAATATCAATACCGGAGGCAATCTGCTGCCTGATCGCCGTAAGCGGAATATCCATGCCCATTAATATCATGTTTTCCAGCCGACTCAACATATCTCCGGAGCTGTTGGCATGTCCTGTCGACATGGAACCGTCGTGCCCCGTATTTAAACACTGCATCATATCAAAAGCTTCCCCGCCTCTGACTTCACCCACGATAATACGATCCGGACGCATCCGAAGCGATGTCTTGATCAGATCTCTGATAGTGATTTCCCTGCAGCCCTCCACATTGGCGTTACGCGTTTCCATGCGCACCAGATTCGGAATGCTCCTGATCTGCAGCTCCGCGCTGTCCTCAATCGTGATAATTCTCTCCTGCGCCGGAATATAGTAGGACAGTGCATTTAAAAATGTGGTCTTGCCGGAGCCCGTACCACCGCTGATAAAAATGTTGTACTTTGCCCTCACCAGCTTATGAAGCCATTCACATACTTCCGCACTGACGGATCCATAAGCGATCAGATCTTCCATCATAATCGGTTGATCCGGAAATCGTCTGATCGTTACAATCGGCCCGTTTAACGCCACCGGATCGAGAACCACATTGACACGTGCACCGCCCCGCAGTCTGGCATCCACAATGGGAGAAGCCTCGTTCACCACCCTGTTGCAGTCCGCCACGATCTGCTGTATTACATTCTGTAATTTTTCCCGGCTCTCAAACCGCAGATCACTCCTGTACAGATGCCCGTCCCGCTCTATGAAAATACAATCGGGTCCGTTAATCATAATCTCCGTAATATGCGTATCATCAACCAATTCCTGCAGCACATCCAGTTTCCGAATCGCATGGAACAGTTCCCTGCGAAGCTGTCTGCGCTCCGTCAGCGTCATGGGCGTTTCCCTGCTTTCCCTGATCAACATCTCGTCGATTAGCTGCTGTATCTCCTCATCCGAGCTTTCCATGGAATAGTCAATGCTCTCCGCCAGTTTTTCCTTGAGTTTCCTCTTGCGCTCTTCCTTACTTTCCATACAGATCCTCTCTTACGATTGCCTTTACATATCCTGCCAGCTCCCCATGAGTCATCAGGTTCAGATCCACGGTAATATCCCTGAAAACCGGGAACCGACATTTCACGGTTTTCTCCACGATCTCTTCCATCTCGTTGAAATGCAGAATCTGCTCATACTGATTGATCTTAGCCACCGCAAAGCTGTCCTCTTTCGTGATGGTGTATATCTTATAGCAGCTGCGCAGCAGATCAAATAATCCGTCCATACAATCATCCAAATCCAGAATAATATACTCATACTGTCCGATCCCGGCAATGCACCTGCAAAGTTCCAGCCACTCTTCTCCCGTCACTTCCCGTCGCCCCGCATAAGACTGCATCGGTGGTATATAATCTAATCCGTTCATGTTCTGCGTGACCGCAGGCAGGCGCAGCGCCATTTTCTCCCGGTCACACCGGAAGTAATACATAAGATCCATCATGTCCATGGCAAACTCCCGTTTCAGCATCTGACCGAATCCCGAATAATTCTCGAAGTTGAAGTATAAAACCCTGTGCTCTTTCGCCAAAATCTGCCCCATCGTGAGGGCAAAAGATGTCTGCAGACATCTCTTGACGGGGGAATAGATACCGATCAGCTTCACCTCTGTGTCTTCTGCTGCCGCCCTGAGCTTCCAATCTGAGAGATCGGTGATTGATTCGGTAAGTATGGCTACGATATTCTCCGGGCTCTGGAATTTACTGATATATTGCAGCTTGTTTTCGACAGCGGCACGATTTATTTCCGCACCGACGGATGTGTTATCCTGTAACTCATGGTCTGTTTCCGCATCCTCCGACATCTCGTCTTCACGCAGCACAAACATCCGGGCTATCTGCCTTCTTACATATTCCTCCCGCAGCAGTTTCAGGGCACTTTCGGCAATAACTAACACCGCGATCTCTTTCTGTTCTGCAAACTTCCGCAGCTCCTCCACTTTCGTAAATAAATGCAGCGTGTACGGAAGCCTGACCTTGTCCAGTATGTACTCCGAAAGTCTGAGCGCATAAGCTTCCTCCGTATCGCATATTGCAAAAACTTTTCGTTTCAAATTACTCCTCCTAATTTCATCACCACACCAAACAAAACCGGCACCGTAAAGTGTATCTTGTTCTTGCGGTACATTTCATAATCTTGTAACATATGTTCTCCGTATATTTTCCAGTGCCCCGTCCTTGCCACTTCCGATATATAAGACAGAAAATATTCTATTCTTTCTCTTCCGTTATGCTCCGTAAGCAGCTTGATCAGAGAAAATACCGCCCCGATTATGAATGTCAATTCCATAACCGCAAGGAGCTCTTTCTTATCCATGAAACTGCCGATCATCATAAACACTTTCACATCACCGGCACCGAGCGCACCAATTTTAAACAGTGGGTACATAAGCAGAAATGCAAGAAGCATAGAGAAGACAGGCTGCAGGAAATCGGTATGATACCTTAATCCGCCCAATATCCCGATCACGGTTCCGAGTATGATAAAGCCGTTAGGGATACGATCTGTCTTAAGATCTGCTAACGCTGCAAGAAACAGCAGAAGAAGCAACAGAGATTGATAGTAACTCAGTCCAATAAAATCACCTCCATAGAATAAAATAAATTTGACTCAATGAAATCATGTGGGACGAAACTCCCGATGCCGTACCGGCAAGATAAGTAGTACATAGAATTTCTTGAGTTGTAAAATGAATTATAAACACAAAACAGTATCCTGTCCAGACCAATTTTGCAGAAAAAATATTTTTGTGAAAAGTCTACAATATTTTAAAGAAATGAATGCCATAAAGTACGGCAATCCCCGGAAATCCAAGGATTCCGGATGTCAAAATCGTAAGCGGATTAATACCTACCGCAACCGCGATTTGTCTGGATGCCAACAGATAATTCAGACAGTAGATTCCGATCGTACCCATGACCGCCCGCAAAATAAAATTAACCAGCCACTCCACTTTTCTTCCCATCGCGCCTATAATAAGCACAATCAGACATACACCCACAATCGCCAGTACTCCGCCTGCATTTCCCATCTCCATATCCCTTCACTTTCATTATTCAATCTTGTCTGTCTCCGGTACTCTTCCGATTCCGCATCCATAATTTAACAGTTTAAGCGTCTTTACACTGGTAACATATGCTTCCTGTCCCTCAAATATTACATGAATATTTTTCCAAATATTACCTATACTTAAACAAAAGTAAATTCCTTCGGACATTAACAAATCGAGCAAGCTCGATTGCGAGATTTGCTTCGCAAACTCGAAAAGAGCCGGAAAAATCTATATTCAGAAAGGTTTGGTGGGTGTATGAAAATGTTTTTTCATCAGAGCGCTAACGGTACGGCAGGTGCAGATATCATCGTGGACTGTCAGAAAATGACGATACGTGAAGAATTGGCACAGACAAGATATGCGCTGGAAATTGCCTATTCGAATTTTGACAATGTAACCGACCCCGACCTGATTGACTGTTATATCTATGAAGTGAATGCAACACTTAAGCGTTATAAGTATCTGTTAGAACAGGCAGCAGATATGAATCTGCTGCCCGAGGAAAACCATCAAGAAATATATCGTGCGCTGTCTCTGTTCTCATAAGCGCGCAAATTATGACCTGCCGCCTATACGCAGAATCCTCTGTTAGTTACGGAATCCGCAATATTCTCCGTCAGCGTATTCCTGCCGTAGGTAAGCCCTGCATAGACAGTCTGTGTATTGCCCATAACAGGACCGGACGTATCCTGATCTTCGATTACCTGATATGCCTTATGCAGCTCACCGATAATCAGGCGGACATGCTCTAAGTTCTCTCTCTCATAATGCGTAGAAGCCTTAACAAGCTCCCTGCTGATATAGAGATAGAGCTGCAACAGATTGTGTGCCAGTTCGTAATCAAGGTTCAGCGATGCCGTCAATTCGTCTATACACCCGCGGATTTTGCGGATCGCACTCTTATACTCCATCTTCTGTCCGGCATCCAGCGCTTCCTGCGCCTCATCTACATAGAGCAGAACCATCTCATACAGAATGGTGATCAACTGGGTCTTATTCGCCTGCGTAATTCGCAGGGTATACTCCTGTTTCAATTCCTTGGTCATATAAACTCTCTCCTTAATATTCTAGGTCTCCTATTGTAGAAGCTGAAGCACCTGAGAAGGTCTCTCGTTGGCCTGTGCTAGCATGGAAACTGCTGCCTGAGATATTACCTGCTCTGTAGTGTAAGTAGTCATCTCCTCCGCCATATCCACATCCATAATACGGGAATAAGAACTCGTCATATTCTCGCTGGTGATGTCCAGACTGTTTACCGTGTGCTCCAGACGGTTCTGGTAAGCTCCCAGTCTGCTTCGTGCATCGGATACATATAGAATTGCACCCTTGATCTCATCAATCGCTTTCGTACTGTTATCATCTGTATCCACCTCTGTTCTCTCGATGCCGAGTCTGTCCAGAGATATCTTGGGGATCCTGATATTTAACTGCTGTCCTTCGTTGGCACCGATCTGCATATCCATGGAGCCGATACCGGTCACATTGATTTCCAGCTCATTACCCGCTGATGCACATACTACCGGATTATAGCCTGTAATATTACCATCTGTATCATAGGTAGGATCCGGTTTCACCGCGATCGTCAACTTGAAGTCCTGATTGCCTGTGATCGTCACTTTGTCCTGTCCGACCTCAGTAATCTTTACCCCTACCGGGAAACCTGCTCCTGCCGCAAATGCCGGCGGTGTTGTCGTAGGATCATTCATTTTCTCTAAATCGATTGTTCCGTCATCTTTATAGTACACGGTCAGATCATTAATCGTATACTGTTTCGCCAGCACCTCATCACTATAATAATCTACCGTCGCAATCTGGCTGTTCGTATAACCTCTTAAATCAAAGCTGCCATCCAGCAACGGCTGACCGTTGAATTCCGTATCCGTAGCAATTCTGGTAACCTCTTGTTTCAACTGCTTCAATTCCTGATTCAGCATTTCTCTGTCAGTTGTTGTAAGTGTTCCCGTAGCGCCCTTTACTGCCAGCTCATTCATTCGTTGCAGCATGTCATGTACTTCTGTTAAAGCACCGTCCGCCGTCTCGATAATGGAAGTGCCCCTGTTGGCATTCTCGGTTGCAACGGATACACCGGTAATCTGTGCATTCATTCTGCGGCCGATCGCATATCCTGACGGATTATCTTTCGCTGCCGTAACTTTTAATCCGGAAGACAATCTCTTAAGTGACTGTGAGACTCTCTTATCCGATGCATTAAGTGCGTTGTTAGCGTGCATTGCCGCTGAATTGTAACTGATCTTCATATAAAGTTCCTCCTATCTCATAACTGCCATTCTCTATGCTGTGAACACTGTAATAAATGCTTTTGCTATCTGATACAAATCGGCGGTCTGTACCGATGACCCGTTCTGGGTTTCCTCCGCCGTATAGGCGTTCAGATCCAGTTCTGCGCTGCATACGATTCCGATATCGCCAAGCTCCAGTTCATTATGCGCTAACGCTTCAACCGTAGTCCGCAGACATTTCTGCAGGCTGTCGTTCTTTCCCTGAATATTATCGGTGCCCTCCTGCGTGGAACAGGCGATATAGCCGGATACCTTACCGTTGCGGATCGAAAACTCCGCGGCCACTTTACCGTGGCTTTCCGTCTCAAATGTAGCCTTAACCTTACCGCCGTCCTGCTTATCATGCAGCACCCTTAGATGGATTGCTGTCGTCTCCCCATTGATCTCTACGGGAATCTGATAATTTTCCTCTTTCGCAAGACCGGCTGCCAGTGTGAGCTGTTTACGGCAGTTCTGAATCGCCTTCAGATCAATATAATTTATATCAGGACTATACTGCGCCTCTTCCAGCACTTCCCCGAAGACCTGTTCCATCTCTTCAAAGGCTTCCTGCGCGCTCTTTTCGTCTGTCAATGCATCATGCAGACGGGAAACGGCGTCTTTTACATTTTCCTCATTCTCAGGCGAGGTATACTCTTTCATTTTCTTATAAAGAGCCCCTCTGCTGTTCATCAGCATATCTGCCGCTGCCAGATTATTGATCGTCACCGGCTGCTTGCTGTGTAACAGTTCCTCGATCACGGCATCTTCCACTTCGCATGCCTGCTGCACTTCCCGCATTTGCTCCTGTCGGTATTCTTTCTCTGTAGAAGCGTCCTGTTTTGCCATGCGGTCTGCAATGTTTCCGACAATATCGCGGTAGTTCCTGTTAAAACCACTTTCGATCTGCCTGCTGATCGACATGCCTTTCTCAATGGCCTCAACGCCGGCAAATGCGTCATCTACCATAAAGTCCATACCGGCTTTCTTCCGGCTTCGTACCGCACTCAGCATATTTTTAAAGGAGACCTCCGCTCCCATATTGACAAGTGCGCCGACCGCAGCGTCATCCGTCTTTTCAAACTGTCTGAGCATACGGTAGATACCGATATATGCCGTCCGCTCCTGTTTGTCAATAGCGTTGCTCTTATCCAGTTTATATAAAAATTTGCTGTATTTCTCGCTCGCCTGCTCTTTACTGTACGGTATGGAATCCAGATATTCATTTAACTCCGGCAGGGTCAGTTCCAGCGGATTCTTGCCGTCCCGGATCGCCTGCAGGACTGCTGCCGGTGTCATCTTACTGATCACACGGTGAAGCTCTGCATCCGTATCCCGCACCATTTCTATATTATCCTGTGTCAGCTCCATCCGATTGTAACCCAGAATGCGAACCGCCCAACGGTTCTCCTCATTGAGCTCTAGTCCCAGATCTTCCAATGTGCTGTCCACACTCCGGAATGCCTTCCGGATCGAATCACCCAGATCACTCCTTGTAGTCGTCATCCAGGTCTCATACTTTTCGCTCGCCTCATCATATTGATTTCGCAGAGCTGTACCGTCTATGTGAACCTGATCTAAGGTGAAATCCTCATCCGTCACTTTAAAACGGCCGGCAATGTCGATCGGCAGATAGGGGATTTCCGCTACCTTGCTGCGTGTTTCCTCATAGAGAGAAGCTTTCGCGGCTGCCTGCGCCTCATCCGTCTCTCCGAACATAAGCTGCCTTTGCTGTGACTCAATCTGTCTTAAGGCATCCACAAGCTGTTCCAGTTCCGTGGTGTCAATGGCATAACCGCTCTCCAACAGCTTACGATTCGCCTCCACCGTCATCATAAGGCGGATCTCTTCTAACTGCCGTCTCGCCGTGATGTTCTCCGGAATCTGTGTGCCTGCGCTATTATCATACGCAATATCAGCATGCTTTGCGGTGTTCTTATCCGTAAATTTCTGTGCCGCTTCTATCTTATTGTCTGCCGCTTCCAGATTCACCAACGTCAGCTCTTTATCTTCGGCCACCGTTTGATCCACTGCCTCGTCGGAAATCTTTGCAAACCGTTCCACATATTCAGCCGCTTTCTCCAGATTGCTTCGGCCGTCCGTCAGATTAGCCGCGCCGGCTTCCTTTCCGTCCGCAATCGCCGCTGCAATCGCCGAGAGAACCTGCTTGCTTTCCTGCGGAAGCGTCAGATGATTCAGTCTATGAAGATCCGCTGCCGCTTCTGCCGTAAGAGGAATCCCCCTTTCAATCAGCCATTTTGCTTCGTCCAGTGTTTCTTCATTGACTTCCAATCCAGCTTCTGTAAGTATCTTCTCCATTTGCGGCTGAAGATTTGACCAGTCATACTCTTCCGCTTTCTTCGCATAGTATCCGGAACCGTCGGAATAGTATCCTCTTCCCTGTCTGCTTCCATCCGCTGTGGAACTGTAGCCCGCCCGATACAAATTATCAATCGTCGGCTCCATATGGTTTTCCACCATATATTTCGCCGCGCCTTCCGTCATCTCCTGCAGTTCCGATACCTTGGCATATGCCTTCATAGCTTCCCTGATATTCTCTTCTGTTAAAGGCACGTCATGTTCCGCAAACTGCCGGCTCAACTCCTGTGCAAAAGCTTCGCTGCCTGTAATCTCCCGTAGCGTTTCCGCATCGATCTGATCCGTATATCCAACCACCTGCGTACCGCCTTTGATCAGTTCCGCCTTAATCTTATCGACAATCGTGACAACTTCTTCAATATCCATGTCCCCGACATGATAGCCGTCTTCCATCATTCGGTTAAAATCTTTCTCAGACATAGTATTAGACATAACTGTCATATAGTCTCTCTGCGTGGCAACGTCGATCTGCCCCGCATCCTGCATAACGTCTTCTGCGGTCTTTCCCTGACCTTTGTAAGCTGAGTTATCCATAACTGTGCCAGAAATGTCTAATGCATATGCACCCGCCCGGTTTGTCTTCTCAGTGCGAGTGTCCCTGTATGTAGTTGTCGCCACCTTGTCTACATTTTGATTTGTGCTGTTATTGTCAAATGTTATCTTCATACACATGCTCCATGTAGTAGGTTTTGTTTTTTATATAAACTCAATTCGATTGCGAAATTTGTTTCGTAAACTCGAAAAGGGGAATGCTTCTGCATTCACCCTTTATTTCGGCACGGAATCTTCTTTTCTTAACCCCTTGGCTAAAATCCGTACAATCTCAAAATTTATATTATACATGGAGCCTTCAATCGCTCGCGGTATGAGCAACAATCCTATATTCTAACTAAAAAATAAACACCGCTGCCGTATACGGCGGCAAATCAAAGGAAATATTATAATCCTTGTAATTGCAGACTCCCTTGACCGCATTAATCTCTGCCGGAATCTCATGACCGTTGCCACCGAAGCGCCTGTCATCACTGTTCAGCAATAATTTATATTTCTTCTTCTTCGGCACACCCACCATATAATTCTCCCACATCATGGGAGTCATATTGATCACGAACATGATGTTATTCTTGCCCGTCTCGTCTTTTCTGTAGAAACTGTACACACTGCGGTCGCTGTCATCCGCATTGAGCCACTCAAATCCATTCCAGTCGTTGTCTATGGAATAGAGCGCCGGATATTTATGGTACAGGTTCAGCAGTTCTTTCACATACTCATGCATGCCCCTGTTCTGTTCCTCACCCAACAGGAACCAGTCAAGTTCTCTCTCTTCGCTCCACTCTCTTTCCTGTCCGAAATCCTGTCCCATAAACAGAAGCTTCTTTCCGGAATGTCCGAACATATATGTGTAGCCGAGACGCAGATTCGCGTATTTATCCACCGGATAGCCCGGCATCTTATTGACCATAGAACATTTCAGATGCACAACCTCATCATGTGACAGCGGCAGAATATAATTCTCGCTGTGATTATAGGTCATCGCAAAAGTCATAGCATAATGATTGTTCTTACGGAAATACGGATCCAGTTTCATGTATTCGCAGAAATCATGCATCCATCCCATGTTCCACTTAAAGCTGAATCCCAGACCGTCGTCTTCTACCTTGCCGGTAACCTTCGGCCACGCGGTAGACTCCTCCGCAATCGTCAAAAATCCCGGATACGTGCCAAGTACAACAGAATTTAAATGCTTGAAAAATTCTATTGCTTCCAGATTCTGGTTACCGCCGTATTTATTGGCAACCCACTGGCCATCCCGCTTGCCGTAATCCAGATACAGCATGGAAGCCACCGCATCTACGCGGATACCGTCAATATGATATTCCTTGATCCAAAACAGCGCATTGGCAATCAGGAAGTTCTTAACTTCATTTTTTCCATAATTAAAAATCTTCGTACCCCAGTCCGGATGCTCACCGATTCTCGGATCCGGATGCTCGAAGATACACTGCCCGTCAAACCTGCCCAGTCCATGGGCGTCCGTAGCAAAATGTGCCGGCACCCAATCAAGGATCACGCCGATCTTATTGCGGTGCAGCGTATTGACCAGATACATAAAATCATCCGGCGTGCCGTGTCTGGATGTGGGAGCATAATAACCGGTCACCTGATATCCCCAGGAACCGTCGAACGGATATTCCGCAATTCCCATCAATTCGATATGCGTGTACTTCATCTCTTTCAGATATTCCACGATCCTGTCTGCAAACTCTCTGTAATTATAAAAACCTTCTGACGTACCGTCGGGATGTTTCATCCACGATCCGATATGACACTCATAAATCGCCATCGGCTCTTTGTTATAGTCCTTACCGTCCCTGCTGGTCATCCAGGCACTGTCTGTCCATTTGAATTTACCGATATCATATGTTCTGGATGCATTCCCCGGCCGCATCTCGGCATAATTGGCAAAAGGATCCGCCTTATACAGTTTCTCGCCCCAAGGCGTATGAATCAGGAATTTGTATAATTCATTCTCACCCACTTCAGGAATGAACCGCGTATAAATACCGGAGGGACCGATCTTCTCCATCTGATGCATTTCCTCGTTCCAGTCATTGAACGTACCGATCACATGCACACTTGCCGCATTCGGCGCCCACACCGCAAAAAACATGCCCTTTACACCATTTTCCACGGAAGGATGTGCCCCCAGCTTCTTATAGATGTCATAATGTGAGCCTTGTCCGAATAAATACTGGTCAGCCTCTGAAATAAATACCTGAGTCTCCTCCGCTTTCTGTACCACCGTCTCCTTTTTTACCGTTTTTTCCTTTTTCTCTTTTTTTGCTGCCATATTCTATGCCCCCATTACTTTTGTTTTAATAATGCATGAAATCCCTCTCACGCAGTATGATCATATCCTCATCATCATATCGTTTCGCCAACAGAATGTCCATGAAATGTTTCGGTGTCTTCTTGTTGGCATAGCTGATCGCCTCATCGACCAACTCTCTGACCTCAGACATACTCACCTCATGGTCAATTGTCTGTCTGTCCGCAATTCTTGTATGAAGCGCCAGAATACCGAACTCATCAATGGAATATTCCAGTTCCTCTGCATACTGCTTTGCATAAGCCACCAAAGCTTCATTATCCAGAGGCTCTATATCCACACGCAGATTAAAATTATTATGCAGCACGGCATTCTCGTTAAAAAGTCTGTTCATATTCTGCTTCTTATCAACCATGAGAAGCAAAAGTCCCGTATTGTCGCGCTCTAAGAACTTATTTATTTTAATTATCGTGGACGATTTCAAACGCGATGCTTTCTCTATAATCAATGCACCGTTATCTAACCTTGCAAAAGTCTCCGCCACGTCCTTCTTATTCAGAACATTGCCGGATATCTTAGCCACTTTGCCGGAAAAGTTGTTGTCGTTATACTGCATCTCTTTGATTAAATCCTTTGCAAGCGACAGAGCAGCTGCCTCTTCCTCTCCGGTAATGACTACATTGCCCGTGCAGGATGCAAGACTCATATTATCCAGCGTATGGATCAACTGTTTCTTAGACTTGCGGTGATGTACAAACTGTGCAAAGAGCTCCGCCTCTTCCTCCGTCAGGTCACGATCCTGTCTTACCTCTTCCGCAGGCTCATGTTCTTCAAGTGTCGCCTCTGTTTGAGTTTGCGGCTCTTCCGTGGCATCTCCCTGCTCCTGCGGGATCTGCTCCTGTACCTCTCCGGTTTCAGGTTCCTCGATCTCTTCCAGCTCCTCCACTTCATCTTCGATTTCGGCAGCAAGAAGCTCTTCCTCAGAATCCTTCACTGCTGCTTCGACGATCTTCTCCATTTCCGGAGTCAGCTTCTTAGGTGCCGGTACTTCCTCCGCCACATCCTCCGGACCGATCACTTTCTTTATTGCCGGCTTTTTGCCCGAATCCTTCATGATCGCCGCTACAAATGCCCGCTCCAGCTCCTCCAGAAGACCGTTCTTCGTCGCTTCGTCAAAGTCCGCAAAAATATTGCCGGTATGCGCCAGAATACGCTGTCTGACTTCTTCCATCTGCTTCTGCTTCGTGGTTTTCTTCATCTCTTCCCACTCAGCCATGATATCTTCAATGCTGAGCTGACCGGTGATCTGTTTCTCCACACGTTCTGCTTCCGGTACCACCAGACTGATCTGTCCGTCATACTCCTGAGACAGGAGACTGTCATATTTAGACGGCTTCCGCATCTGTTCCAATATCTGCTGCGCATCAAAAGCCGCCGTATCTTCCTGTGCGATCTGTGCACCGATCTCCCGCAGGTCGTCGGTATCCATCGTCATTTTCTTTGATTCCGGATCCTCCTTCGCCGTCTCCTCCGCAATCTGCTCTTCGGCAGCTGTTTCCGCCTGCTTCGGGAAAGCGATGACGGGCGTTTCCCGCATCTGTTCCTCGATCTCCTCCGGCGCAGGCATTTCGACCGTCTCTTCCAGCAGCGGAGCAATCAGTGTCTTTGCGATAGCATCCTGTTCCGAATCCGCTTCCTCATCCTCGCTGTCTTCCTGTTCAGCCGTATCTTCTATTATCTCCGAAAGCTCTGTATCTTCCGTGGTTTCTGCAGACTCCGTATCCTCTGCGGTTTCCTCATCTTCTGTATCGTCTGCCGTTTCCGCCTCTTCTATGCTTGTGTTTTCGATTTCTGTCTCTTCGGCTTCAACATCTTCTGTTTCTGTATCTTCAATGTCTATATCTTCGACTTCTATATCCCTGATGTCTGTATCTTCTGCACTTTGCGCATCATCTAAATCGGAAAATTGCACCGGAACGGACATCTCTTCTTCCGGTGCCGCCTGTGCTCCACTGTCCTCCAGAATCTCTTTCATACTCTCAGCCAGAGCCATCTGCAGATTGATCGTATTATACTGACCTACGTCAACTGTCTTTACTTCCGGAAGCTCCATCGTGGGCGCGGTAAACACATTCTTTCCCGCTTCTTCCTCGGGATACCTGATCTTACCGGCCACCTGCGCATCTCTCTGCAGGCCGTCTATATCTTCATCCTCTTCGTCCGGTTCATCTTCCGGCAGCTCAACTCCGTTTCTCTCCCGGATCCATGCATCATATTTTGCCTGTTGATCCGCGCTGAGAGGCTCGTGCAGTGCCTTAAGCTCCAAAGCCTTGATTACATATTTGCCCTCACCAAACATAAAGAACATCTCATCACAGATCTCGATACATTTGGTGGATAAACCGATTCTGTGATACAGGTACGCCAGCTCATACTCCCATTTCTCTCTGGGATCACGTCTCTTAAATTCCTCTAAAACCGCTATCCTTTCTTCCAGACTGACATCCTGCGCCTCATACAGGCGATATTGCAGAATATATCTCCCCGTATCCTTCGGTGCGATCTGTGCGAATTCTTTATAATACTCTATCGCCTGTACATACTCTTCCATCTTGATGGAAAGCTCGCACAGAGAGTACACAATCGATCTGCTCGACGGATGTCTCTCATAAGCCAACAGAAGAATCTCTTTACTCTCTTGATATCTTCTGTTGACTTTATATAGATCGCTGATCGTACAAAGCATCATGACGCTCTTAACCCTGCGCCAATCAATGGTGTCGGCAATGCTGACCGCCTCCGCAAATTCTCCCTCTGCAATCAATGCCTTAATCTCATCCGAGCGTATTTTATATTCATATTTATCCAAGGTGCCCACCTCATTAACGTATTCCCGCGGCAATCCGGAATCCTGCTCCTACTGCCACGTTTTTCCACATAGTAACCCTATTTTCATTGTTTAAGTTTACCATAGCCTCTTATCAATGTAAATAAAATATGTAGAAAAAAAGCACCTCCATTTTGGTATCTTTCTATAAATATATACCAATATATGGAGATGCCACAATATACAATCACTTTATATTGTATTTAAAGGAAGGAATCCGCCTTATATGCCGGCAGTCGGAAGCAAGTTGGATAATTCGGCAAACCGTTCTAATGTAAACGTTTCTCCGCGCGTCGTCACTGGGAGCCCCATCTGCACCAATGCCTCCTCTACCTGTGCCCTGCTGATGCCCAGACCACCCGCATTCGCCAGCCCGTTTGCCAGTGTCTTTCTTCTCTGGTTAAATGATGCACGGATAATGGCAAAAAGCCTTTCTTCATCCTTCACTTCCACCGGCGGCTTCTCGTAGCGCGTCAGACGGATCACCGTACTGTCCACATTGGGGCGGGGCATAAAGCAGGCGGCGGGTACCTTGGTAATAATTTCCGGTCTGGCATAATACTGCACCGCCAATGACAGCGCGCCGTAATCCTTCGTCCCCGGTCCTACCCGCATCCGATCGGCCACTTCCTTCTGCACCATGATCGTCACACTATGCAGGGGCACATGTTTCTCAAACAGCGCCATGATAATCGGCGTAGTAATATAATATGGAAGATTCGCCACCACCTTAATAGGTTTTCCGCCGTTTCGCTCCTCCACCATTCTGTTGATATCCATTTTCAGAATATCCTCGTTAATAACCGTCACGTTATTATAATCAGACAAAGTATCCTGCAGAATCGGTATCAGATTCCTGTCGATCTCCACCGCCACAACCTCGCCTGCCTCTTCTGCCAGACGCTGTGTCATAGTGCCGATGCCCGGTCCGATCTCCAACACACAATCCTGTCTCGTGATGTCCGCCGATTCTATGATCTTATCCAATATACTGCTGTCGATCAGAAAATTCTGCCCGAATTTCTTCTGAAACGCGAACTGATATTTCTGTATGATCTCTGTAGTGCCTCTCCTGTTTCCCAGTTCCGTCATGTCACTCTTATCTCTCCATATTCCTCTGCTTATCCGTAATTGTTCAGAATCCTGTTCCTCACAGTTACGCTGTCCTTTCGTCCCAATCCTGCCGATGGCGCACTGAACGAGTTTATCCCTGCTTCAACCTCTCTGCAGAGTCTATTCCCTGATCCGAAACAGTCTCATCGCATTCTCCTGTGTTACCTCTACGACTTTTTCATAGGAGATGCCCTTAAGATCCGCGACCGCCTGTGCCACCAGGGGGAGATTCAGGGAGGAATTACGCTTGCCGCGATAGGGTTCCGGCGCCAGATACGGACTGTCCGTCTCCAGCAATATCCTGTCAAGCGGTATATACTCCACCGCCTCTTTCAGTTTCTTACTGTTCTGAAAAGTGATCACGCCGCCGATTCCGAAATAATAATCCATCTCCAGATATTCCCGCGCCGTCTCCTTCGTATAAGAATAACAGTGTATCACACCGCCGAGCTCTCCGGCGCGCAGCGCCTGCATCATATCCAGCGTATCCTTCGCCGCCTCCCTGGAGTGAATGATCACCGGCAGACCGGTCTCACGTGCCAGAATAAGCTGTCTCTCGAACCACTCCTTCTGTATGTGCGGCTCAGGCTCCTTCCAGTGATAATCGAGCCCGATCTCTCCCACTGCCACCACCTTATCTATGGCGCACTGCTCCCGCAGCCATGCGAAGTTATCTTCATTCAATTCGGCAGTTTCGCTGGGATGAACACCCATAGCCCCATAAATAAAAGGATATTTCTTCATCAAATCCAGCGTGATCCGGCAGCTTTCAAGACTCGCGCCGACATTAACCACCTTGTCTATGCCGTGCTCCCGCAGGGAAGCCAACAGCTCCTCCCTATCCTCATCAAATGCTTCATCATCATAGTGCGCATGACTTTCAAATATCATTTTCATCTCTCCTCGTATAATATTTAAAAATTTTCTTAAAAAATACTTGCAATGCAGGAAACATTATACTATAATAACTCTTGCGTGTTGAGAAACCCGCATTATATCGGACATGCACCGCTAGCTCAGTTGGTAGAGCACCTGACTCTTAATCAGGGTGTCCAGGGTTCGAGCCCCTGGCGGTGCACTGTGAGAACTGGTTTTGGAGTCATAGAGCTCTGGGGTCGGTTCTTTTTTTGTCCTCATATATCAAAATGTGATTCCTGAAAGTTCGATCACGATACCCGCTGCCACACCGACCGCATATAATAATCCTATCACCCGTATATTCTCTTTCCAGTCATCATTTACCCTAAGAAGCACCAGCAATCCTACGCCGCTGCCCGACAACAGTCCTGCAAGCATGCCGCCGGCTCCCAGCACACCGTCCAGATATAGCTGTGTAACGACAACGGATGCCGCGCAGTTCGGAATCAATCCCACAAGCCCTGCAAGCAGTGTCCCCGCGATCAGACGGTCAAGGATGATACTGCCCAGTGTCTCCTCGCCGATCCACGCGATGAGCAGGTTCAGCACTACTGAAACAAGCAGAATATACACGAAAATTTCCACCGTATGATGTAAGGCTGACTTCCAGATCCCATTCTCACAGTGACAGTGATGCTGTTCACACAGATGCTCGATCTGCATATCCTTCTTATTCGCACGGAAGACCAAATCAATCACAAAACCCGCCGCCACGGCCACAGCCAGTTTAACAGCCAGCACCTTAATGATCATCACCGCCCCCGCATTCCGGGATATCATAATAGGAAGCATCTCGTCGGAGGTAGACAGAAAAACCGCGACCAAAGTGCCCAGCGTAATGATCCTGCCTGCATACAGATTAGAGGCCGCCGCCGAAAAACCGCACTGGGGAAAGATTCCCAGCATACCACCAATCATCGGTCCGCCCTTCCCTGCACTGCGTATCACCTGCTGCATCTTATCGCCCGTCTTATGCTCCAGATATTCCATAACGAGATAAGTCACAAACAAAAAAGGCAGAAGCCGCACGCTGTCTATGAAGCTGTCCAATATTATATCTATGATCATTCTCTGCTTCTTTCTGTGGTTTCAAATCACTTTACACACTAGAATACCGTTTCTATGTGGAAAATGCAAGTCAAAAGGAACCCTCCGTGCAAAAGTACCAATTATACTAAAATTAAGGATTGATTATTGCACCAAAATATACTAATATAGTATGTGTGGGTTTTGTCGATATATGGCAAACCGGAAGGGGTTTTCATATGGAAGGTTTAAGAAATGTAATGGAGGATGCAGTAGAATATCAGCTTGACAAGATATTACCTACTATGCCAAACATTTGTTCCTGCGAGAAATGTCGTCTGGATATGGCTTCGTTTGCGCTTAACAGATTGTCTCCACAATATACGAGAACTGATACCGGTGCTCTTTTCCAGAAACTGAACAATTCATCTCAGCAGGCCGAAGTTGAGGTCCTGACTGCTGTGATGAATGCGATTAATATTATCAGCGCGCATCCGAAACATGACTGAATGATGAAAGCGAAATACAAAGCCGGACAATTATGTCCGGCTTTTTTCTCTGTTAACTTCTTTCTTGACGTAAGCTTCCACCGTCTCTTTCGGAATAGAGAGCGCCAACGACATCTCACTGTAGAGCAGCTCCTCCGCTTTATGCAGATACTGCTCGTCGGAGGAAAGCACTTTCTTACCCTCATCCAGCCGACTCTGTCTGCGCAGGTAAAGCGTCTTGACGATCCGCGCAAGGCTGTGACTGTCATAAGTGCGAATCGCATCCTTATACATCTGCTCCCTGCCTTTCTCCTCTTGAATCCAAACGATCTCCATGTTGCTGACCTGCCGGATCAGATCGTTTGCCTCTTTTTTGTTCATGATCTTACGCATGACTACCTTGCTGTTGTCCACAGGCGTATAGACCGTGCTCCCTTTCTCGAAGACAGGCTCTAACACATAATATTTGCGTACCTTATCCAATCTATCGATAGGATTTCCCGTAATGTTGACAACACGGCAGACGCCATGTCCGCCGCACATAATTAATTCATCTTTCTCAAACATAATGCCCTCCAATATCCGTGTCCCGTAACGCTTGCTTCTAACCCTTTCCGAACATTCATAACTTCCCCTATTAACAGTTTAACACTAATTCGGGGAATTAGTAAGTATTATCTGAAAATTTTAAAGATTTTCGGCACATTTCTGACACATGCTTGAGAATATTTTGTTTAAATTGCTCACTCCGCTTCTCTGAGCCGCTCCACAACCGACTTCTTTGCCACATAACGATATGCGGCAAGCGGCAGAACTGCCCCCAATAGAGCAAATACCGGTGCCACAGCTACAATCGGCGCGGCCGTAAAATGATAATCAAAAAACCAGAACATACCTTCCAGAACGTTGCGTATAAGCGGTGCCAGCACAATCGACATAAGAAGCGTAATGACCACGGAACTCCCAGCAAATATTACCCCTTCTATCATCAGCATCGTATTAAGCTGTCTTCCGGTCATTCCCACGGACTGCAATACCGCAAACTCTTTCCTGCGGGTCAGAATACCGGTCAGAATCGCATTTAAGAAATTCAGAATACCGATCATTCCCACGATAAAACCAAGTGCCGTTCCGACAAAGACAAACATATTCCTCATCCCATAGAATCTCTCCGCGTAAGACTGTTTACTCTCATAGTCATACCAGTCATTACGCTCCGTGAACTCTTCCATATATTGCTCCATGTCATCGACCTTATCATCATCACAGTCAAACGCATAATATAAAATCGCATCCGTTCCCGTCTCTTTCCGGAAAGTGTCGGCTCCCATCACGAACTCGTCGGCGCCGTAGAAACGGTAATTCAGTGTATTCGGAATCGCCACATGCGCACAGACTTCATAATCTGCATCCTTGTATTCTACTGCCCTGTACGCCACTGCTTTCATGCGAAGGTCCTCATCACCTGCATACACTTCTCCTGTCTCCGGGTCATAATACTCGAATTTATCCACATACCGAAGGGAAATCTTATCACCCACCTGCGCCCAATGGCTGTCTGTCTCCACATTATAGTAGTCATCCATCCGGCACACTGCCGCAACATAGTTTCCCCCTTTTTTCAATTTACTGATATCACCATCCACCACAATCAACTTATCCAGCACAAAGTTTTCCATACCATACAGATGTATCTCCGTCATCAGCTTATCTCCCATTTTCTCTCTATAGCTGATATAGGCATCCATCGCCTTACCGCTGCCGCTATCGCGCTTCAAAAACCGCAGCCAGTCTTCCGTCACAAACTCCTGTATAACCGAAGTCATACCATAAGTTCTGCCGCCCGTCACGCCTTCCATTGACTCAATCTGTGCAATCACATCTTCCGATACTGCCGTATCCGCTCCCCACCTGGTACTTGCATGAAAATGCGAGGCTTCCGCCAGAATAAAATCCTGCGTCATCCGCCGAAGATATTTATCCATACTAAAGCCGCTGCTCAGAATATAGGTCAGTTCCAAAATCACGATTGCTAACGACAGAGAAATTATTGTGACTGCTGTTTTTTTCCTGTTTCTTCCCAGATTCGCCCACGCCATTTTCAGAACAGAGGCGCCTTTCTTCGCTTTCCTGACAGTCTTCCTGCTTTGACTGCCCTCCGTATAGCGCAGCGCCTCGATCGGAGAAACTTTTGCCGCCATTTTGCGGGGCTTCCTACAAGATAAGAGCACTGTAATCAGGGAAAAGACTGCCGCACCCACAAAAATGAAGGGACTAACAGAATATACCTCCATCATGCCGCCATCAGCCATCTCTGCAACCACAACATGAGTCACTGCCCTGCCAAGTACATATCCAAACGCCAACCCAATCGGGATACCGACTGCGGATAACACGCACGCCTGTATCAATATGATCCGTTTGATCTGCCGTCCCGTGGTTCCGATCGTCTTAAGCAGTCCATAGAACCGCACATCATTTGACACCGCGATCTGAAAAATATTGTAGATAATCAGATAACCGGTAAAGATAATGAGCATCACTGCCGCAGCCAGTGCCAGAACCGTTGTTATATCAAACCCGTCATCAAGCTGCGCCGCAATATATCCCCAATTGATGCCGATACCGACATAATCATCTCTTCCTTCATCTTCACTCTGATAACCGTGCCGCTCCAGAACAGTCTTCAGATTTTCCTCAATTGCATTGGCATTGCGAAACATTACATTCAAATACCAGTATCCTGCCAAATGGTCATATCCCTGTGTGTCCAGTTTGTCAAGAATGCTTTCCACGCGGCTTCTTGGTAACAGCACATGATTCGCCGCGACTACCGGATCATACTCCCAGTAGCCGCATAACGTGAATGTCTCCGTCGTCTCCACACCATCCACCATAAAAGTCATGGTAAATTCATTACCAATTACCGGCTCCACACCCAGCAGACTAAGTACCGTCGTATCCGTTGCCGCCTCATTCGTTCCCTCCTCGGGAAGCCGTCCCTCTACCGGCTTTATAAATCCCCATTTCGCGTAATTTGCGTCGCAATAACTCATCTCCACATGGTTTTTATGAAAAGGCGCCTCTGCCGGTGCACCAAGAAACAGCCTCTCCCCGTATTCCTTAATCAAGGGATCATCTTTTAGCTCATCCACCTTATCCCTCGTAATCCCCTTAAAACCACCATGACTATAACCACCGACCTGACGGAAATTAGATTGCTCGTATCCGTATTTCATCGACATCCCTGCCGTGAAAAGTGCCGTAAAAAGTACCGTCGTCAGCACAATCGCCAGTATGGTAATGATATTTCTCGTCCTTGCAGACTTCATATGCTGTATGCTAATCCTTCGAATGCATTTTCTGTTTGCTACTCTCATATATATCCCCTTTCTCTGCGCGCTGCGTTACGCACATACAATCTTTCCATCTTCAATACGAATGATGCGGTCTGCAAGCTGTGCGATCTCTTCATTGTGCGTGATCATAACGATCGTCTGCGCAAACTTCTGACTGGTTACTTTCAAAAGACTCAATACATCCTGGCTCGTCTTGGAGTCCAGATTACCTGTCGGCTCATCCGCCAGTATGATCGCCGGTTTTGCAGCAAGTGCACGGGCAATAGCGACCCTCTGCTGCTGCCCGCCTGATAAGTTGTTCGGAAGATTCTGTAATTTCGATGTCAATCCCAGCATGTCAATAATCTGATCCACATACTTCCCATCCGGCTCATTTCCGTCAAGCTGCACCGGAAGCAGAATATTTTCATACACGTTGAGCACCGGCACCAGATTGTAATTCTGGAATACAAATCCGATCTTCCTGCGCCGAAAGATCGTGAGTTCCTCATCTTTTAAGTCAAAAATATCTTTACCATCCACTGTGACAGTGCCCGATGTCGGTCGATCCAATCCGCCCAACATGTGAAGCAAAGTACTCTTCCCGCTGCCGCTCGTTCCCACCACGGCAACAAACTCTCCCTTCTCCACTTTTAGATCCACGCCATCCAGCGCATGTACTTCATTTTCCCCTGCGCCGTATATTTTTTTAAGATTGTTTGTTGATAATATGGTCATGACTTTCCTCCTATAGAATAAAGAAATCTGCATTATGAAGGATATCCCTTCACAATACAGATTATCGCATAACATTCTTTCCATAATCTTTCCGCATAGAAAAGATTCTAACAGTTCTGTAAGAATTAAACAGGCAGGTACATAGAGAAAACCGCGCCCTTGCCTTCCTCCGACACAAGTTTCATATAGCCCGACTGCTGCCGTAAGATCTCACGCGCAAGGTAAAGACCGATGCCTACACCTGACTGGTCGGAAACCTGTGGCGAACGATAAAAACGCCCGAAAATTTTGGCGTGTTCTTCCTCCGCGATACCGATTCCTGTGTCCTCTACCTCTATACAGACAAACAGCCCATAAGGTTTGACTCTGACCGTAACGCCACCCGTCTGTGTATATTTTATTGCATTATCTATGAGATTACCGAGAGCCTCCAACGTCCATTTCTTATCAAAACATGCCAGGACATCCTGCGCATCCTCTGATAAAACATACAGATACAGTCCTTTTTCACGAGCTTTATTCGCATATTGCAGCTCCGCCTCCGCAAGCAGTTCTGCAACTGAAGATTTCCTTGGATTCAGAACCAAAATTCCTGTTTCCAGTCTGGACATTTTAACAAGGGATTGAATCAGGAAATTTAATTTCTCGGCCTGTGTCTCCAGCAATGCAATAATCTCACAAACCTCTCCCGATTCTTCTGCCTGCCTGCTTTGCCCGTTATGCTTCTCCCGTTCTTCTATCCTAGCCGGGCTCACATGCTCTTTTAACAGTTCGGTATAGAGCAGAATGTTCGAGAGCGGTGTTTTCGTCTGATGGGAAATATCCGCAATCAGCCTCTCGATCTGTTCCTTCTCCTTAGCGGTCTTTCCTGCCGATGTCTCTGAGGCGTCAATGTACTCTGCCAATTTATTCTCTACAGCCGCATATAAAGATTCATCAAAATTGTGTGCCCGAAAAGTTCCGTCCAACGCTTTCTGTATCATGTCATACATTCGGTTAAGACTGCGTTTTCTGGCACAGTAACCGGCATACACGATTAATGCGGCGCAGATTATGCACAGAATGCCGACTAGTAAAATTATGATCGCTATTTTGTCTGCTGACATTTCAACGCCCATGCTCTTTCTTCATATCCATGTATCGCATTTTCTACTCCCACCGATATCCGATTCCATATACCGTCTTGATTCGCTCCTGCGCTCCCAACTTATCCCGCAGCCTCTTCACCGTGACGGACAGCGCATTCTCATCCACAAACTCCGTCTCCGACCAGATACGATCGAGCAGTTGCTCTCTCGTTAATGTAATTCCTCGATTTTCTACAAGAAGATACAGCAATTTCTGCTCGGTCTTACTCAGTTCGATCCGTTCCTCTCTACACGTAAAAAGCATCTGCGTAAAGTTGAAACAATAATCGTCAATCACAACAACCCGTTCCTCATTCCGTGATATCTGATCTGCCTGTACACGTCGTAACTGTGTTTCTACCCTTGCCCTCAGTACTGCCAGGCTGAAAGGCTTCGTGATGTAGTCATCCGCACCCAATTCCAACCCTGCTACAATATCCGTTTCCATATCATTGGCCGTCAGCATTATGACGCATATGTCATATTCTTTCTTTATCTCTTGCAAAAAATCAAATCCGTTTCCGTCAGGCAGATTCACATCCAGTATCACGAGAGAATACTGCTTTCCCACCGTCTGCTGTTCTTCCAGCAGTCTCCTCGCCTCACGCAGAGTCGTGCAGTACAGCGTTTCTGTTTCCTCGTTCTGCAGGGCTCTGCATAAACCGCCTGCCAGTGTGACATCGTCCTCTATAATCAATATATGATGTTCTGTTTGAGTGTTCTGTTTCGTTTTGCTGCTCTGCTTCATTCCGTTATTCCTTCTCTACTTCAACTCATTCGCCGTCACATAGAAGTGGTGATAAATACCGCCAAGCTCAAGCAGACTCTCATGAGTTCCTTCCTCCACAATGCCCTCCTCTGTCAGTACCAAAATTCTGTCAGAATTACGAATACTGGACAATCTGTGAGCGATCGTGATCGTTGTTCTTCCCTTTGCAAGCGCCTCCAACGATTTCGCCACCTGAAATTCACTTTCATTATCCAGCGCGGAAGTCGCTTCATCCATAATAAGAATCGGCGGATTTTTCAGGAAAACTCTGGCAATGCTGATCCGCTGCTTCTGTCCGCCGGATAATTTCACGCCTCGTTCTCCCACATAAGTATCATACCCGTCTTTCAATGCCGTAATAAATTCATGCGCACCCGCACGTTTCGCCGCCTCAATCACCTCTTTCATGGAAGCGTTTTCTTTGCCGTAGGCAATATTCTCATACACCGTCCCGGAGAAAAGATACACATCCTGCTGTACCATACCGATATTTTTTCGCAGACTTTTCAATGTATAATGATGAATGCTCTCACCATCCAGCAGAATCTCACCTTCATTAATATCGTAAAAGCGCGGAATCAAATTACATAGCGTCGTTTTACCGCCTCCGGAGGGACCCACAATGGCAATCTTCTCACCCGACCGGATGTCCAGATTCAATCCCCTAAACACAACATTGTGGTCGTCCGGATACTCGAAGCTGACATTATGAAATGCAATATTGCCCTGCGGATGCACACACTCCACCGCCCCCGGCTCGTCAAAAATCTCAATATCGCTGTCCATGATCTGTACAAATCTCTCGATGCCTGTCATACCGCGCTGGAATTGCTCCGCAAATTCGATGATCCTGCGGATCGTAGTAATCAGCGTACTCACATACATCACATAGGCGACCAGATCCGCGGGCGCAATCTTTCCGTTTACCATAAAAATACCGCCCGCCACCAGAAGCACCAGATACATCAACCCGTCAAAAGCTCTCGTTGTAGTCTGGAAAAAGGCCATGAACTTGTATGTTTCCTTCTTAATATAGAAGAAATTGATATTGTCCTCTTCAAATTTCTCTTTTTCCTTCTCCTCATTGGTAAATGCCTTGACCACCTTCTGTCCGAGAAGACTGTCCTCGATACGGGCATTCAGTTCCCCGATCTGTACACGCTGCTTGCAAAACGCCTCCCGCATGCGCAGATTAATAATGGTACAGGTCACCGCCATGACTGGTACTACCGCAAAAAGAATCAGCGTCAGAGACAGGCTGATCCTGGCCAATATCACGAAAGAGATCACTGCCTTGATCCCAGCAATAAAGAATTCTTCCGGACAGTGGTGGGAGAATTCCGTCACGTCAAACAGATCGTTCGTAATCCGACCCATAATCTGCCCGACTTTCGTATTGTTATAATATGTATCCGATAACTGCTGCAGATGGGCGTATGCATCCCGCCGCATATCCGTCTCGATGCGCGTGCCCATCACATGTCCCGTGTACGCCATGTAGAAGTTCGCCATAGTATCCACAATGCGCAGGCACAGATACAGCGTTCCCAGCCGCAGGATAACTGTCACGGTAAGCGATGCCAGATCATTCATTCCCGCATTGGTGATATAACGGATAATCATAGGCAGTACCAGCTCGAAGATCGTTGTCAGTCCGGCACAGAGCAGGTCAATAATGACAATTCTCCAGTATTTCTTATAATATGGAAGGAACCGCTGCAGCAGCTCCTTCGCCTTGTAGTTTTTCGTAGTGGTCTGTGTGTCCATGTGAATACTCCTGTCTGAAAAGTGTCCTCATATTATCTCTTTAATAATAATTTGTCAAATCTTTCCACTCTCGTCATGTATTGGCGTTACCGATAACGTATAACCCAATGGATGCAAGATCTTCAACAAAGTATCAATTCTTGGCGTACTCTTCATGCTTTCCAGTCTGGCTATTGCCGGCTGTTTGACCCCGCTTAATTCAGCCAGTTCTCTTTGTGAATAGCCTCTCTGTTCTCTCGCTTCTATTATTTTACCGATTAACTCCACCTCAAAGTTAATTTTCTGACGCTCTTCAAAACTGACCCTTGTCTCATCCGAAATGTAGTCTGCAAATGTATTAATCTCTTTCATTTGAGTTGATTCCTTTCTATATAATCATCCAAGTTTCTTCGTGCTTGCTGTATCTCCCGTTTGGGTAATTTCTGTGATTTCTTAATATAATAATGCAGTAATACTATTTTATTTTCTGCCCAAAAAAAGAAAAAAATCCTGTTTCTGAGAGGACGCAGTTCCCATATATCCCCCTCAATATGCTTTATATATGGCCGTCCGATAGCAACTCCGTACCTTGCCAAAGCTTCTAAATAAACCAAGATCTTCTCTCGATTAATTCTTGCATCTTTGTTGGTCAACATTTTTTTGCTGAAGATCATCCAGATATTCAACAATCCTTGATCTTCCACTCTTATCCTTATAGAAGATAATTTCAAACACTTTTTTCTCCTTTATGATAACCTATATGTTATCAAAAATCAACTTTTACTTTGTTGCTTTCCAGTCATATTTTTTTACAAAAATAACAANCNGNCAAACGCCAAAACAATTGGAATCCTCCGGCAGAGAATGCCGCCCGTGCGAAACGCACAAATGATATAACAATAAGAATAAATNTAATATNATAATAAGTTAGCGCTTACAAAGTAATTTGTCAAGTTTTTCGTGTGCGCTNTCAGAATTATCTATANAAAATTTNAGCCCAGNCAAAACAAGTTGTTTCGCCTNAGCTATATATACAATTTATTCAGAACGNANAGNCNTCATTTCCTCATTACGCTNCTCAATCCTNTCTAACCCGCTTGANGACACATANTCCGCNAGTNTCTGTAACTGCGANTCTGTCAGTGTATTCCCCANATCAAGATAATGCATNANACATGNCTCGCTCTGNCTTTTATTNAGNAATGACAAGCCGCCGAAATACAATGTATTAAAGGATAATCTCTGCATGGAGNTAACAATCTCTACCCAGTCATCACCGTTCACATGTANCNCAACCTCACGAAATCCATTGCTGTAGAAACTNTCCGCCTTGCCATCCTTCAAAGCCNCCGCAAGATATTCCGCTGACAGATGNTGNTCTGAATANGTAAAAACNGCCTGCCAATCCTCGGCATACAATGTCACGTCCTGTTCCAAGAGATACTTGAACAGTTCACTCACTTCTTCCGTCTCCATATCCGTAAAGGATTCCCGTAACTGCGACCGATCCAGATTTCCTGATTTAATATCCTCCGTCAGATTATATTTACATTCCTCCTCTTCATTAGGGAAAATTNTNTCNAAATCTTTTTCCNTAACCNGATCNTANGNGAANANCAGATTCTCNACTCTTGCCTCCTGCCCTACCATCTTGAGTACATTTTTTCCCTGCGGGAGCGTNATCGTCTCTGTTACACTNTCTCCGCTTTCATTTAANATATTTACTTTTCCCTCNGGGGTAACATGCACAAATTTCAATCTGCCGTCCTGCAAGTCAAACAAGGATTGTACTTCTATCGTTGTGTCTTTATTAGCATACAGAATACTCAGCGTATCGCTGCCGTTTAAGATCAACCCCTTACAGTCTGTGNTTCTTTCGTTGCCACTGTAAATCCATGCTCTCCACACATCATGCTCATCCTTATCTGCTATCAATTCATCNTCATCATACATGCGGTATGCCGATCCGTCNCGGTCAATCTGAATATCCTGNTTGATAAAATTNCTCCCATCCCCGAACACCGCNGACAAANCTGACANAANCAGNCTTNCCCGGCTNTCTTTCGCAGAGACTACACCNCCCACCAGTGCCACGGCAAATANCACGACNACTGCNGTCGCAGAACATAACNCAGTTATCNCTCCCCGCTTGTGATANCGGGCAATTCCCTCTAATCTNTCTTTCAAAGNACTCTTCTCTTCCAGCAAGGTCATCGCCAGCACATTTCTGTGGAAAGTAATACTATGCTCNGCCGCATCCAGAAGCACATNACCGTACGCCCNGCGCCCATCATCTGTTAAAAGCGNCATCACTNCCTCATCGCAGGCAAGCTCACAATCCAGATTAAATTTACGGTTAAAAANATAGATAAAAGGATTAAACCAGTGTACGCAAAGNGCCAATTGAAACAGCCATTTATAACCGATATCCCGCCTTTTACAGTGTATCAGCTCGTGATGCAGAATCATCATGGTATCGGCTGGCATATCCTTCGGCAATACGATACATGAACCGAAAAATCCTATCAGCATCGGACAGCTTATTTCTNTACTCACATAGACGGGAACGAGACGCTTTATTCCGAGTCTTGCCCGACATTCTTCCCGCTGCNCCAGAATNCGAGAATCTGTTGTCAGAACAGCGCTTCTATAGATAACCCTCATAAATCTGCGATAATCATANATCTTCCACAGAGCGCAAACCATAATACCAAGNAGCCAGACAATAGCAGCTGCCTTTAGCAAAACGGNTGTATTCACGATTGTACTTGTATCTAAGCGTTCACCACTTCTTGTGCCTGAATTTCTGTCTTCACTGTTAATACCAAAATCGCTGCCCTTACTACCCGGTGCATCTACATTACCCTCTGCTNTCTTACCAACTTCTTCTAATTCTCCTACTTCTTTTGCTTCATCATTACCTGACCCATGNGCCGCCNCACTCCTANCCGGAACATTCATTTCTTCCCGCATCCACGCCGTTCTCCACTCCGGCAGTCTTATATAAAGGCTATTCATAAGATTTACGCCCGTATGCACCGGAAGCAGCAGTCGGAATAACACCAGCAGCCAAAGATAATAACTCCATCTCTTAGAAAAGTATTTCTTCGTTACAGGTCGAATCAGCAGAATGATCCCTCCTACCAACGTGCCGGATATAGATAATGACAATATAATCATAAATAACTGTTCCATATGATAACCTCCTCATTTAGGCGCCTATTTGAAATGCTCCTGAAAATACGCCCGCAGTTCCTCAATATCTTCTCTGCTCAAATCCTCATCTTCAATCAATGCCGCCGCCAGATTCTTCGCATTTCCTTTAAAAAATTTGTTTAGGAAACTCTTCGTCTCCCCTTTCACGTAATCACTCCGCTCAACACAGGGCGCATAATAGTAGACCTCTCTCTTCTCCTGTCCGATCACACCCTTATCAAGCAGCCTGCGGATCAACGTCAGCACCGTCGTGCGCTCCCAATCCTTCTTCTCATTCAAACGCGCGCGAATCTCATTCGCATTTAGCGCCTCTCCTGCAGCCCACAATACCTCCAATATTTCCAACTCCGCATCCGATATTTTCTTGTCCGTCATAACTCCTCCATTCTCGTACATTACGCACTCCATCTCTGTTTACGTCTGTAGACTTTATACATAGTTTACATGTGTAGACACACGATGTCAACCCCTTTTTACCACAAAAAAACAGAACCACCCTTCCGCCGGCAATCTCTCACCCGCTTCGCGGCAGTTCTGTCTCTTATTCTTTCACCTATGACCGTAGTCTACACCGTATAACTGTTCAGATATTTCTCCTGCTCCGGCGTCAGCACATCAATCTCTTTCCCTAAGAATGCAAGCTTCCTCTTCGCCACATCCTTATCTACCTCTTCCGGTACATCAATCAATTTCTCCTGTAATTCACTGCCGTGCTCCACGAGATACTTCGCAGATAGCGCCTGAATTGCAAAGCTCATATCCATGATCTCCGCCGGATGACCATCGCCCGCTGCCAGATTCACAAGACGACCTTCCGCCAGTACGAAGATCCACTGGCCTGTAGGAAGTTTATATCCCATAATGTTCTTACGCTGTTCCTTCTTCTCCACCGCATTCGCCTTGAGCCATGCCATGTCGATCTCGCAGTCGAAGTGTCCCGCATTACAGAGGATCGCGCCTTCTTTCATCTCCGCAAAATCTTCTTTATCAATAACGCCGTCACATCCTGTTACCGTTATGAAGAAATCACCGACTTTAGCTGCTTCTTTCATCGGCATTACATCGAATCCGTCCATCACTGCCTCGATCGCCTTGATGGGATCGATTTCCGTAACGATAACACGCGCGCCTAAGCCTTTCGCTCTCATTGCCGTACCTTTACCGCACCAGCCGTAACCCGCAACGACCACGATCTTACCTGCAACGATCAGGTTCGTCGTTCTGTTGATACCGTCCCATACGGACTGTCCCGTACCGTATCTGTTATCGAAGAAATGCTTACATGCCGCATTGTTGACACGCACCATGGGGAACTTCAATTCTCCCGCCTTATTCATAGCTTCCAGACGGATAATACCTGTAGTCGTCTCCTCACAGCCGCCGATAATATTCGGAATCAAATGTGGCATCTCCTTATGCACCATGGTAACCAGATCGCCGCCGTCATCGATAATAATATTCGGACCCGCTTCCAGCACGTGACGGATATGTGTCTCATATTCTTCCTGCGTGGCATCATACCATGCATGAACTTCCAGCCCTGCTTTCACAAGCGCTGCCGCCACATCATCCTGAGTGGACAGCGGATTAGAACCCGTCACATACATCTCGGCGCCGCCTGCTGCCAGCACCAGACACAGATACGCTGTCTTTGCCTCCAAATGCACCGACAAAGTAATTTTCTTGCCCGCAAAAGGCTTGCTCTCTGAGAACTCCTTCTCCAATGTCCGGAGCAGATCACAATTTCTCTTGACCCACTCGATCTTTCTCTCACCGGATTCGGCAAGATTAATGTCTCTGATTTCGCTACTCATTGATAGTTTCCTCCTTAAAATTAATCAGCCGAATTTTTATTATAGTGATGGTCGTCTGTCCTATCATCACTTGATTGATCTATCTAACTACCCGTCAGAATCTCCTCCGGGTAATTATGACTCCATAAAACTAGAAGAACACTTCCCGATACCAGCATACCGCCTCTATGTACGCCTGATATACCGTATCCATGCTGATATCCTTCATAACCAGCCATCTGCATGCTTCCTGCCAATCCGCATTCTCATAGGCAAGTATAAAATCATACACATCAGCCAGATCACCCTTATGACTGACCAGCGCGTCCGAAATATCTTTAGATACATTTACCCGGGCAAGTCCTTCCTCTAACGGTACATTCAGGATAATATCCAGAACCGAGAATAACCCCATTAAGAATAATTCCGAGGCTTTCAGCTCCAGCCCGAAGGACGGTGCCAGACACTCTGCGAATTTCGCCCTAAGCAGGGAAATTCTGGTGATCTCATTGGGTCTGTCCGCACACAATTCTTTCGTGATCACGGTATTGATCCATTTCTTCAGCTCTTTCTGTCCAAGGATCGCCGCCGCATGACGGATAGAAGTAATCTGTGAATTAACGGAAATACGGTTCACCATCTCCAACAAGGACAGAACAAGCGCCGTATCACGACCGATGATATCCGCCGCCTGCGTCAATTCATAATCCTCATCATTCACCGTGTTCATTAACTCCAGATAATTAACCTTAAGCGGCTCGATCGCCATCTTTCCTTTGGTAACCGGAATACGATAGAATCTGCCTTCAAAGAGATGGAATGCCTTATCCTGTTTTACCCGGTCGAACAACTCCTGATTCTCCACATTACCGACACAAATCTTAAGCCTCGGATACTGGTGTGCAAAATAGATCTTTGCTTTCATTACATCTATTTTCTTGCAGTCCAGAATAATGTAATCCATCAACTTCAAAATCTCTTTATAATTCTCAAACTGCGCTACCGGAAGCTTAAAGATTGCCAGTTTATAACCGCCCTGTTTAAGCTGCTTAAACCTTTTGCGATACGCATCCGTGTTGGTAATGGTATTATCACACAGAAGCACCAGTCTATCCCGCATCTCAGCTGACTGTCCTTCAATATCTGCAAATATATTGATCGGTCCCACAGGAAGAAAAACCTTCGTCCCCGGCGAGAGTGTGTCGATACCGATATTCTCTATGATCTCAAGACCGCTCACCCTGCCTGAACCGTTCAGTATAGCCGATCCCTGCAGTTCCGGATTGAGCAGGTAATTCTCCTTCTGTGAAAACAACGAATAGGCACATACCTTCATGTCTTTATCAAAAAATGGTATCAATGTTGCAAGCATTATTGTCGTCTCCTTTCGGATTTTTCACGGTTATTGCCGTATCTTTATGTAATCTGCATCTATTATATCAAATTATGTTCCATAATTCCATGATAAAATACTATTAGATTCTTTTATTCCAAAATGCTGGGAAAACCTCTGCTGCTATGTTACAATAATCGTAACTGTTCAGAACCCTGTTCCTCGCGGGAACACCTTCTGAACAGTTACCAATAAGCTCATATTTCAAGAAACTTGGTCTTTTTTCTCCTAAACGTAGAATTTGAGGATAAACAGAGGCCGGAAACGGAGGACAGATATGAAACTGGTCGTTATAGAAAGAAACAGTGTGGGAACCGATATTGACGTATCCTGCTTTGAAAAATTCGGTGAAGTGACCTATTACCCGAATACGGTTGCGGAAAACACCGCCGAGCGTGTAAAGGACGCGGACATCATCATCGCAAACAAGGCGCCTCTGAACGAAACTACCTTAAAAGATGCCCCCAACGTAAAACTGATCTGTCTGTTCGCGACAGGCTTCGACAATGTAGATCTGGTCTACTGCAAAAGCCGCGGCATCAAGGTCGCTAATGTGGTAAATTACTGTACTCTGGCAGTTGCGCAGCATACTCTTTTGCTGGCGCTTATGCTGACCGAAAAAATTGCTTTTTATGACAGTTATGTCAAGTCGGGAACCTACAGCGCACAGGACCGCTTCTCCAACTTCGACAGACCTTTTAATGACTTAGCCGGAAAGACATGGGGCATCGTCGGCATGGGAACGATCGGCCGCAGAGTTGCACAGCTGGCACAGGCATTCGGCTGCAAAATAATCTTTTACTCCGCATCCGGCAAGAGCTCCTGCACTGATTATGAGCGTGTAGAATTTGATACCTTATTAAAAGAATCTGACATTCTGTCCCTGCACTGCCCTCTCAGCGACAGGACAAGAGGGCTGATGAATAAAGAAGCTTTCGGACAAATGAAAAAAAACGCAATCTTGATCAACGTCGCAAGAGGTCCCGTAGTAGATACCCAGGCACTCTACGATGCCCTGATAACCGATCAGATCGCGGCTGCCGGACTGGATGTTCTGGAAAAAGAACCTATGACAAGAGACAATCCATTGGGCAAAATTCAGGACAGCACAAAACTGATCATTACGCCCCACATGTCATGGGCCAGCACGGAATCACGGATGAATCTCGTAGAAGAAGTGTGTAAGAATATAGCGGCCTTTCTGGACGGAGAAGACCGAAATGTTGTGAATCCGTAAAATTTAACTGACATATGATGAGTCCTGCCCGCAACCGGACAGGACTCATTTTTACTGCCTGTGCGGCAGGCACCATCGTCTGCCGCCGCATATACTTCCCACTGCCGCCACAAGAAGCGCCAGAAAAATATGCTGCCCATACAGCGACCAGTCTTCATATAGATATCTCACAATAATGAGGAAGATTGGTTGTCCCGTTACCAGCAGGAAACCGATCCCCCTTGGGTTTAGGCCGCTCTCCAGCATAACCGGAAACCAGAATATGCCGGAAACCGCAATCAGAGAGTGTACCGTTTTGCTGCTCTTCGCAGAAACCCATACGATGATTCCGGTCAGCATAAGAACCGCGCACAACACAAGAATCAAGTAATATCTTATAAAGGCATATATACTTCCATCTAACAATGCGGAGGTTGTCTCATCTATCCAGAAATATATTTCTCTCGCCGAGGCATTTCCGCCAGAATACCCGTACAAGACATAGCAGCCCCAATAAGCTGCCCCCAACGCAAGAACAATTACGGCCACCGCCAATGTAAACGCCACGGCAAGTCTTGCGGCGAAATCGGAAATTTTACCTTTGGCTGATGTCATAATCAGCACATCCGTCCTGCTCTGCCTGTCCTCACAATAGAAAGGGGTCAGCACGGCTGTCAGCCAGATCATCCCGTACAAGACATAATACTGTAACAAATCTATAAACCGCACATATCCGATTAACTGCCCGAAATCATTTTCCGCTTTCCATGCGACTGCCTGCGTGCTCTCCACCCATAGTTGAAGCACCAACATCGCCAGAAGCAGTCCGGTCATAATCTGTGTAAATCTTCTCCCTGTCAATTTTAACAGCTCCAGCTTGTATAATCTCATGCCTGGCCTCCACGTTGCATACTGTTCACGTAATCTGTCTTTATATAAGAAATAACAGATTTGAGGCAGGAAAAGATCAATCCAGATCCTGCAGCTCCCACATTTCCTCCTGCGGATCGACAAACTCTCCATGTGAACTGATTGCGAAATGCAGATGCGCTCCTGTGGACATGCCGGTACTGCCTACCGTGGCGATGGTGCTGCCCCGCTCCACTTGGTCATCTTTCTCCACGAGTATCTTCTGGCAGTGGCAGTAATATGTCATCTCACCGTTTATGTGAAGCAGTACCACATAATTACCGTATTTTGCCGAATAGCCCGTCTCATATACAATACCTGCTGCCGCCGCATAGACATCTGATCCTGTCTCTGCCACATAATCGATACCTTCATGCCATATCACTTCCTGTGTGACGGGATGCACTCTGCTTGTATAAGTATCAGCAATACGTGAATAATTGCAGGGTTTATCAAAAAAAATCTTCACCTCATCTACGAATCCGTCATAACGATAGGGGAACACGACATCTTCCGCCGCCGTAGCATTC
This sequence comes from Lachnospiraceae bacterium, assembly GCA_014804355.1. GTDB lineage: Bacteria > Bacillota > Clostridia > Lachnospirales > Lachnospiraceae > UBA3282. Next base: position 54,710 of record JAAUZY010000043.1, read on the forward strand.
GATTCGTCAGAATGGTTCCACTCTAAAATAAAAACCATATCATCCCATGTACATTGCAGATTTCCCAGTTTTCCCTCCTCTCCATTAGGTAAATAAAGATAGATATAAGTCCTCTGCAGTCCCCGTTCGTCCTTATAGTCCTCATACAGATAATTGGAACGCCAACCCACATACTTCTGTAAAGTCTCTTCCGTCACCAAGTATCGGTTAAAAAGATCCTCACCCTCTAAATCTATGTCATAAGTCTTGATCAGAGGTTCCTGCCAGAGCAGGTTATTCTCCACATCATAGCGGTATTTATACTGCTTTGATCTCGGATGCAGCCACACGGTATTGCCGTCCGCTGATACCGCTACCTGACAGGCATCATCACCCTGTGTCATATGGCAGCCGATCGGTTCAAGAGCAAGACTTCTCACAACTTTCCTGTTCATCAGATCATATACAATCAGTCCGAAATAGTCATGGAAAATAATGACATTCTCTTTCCCTGTTCCGAGACCTCCTGCATAATCCAGTGTCGGTCCGTCCGCACCGAAAATCGTCTCTTCCGACAACTGTGCTGCATGTGCCTCGATCTGTGCGGCCTCGCGAATCGGCTCACCGGAATTATCTTTTTCTGCAGAATTTTCATCCTGAGATAGCCCGTCAGATATTCCATTATCTGACTTGTCATTCACTTCACCGGCTTTTATTTCAGTCAGATCGCCGGTTCCGTTCTCTCCGGAACTATCCTCCCTGTCTTCGGCAGAATCTGCAGATGTCTGACTATCGTTTGCGCTGTCCCCAACAGAATCCATAGATTCCCTGCGATCCTGTCCCTCCGCATTTTCCGTCGATGCACCGGTCAGCGCACACCCTGCTATGAGGATCATACATGCGACTGCCAGAATGCCTGCCCATGCTCTGCTACGCTTTGCTTCCGTCAACCGCAGGATTCTTTCCTTTAACTCAGATTTCCCCGGTCGAAGCATTGTTCCGTAGGAGTACACTCTTGTTCCCCTTTTTATTCGGGAAAATGTCAACAGCATTTCACTGTAGGCAAACCGTTCTTCCTGCCCGATTTTCCGTGTCGTCCCGTAATCGCAGGCAATCTCGCCATCCCTTGCAGAGGCTGCCGCCGCAATCCACACGAAGGGGTGAAACCAATACATGCTGACCAGCACCATCCTCAGCAGAGCCCACAGATGATCCCCGTGCAGATAATGCACTTGTTCATGAATCACGGCATATCGGAATGTATCTGAATCCGTATCCACCTCTGTCCCGATGTAAACCGCCGGCCGCAAAAATCCTGCAAGACAAGGGGATTCCAGACCTTTTACCAGATAAACCGGTACGCACCTCTTCTGCGGCACACCTTCACATTCTCCCTGATAAGCTATCCGCATCTTACGCAGCCTGCGCCGGAACCGCAAATACGACAAGCCAAAGAACCCTCCTGTAAGCAGGCTGCCTGTAAGCCAGACCGCCCGTACTATGTTTGTGAAAGATGCCGATAAGCGATGTGTTATACCCGCATTGCTGCTCGTCTGTTCCTCTGGACTAATTTCATCCGTTATTGCGCTGGACACATCTTGTTTATTCTCGGCCTGTGTTGCACCGAGTTCACCTTTTTCTTGATTGTGCACATATCTCTCATTCGTATCTGTTATATTATTTTTGTCTATTCCGTTTTTTTCATCTACTTGCCACCCAAGATCGGTATATTCCTCTTTACCGGTCTGCTCTGGATTCTCTTTCCTTGATGCATTCGCGGTCTGTTCTGTATTATCTATCTCTGATACATTCTCGGTCTGCTCTGCATTCTCTATCCCTGATACATTCTCAGTTTTCTCTGCATCATATATATATGTAGTGTCTTCATCTGCCCGCACGTACCGCGTCATCACTCTGTCCACGATACGCAGCATACTGAACGGACTCTGTATTAAATTAACCGGAACCATAAGCCGTATCACAACGATCAGCCATAATCCGTATCGCACGTATGCGTGTAATTTCTCTCCAAGCAATTTCTGCACCGCAAGTATCGCAATCACCAGAAATGCCGCCTGTATCATAACACCTACCATAACAGTCCCTCCTTCAGAGCCGGTTCATTGCACGCTCACTGCGGCTCTGGACCAAATTACCAATCGTCATCTCTCTCTGTTATTATTTCTTCTTCCTTGCGTTCTTGATGATCCGATATAGTTCTTCCATCTCTTCATCCGAAATTTCCTGTTTCTTAACCAGTGTATTTACCATCAGCCCCAAACTTCCGTTATAGATTCGGTTGATAAAGCTACTCGTCTCTGACTCCACCACTTCATCCCGTTTCAGAAGCGGATAATATTCCCGTGCTTTTGCTCCTTCCCGATACGCGATACAGCCCTTCTGCTCCATCCGTTTCAGAACAGTCTTCGTGGTGCTCTTCGCCCACCCTGTCTCTTCCTCCATCGCCTTTATAAGCTGTGTCGCTGTCTTCGGAGACTGCTCCCACAGATTCTCCATGATATGCCATTCACTGTTTGATAAACTGATTGCTTTTTCTTCCATAGCTTTCTCCGTTCTGAAATGTTTTACGCTGAGGACAAGAATATAATTTCTAATTCTGCCTATGCATATTAAAAGGTCGACTCATGTAACCCTAATTTGAATATATCATTAAGGGTTACATATGTCAACCTTATATGTAAAAATTAATCTAGGCAGTACAGTTTTGGTCACTTTTTACGCCCACGCCACAGACTAAGCTCAGAGTGGAGTTAATATCTGAAGGAACCCCTCAAAAAGCGTCGGCACTTGACGAGGTATTTCACGAGTCTAGTGTCCGCTACGCTTTTTGTGGAGCTAGAGCGCGGTGACGCAGATATTAACTTCACTCTGAGCGACCGTTTCTTCCATCTCCCCTTTATACCGACACAATAATGATGTATAATAGGACTTGAAGATTCTCTAAGGCTGCAAAGCACGCAGCCTAAGTGAATCTAATCAAGTCCAGAAGATTCTCTAAGGCTGCAAAATACACAACCTAAGTGAATCTAATCAAGTCCACGTTATGAATCTGATAAGAAGGGAACATACATATGAACGACTTACTCTCAAGAATCAAGGACAACGTATCAAAAGTAATTATTGGCAAGGAGCAGGTGACGGAGCTGCTTCTGACCGCTCTAGCCGCAGGAGGGCATGTGCTCTTGGAGGACGTGCCGGGCACCGGTAAGACAGTTCTTGCGAAATCACTGGCAAAATCAATGGATCTTTCCTTTGGCAGAATCCAGTTTACACCCGATCTGCTTCCAAGTGATGTGACAGGTTTGTCATATTATAATCAGGAAAAAGGCACCTTTGTTTTCAAAGAAGGACCCGTTTTTACCAATCTCCTGCTGGCTGACGAAATCAACCGCGCCACGCCGAGAACCCAGTCCAGCCTGTTGGAATGCATGGGCGAGAGACAGGTGACGGTGGACGGCGTGACCAGACCGCTTGGCACACCCTTTTTCGTTCTCGCAACACAGAATCCTGTAGAAACGCTCGGCTGTTATCCGCTGCCGGAAGCCCAGATGGACCGTTTCCTGATGCGGATCAGCATGGGAAGCCTAAGCGAGGAAGAGGAACGTCAGATGATCGACCGCTTCATCAGCGACTCACCCTTAGAGACAATTGAGCCGGTCTGCTCCCTCGATGAAGTTGCCGCCTTGCAGGATGAATGCCGTAATATCTATGTCCATGCGGATCTGAGAAATTATATCGTAAGTCTCGTACAGGGAACCCGGAAATACGGCGCTTCTTCCGGCGCGAGCCGTACCATTGCGGAAGGTGTCAGCCCAAGAGGAACCTTGGCGCTTCTGCGCGCCGCACAAGGCTTTGCGATGGTACAGGGACGGGATTTTGTGACACCCGAAGATATCAAGACGGTAGCTGTATCGGTACTTGCACATCGAATGATTGCGGACTCCGCCTATGCACAACAAAAGGAATCTCTCATTCACGGACTCTTAGGAAGCATCGCGCTTCCCACGGAAGATTGGACGAAACCATGATCAGTTTATTTTTTATCGGACTCCTGCTCCTGACCAGCCTTTGGAATCTGTATTACGCAAAGCATTGGGCAGTGAATCTGGTTGTATCTCTCGATTTCATACAAAATTGTGCCTACACGGGAGAACGGGTAGAGATGACGGAGCAGATCGAAAACAGGAAAAAAATGATGCTTCCCATATTGGAAGTCGGTTTTCATATGGATAAAAATCTCTCTTTTCATGACTGTGAAAATACAAGCGTCAGCGATTTCACCTATAAGAGAGATATCTTCGCCCTGCTCGGCAGGCAGCGCGTCATACGGAGACTGTCTCTGGACTGCAGGAAAAGAGGATACTACCGAATCGACAAATCTTATCTGACCACTTTTTCCATGCTTCACAGGCGGCGGTTCTCTATAGAATGTCCGGCATCCACGGAACTATACGTATATGCCGCAAGAACGGATGTCTCTGACATTCTCGTGGCATGCGAACGCCTTATGGGAAGTTTACAATGCGCAAAGCGTCTTTACGAAGACCCTTTTGCCTTCTCTTCTATCAGAGAATACACGGTCACCGACCCTATGAACACGATTAACTGGAAGGCCAGCGCACGCACGGGTGAGCTGATGGTCAACACGTTTGAATCGACCCTGACAGAAAAAGTCATGATCTATCTAGATATGGAGGACCGCGGTATCCTGAAATACGACCATCTGACAGAAGAATCCGTCTCCGTCGCCGCTTCTCTTGCACAGAAACTGATCGGACGCGGCATGGAAGTGGGGATTTGTGTAAATAACCAAACCTCTTTCACATATGTGGAACCGTCCACCGGCAAAAAACATCTTACCGATATCGAACGTACTCTTTCCTGCTGTAAAAGTGAAGGTAATGTTCTTCCCTTTACGACGCTTCTCGCGCCACAGACCGACGAGGAGACACGCCCTATCCAAGCCGCCGACACGGAGCCGGCATTTCCTGCACCGCCGGAAGACGCGATCGTTATTTTTATCTCTAAAAATGCAATGCAGAATAAAACCGTGATCGAACAATTTGCAGGCGGCAGCGGGCAGGCCGTCTGGGTAATTCCCTACACGAGAGGCGAAACCTGTAATATTACAAAATTAGGTAACATCCATATATGCAAACGGGAAGTCAGCGCAAGCTGACATACCAAAACCGGAGGTCAACTTGAGAAATCGAATCAAAAAAACAGCGGGATGGCTTCACTCCACCCTCATTATGGCAATTATTACTCCCCTGCTCTACGCTCTCGGCGCCGAGCGGCAGGATGCGATCGGCCAAACTTTATATCTGAAATGCCTCCTGATCGCATTTCCCATTATCATAACCGATCTCGCCATAGAAAGATGCCGGGGTCTTTTCTCCTATCTCATCATAAGCATTTTAACTTTTGCCGCCACTGGCATGATCGGATGGCGCATCGCCGGATCGATTCGCGACAACGTTATGCTCTGGGGCTATATGCTGTTACTCTTGGGCGAAACGGCATTTGTGATCATCTGTCGCATCATCAGCCGTCTTCAGAAAAAAGAAGAAAAAGAAGCCGCCCGCGGCGAAGATCCTTCCTGGCGTCCGGCGTACGATGCCCTGCGGGAACCCGCTTTTCCGGTTCTGGCCTTTTTTCTGGCAGCCTACGTCGTCGCACTGAATCTGGATAACCCTGCTGTATGCAATGCCGCTCTCTTCAGCGCCGCACTGTATACACCCGTCACATTTCTCTATCATTATATATGTGAGACAGAGAACTATCTTGCCCTGAATAAAAGAACCTGCAATCTTCCGTCCAAAAGAATCTACGGTATCGGAAACGGTATGCTTGCGCTTTTCCTACTCCTGTTCCTGCTCATCCTGCTGCCGGCTCTGTTCACCATCTCCGGCCGCCACTACCGCGATCTCCGGAAATGGACCGCCCCGATAGACATTGATTTCACCGAGCTTCCGACTGAGCGCATGGAAGAAAGTCCCGAAGAAGACCCGATGGCTCTCCTGATGGCAGAGTCCGGAGAGCCGAAACCCACCCCGAAGTGGCTGATCGCCCTCTCTTATATTATGGAAGCTCTTGTATTTCTATTTACCATTATTTTGCTGTTGAAAAGTATTATCTCTACCTTTCACGCTTTTCGTACCGCTGCCGATGAAAACGGTGATATTGTGGAAGAATTAGAGGACACCGAAGAAGCAAGAAGAATAACGTTGCCTGCACGCCGCCGCAAACTGTCAGAGCGCGAGCGTATCCGGAAAGAATACCGCAAAACCATACGACGGCATCGTAAGGATCGCCCGGCCGCCTATGAATCACCCGATGAAATTGAGACGAATGCGGGAATCGCAGATCGTGAAGATATCAAAGAATTGCACAGAAATTATGAATTGGCACGATACGGAAGAGAATAGAGCAGCACTTAGCTCCATTTCTATATATTTTAGTGAAGCTATATTGTAATAAGCAATGATCTCCACCATACGACAGCTTTCGCAAACCGCTTCGGAATATCATGAAAGTGTCCGCCTTCATTCCACTCAAAACAGACAGCTTCTGCCTGTTTTGCCAGCATATCCTTTGCCCTCTCCGTGCATTCCGCCACCTTGCACATACGAGGGTTTCTGCTTAAGCTTTCCTTCTTTCCAAGCGACAGGTACACCTTCATGTCTTTTCTGACAGGTTGTTCTTTCTCCATAAACTCACTAAATCCGTCATACCAGAGAGACCCGGACAAGCTGGCGACTGTGCCGAACAAATCCGTCTTGTACATCGCATAAGCTGCTGCCAATCCGCCCAAAGAATACCCGAATAGCGCTGTGTATTCCGGTTCCGGTTTCGTGCGGTAGTTAGCGTCCATATAGGGTTTAATCTCTCTTGTTAATCGGGAGATATATGCATCCGCTCTTCCCGCCGGTGCCTCTTCTCCTTTGCGAAAAGCCGGCGCACTCCAAGGTGTGAAATCATCATTCCAGCTCTCCGGTTGAATGGAAAGTAAGATAAAATCCGCTTCACATCCGGACTTTCGGATTTCACTTATGATTTCTTCTATAGGCACGTCTCCGTTAATATAGATTACCGGATAGTTTCTGCCGCTCTCATTGTAATCCTTCGGAAGAAACAGGCTACATGTATAATCTGCAATTTGTATTTGTTGTATCTGCATTTTGACCTCTTCCGGTTCACAAGTTTTTATTTACTGAGTATCTTTACGGTACTTTTTTCAATAACAGTTACATATACAACCATTGCGGCTATCGCTTCCGCCATACACCCCAAAATAGAAATGATAATATATCCTGTATTCTGTCCCGGCAAGAGCGGAATGCCCAGAAGTGCAAAAACGATTCTGAATACACACCAGAGTTTTCCCACAGCATGATTATATCTCTTAACATCTTTCACCGGAAACACTTTCGCATTAGCCCAGAAACCAAAGGCAACCTCTTTCTTTGCCAGTATTGCATAAATTCCTAACGCAACCATTGCTATGCCTACCGTCAGCCATATAATAAAAGCAAGCATGTGTCTTCTCTCCCTTCCTTATCTGATCCCAGCTACCTACATTTGCTTCATAATTCTTATGACGCAGAGTTTTATTTTCTTATTCCCTTGTCAGTGAAGTTCTTCTTTAAAGCACTCTCGGTTACGTAAAACGGTACGATCAGCGCGATACATTGCATCGTGCATAAAATACAACCCATCACTCCCACGACATTCTTAGAACTTCCATAACAAGGAATATGTAATAGGACAGAGGGAAACAACATAACCCATCCGATTTTCCACCACAATCTTCCACAGTACTCCTGCGCATATTGCCATGTATTACTGTTTATCATAGAACGCCTTGTCCGGTAACCAACCATCCCATTGATACTCTTAGACGGATGCTTCCACATCATCCTTCCACACAAAATCATTATAATCGGAATCAATAAATCAAAAACTAGCATAAACCACCAAAACTCCATGTTATTCCTCCCCGTCACCGCATATAAATACCCGTCATCATTAAGTTCTCATCAAAAGTAATCGTATAGACTGCGCCCACATTCTCATACATGACGTCTGTCTGTGTAACGACATATATTTTACTACTCTGCTTCATGCCTTGTGCGTATGTGGAACCGATCTTCTGCCGCTCTCCCCAATCATCCGAGATCATGTTTCTCGCCTTATCAATTATTTCCTGTGTCAAGGCGCTACGCAATTTATCGACGGACATATCCCGCAACGTCTCAAAGTCATTTTCATCGAGCAGAGTAATCACCGTCTCCACCTGCGCATCAATCGCTTCTTCCGTAAGCAGGTCATTGTCCTCTATGCTATACGGCTTCGGAAAAATCCACCATACATAGGCACCAAGCAGTACCACTCCGACAATAATCGCAGCAACAATGGTCCCTGTCCTCTTTTTCCGATATGTTTTGCGCTCTGCCTCCGGCATATCCTGGCTGAATGCGTCTGCGATCTCCTGCGCTGTTCCCATACTTTCCATAATCTGCTCCAATGACTCGCCCTGTTCCATACGCATGGAAATATCCGAAAGGAGCTGCGTTTCGATCTCTTTTCTTTTTGCCCCGCTGCATTTTATGTTGCTGACGATATCTTTGACATATTTTTCCGCACTCATCTTAACCGTCCCCCTTATTTGTTCTCCGTTATATATTTCCCGGATTCTCTACAACCTCATCTCTCAACCGGATTCCTTCTTAATTTATTCTTCCATAACCCGCTCTACACCGTCTGCAATCTGCCGCCAGCTTAGATATACTTCTTCCAGTGCCTGTCGGCCCTTATCCGTCATGAGGTAATACTTCCTGGGTAACTGCTTATTCTCCGCCTCGGACCATCTGCTCTCCACCAGCCCTTCATCTTCAAGCCGGTACAGAATCGGATAAAGTGTACCCTCTTTCAGACAAAAAATATCACCACTTTTTTCCCGCAGCTCCATAATCAACTGATATCCATACTTCTTCTCTTTCGTGAGAAGCTGCAGAACTAACATATCCAAAACCCCTTTTTTCATCTGCCGCTCATACTTCTCCCGCATTGGCTGTTACTCTCCTTGGCTTCGCCGATTTATCCCTGATATAAACTGTAATAGATTAAATTCTGCAAACATGCATGGATATAGGCTTATGTTTTTATACTTTAATACTATATACTTTGTAATACTAAGTATAAAATAATACAATATTTACATTATGTCAATATCCCCTCACAAAAAATGCTATAACCCCCAATATATTTGCCAAACAGCTCTGTCAATCAGGAATACCTGGTACAATATAAGCTCTAAAGTCAAAAGGGAAACGCGTTATGCGTTCCTCCAAATTATTCTTATGCCTGCTATTAAGAAAGCATTTCAATCATTGCTTCCTGCCTGATTTATTTTATGTTATACTTTGTTACAGATTTTTCTTTCCCTGTTTTTGCCCTTAAGAGGGGTCGGAATTCAAGGGAACACATAAGGAAAAAAGGTGCAGAGAGGATGGAAGTATGCTTTCAAGAAAACCCGGTAAAAAACTGAATACATATGTCTCGGATTACGTGGTCTTTGATCTTGAGACGACTGGTGTTTCCTGCAACTCTGATGATGTGGTGGAAATATCAGCCATCAAGGTTATAGGCGGAGAGGTAGTTGACGAATTTACCACGCTTGTTAATCCCGGGCGCCCGATACCATATCATGCCAGTGAGGTGAACGGCATCACGGATGATATGGTGAAGGACAGTCCGTTTTTTGAAGAAGTCTTATTCGATTTCTTGGAATTCGTCGGTGATTCGGTGTTGGTTGGTCACAACATCCACACTTTTGACATGAAGTTCCTGTATCGTGACGCAGAGAGATTCTGGGGCGAGACTATAGGGAATGATTATATTGATACGTTACAGATTGCAAGAATTTATCTGCCGCAATTATCGCATTATAAGCTTGTGGATCTGGCAAAGTATTATGGAATTTCTACAGTCGGAGCCCATAGAGCGCTGAACGACTGTCGGATGAACCAGATCGTATTCGAGCAATTGGCAAAGGAGATGGCCAATCCGTCAGAGGACGCCAAAGCCGTTAAGAAATGTCCTAAGTGCGGTAATGTTCTTCGGAAACGAAAAGGAAGATATGGAGAGTTCTGGGGATGCATGAGCTATCCGGGTTGTACATATACAAGGAATATCTGAAAGTCGCCCGCCGCTCTGACTTAGTCAAAAAAGGGAACGTTTTATGCGTTCCCAAGTTCTTTTAATGCCTTAAGCGTCCCCTTCAGATTGTTTGCATGCCAGTTATTAATAAAAGTCCAATCTTCTATACTGTACATCCCCGACATACGAAATGCACTTAATTCCGCCTGCTGTGCCATCAATGAGATTATCTCATCCTCAAGCCGGATATCAATGCGATAACTTAATCCCGACTCTGACACATCCACGGCGCGGATTGAGGAATATGGTATTTCCAGAATCCCCTCCTTCTTAAGAACCACTTCTTTCTTGACATCCGCCCAACCAGTGGAAAACGGAAGCAATACGATGGACTCTTTGCAGAAAGAAAGTGCATAGAAATTTGTGAAGCTGATAAGTCTTTTTATTCTGTCACTCAAATTCTCCGGTGCATAGGAAACAACGATCGCCTTACCTTCCTCCGGTTCAAATCCTATTTTTTCTAAAACCTGGTTTATTCTTTTTGTGTTTGCCATAATGGTCACGCTCCTTTGTTTGATGTTGAACCCATTATAGCAACGCCTCTTTCCGGTAACACTTTTCTTTCGTAAACTGTTTATTTCGTTTCGCGAATGGCTATGGCTTATTACTCTCTATGCAGCCGGCCTGCATACTGCTTTACCCGCCCGCTCCATGATATCGGTAATGTTAAAAAAGTCTGAATCTTATTCTCAGCATTTTATCGTAATCCTCATTTTGAATATACGGCATCATTTCTGGAAAGAAGATACACGCAATATTGGTTCATACTAATACCCTCCCTTTTGGAATGCTCCGCCAGTAATCGGTGCAGACTACGAGGTATTCTTAGTTTAAACTGTCCGGAATAATCTTCTAAATTATCCGGCTCATGAATCTCAATACCTTCTTCAAGCGCTGCTTCAATCCATACCCTCTTAGCATCCAGTGCATTCGCTACCGCTAATTCTATTGTTTCACCACAAGTAATGCACCCCGGAAGGTCCGGATAAGAAACTACAAATCCTCCTTCATCCTTATCCTCCACAATCTCCATTTTATAGGACATTGTCATATATTCATTCAGCGTCTTCATCATTTTTCGCCTCACCCTCTACAATCTGTTTCACCATCTCTACATACACTTTTTTAATTGGTTCATGCTTTGGAATCATGATTGGTTGACACCCTGGCTTTCTGAATGTGTAATGACTGCTTCCGCTTTTCGGAACATTCATCGCATATCCGTAACTTTCCAGTACTTTACGTAATTCATCAAACCGAAGGTCTTTTGATAAAAAACAAATACGTGCTAATAGTTTATCCCACTTTGACATCGTGAATACTCCTTATNTATATTATATGTGGTGTCATATTTGGTGTCAATATCTTTATATGTTAAGATGCACTTTTAAGTTTCTGCCCCTTTTATAGTAGTTCATTACATGCTTTAATTTTATTATAAACCTCCAATCCCCCTTTTCTTCCAAACAAGTGCAGNCTGTCAAGATAAATTATNTTNGAGTTCTTTTCNTTTCCGTCAAGCATNTTTTGAATTTCTTCTATCTTACTCTCATACTGTGTACCTTCAAATATCNTTCGCAAAACTGTTTTTATTCTCATTCTTTCNNTATATGCAGANTAATATCCGCCAATCGCAAGTTTCTCCCGCAGNCGACGCANTTCTCNCGTACGCTCATTATTNTCGTTTCCNCTTACAATACCGTCNTCAATGCAATTGGATAAGANNANTTTCCTTTTATGNGCTGCCCTTTTCTCCCAATAATCACGAACNGCCTGAAATCCGCCGTCATTNCTGACAATAACAGCNATACCTTCATATCCTTCCCCAAATAATTCGCCCAGTCTGGTGGCAATATAAAAATCCAAAGCATTTTTTCCTGTTTTACAAAGCTTACATATTTCAAAAGTGCACCCNGAACCAGAAACCGCCNCCAGNGCTCTCTGNTCCATATGTTTCTTGGCTTCACTGTAAAAAACTATTACATGGTCCTGCGTNTTNAAACAATCGCNNCCTTTCATTCCCGCGTTTCCTACATTTTCATAATCAATCAGAAACAACATAGAAAACTCTCCTTCGCAGANGACTTCTAAGCAATTTTTTGAAAATACTTTGCATAAGAAAGTACCCTTGTCATTCTCGTCGTATCACTTGCCGTTTCATTGTCCNTGTCANCAGCANACTGCCCATGCAAAACTAANAGTTCTTCCATATGCACACCCAATAATTTACTGATAGCACATAAATTCTCTACNGATGGCAGCACNTTTCCTTTAAACCACCTGTANATCGGTTGTGGACAGGCCAAATGNAGGTANTCCTGAATAAATTTCACATCGTACCCCGCTGCCNTCAACATAGTTTTTAACTTAATACCNGTTTTTTCCTGATCAATTGNTTGGTACATGGNAATNCCTCCTNTTGANTACCGCTGATTCTAGTAAAAGNATATTACAAATCAAATACTTTTTCATTGGACTTNTAGTCCAAAACCCTNCTGATATTCAGNTCCCATATNTAAAANCAGCTCTTACATTTTNTCTCTATATTCTACCTTCGCCTTGCGGGACAAGGGNCACTGNTCNCCCGTATCCAGNTCCACGATCTGTTCTTTCATATGCACNGCCCGAANATGNNCNCGATTCACCAGAAATCCCCTNTGACANCGCCAGAATCCTTCTCCGAGCTGCTCNCCNAAATGATCGAGACTGCTGTTAAACTCCAACAATTCATTTATCATATGCAGCNGCAGCGTATGCTTGTATCCCAATGCCTCAAAATATAAGATATCCTCCACCGGNATATGNCGCACCGTATCAAATAATTTTAACGTNCAGTACCTNCCCTGCCCNGAAGGNTCGTCNCGCAGACGNTCCTGAATNCTGACNAGACAGTCCCGNACCCGCACGGACATTNCGTTGTAATCGCCTTTTACGATATAATCCAAAGCCTCCAACCGCANACGGAATGTCTCNAAAGCCANNTCGCCATGCGCCGTNATAAANACAATAAATCCNCTNGGATCATATCGNCTCAGNTCCTGCGCCAGNGCAAGNCCGCTCATCTGTCCCGGAAAATCGATATCCAGAAAATAGATTGCCGGTACCGTATCCTGCTTCTGCAANTTAAGCANTTCTGCNGGGGCATCCGCCACNCGCACCGGNCCCATGTCGCCATCCAGAATCANGATCTGGTCNGATATGATTTTCTTAAGACGTTCACTGATGGCCTGCTCATCATCACATATATACACGGGGATCATAATCTTTCTCTCCATACTTCCTAATTTATTNTGCACCACAANCTATTCTTTTGACNCTTCTTCTCATGCCGTACGCATCGGCATCCGCAGTTCCTGTACAAAAAANCCATCTTTNAAGTATGTCCTTGCNANAAAACCGGGATAGCGGGATAAGATCTTACGATAGCTGGACAGNCCTGTGCCGTGNCCGCTTCCCTTCGTGGTATANCCTTTNTCNGACAATGCATTCANGTCAGGCTCNGCTTCATAATTATTNGCAACCGCTATATAAAGTTCTCTCTCNTCCTGCAGCATGACAAGACGGATCTGTCCATCCTTTTCCGGAACNGCNTCCATGGCNTTATCAATCAAAATGCCCAGTCCNCGCAGCATATCNGCCGTCTCCATCATCTGGNTCTCCCGTACCGGATAGAGTACCTCCAATACTCCCTGCATATGCCTCTGGCGCATCGCCGCAAGCTTTGTGGTAAGCAGACTGCGAATCGGATAAATCCGTATATTGTTCAGACAATCCATCTGTTTGATCTCATTCCCCAGCTTTTCATCAAAATAGCTGCTCGTCTTCCTCATAAATTCCTGTATGCCGTCCAGATCACCTTCCTGTGCCTGCAGCGTCAGTCCGGAGAAAAGGTTCGTCACGTCGTGCCGGAAAGCACGGATCTCCTGCTGTAACTCCTCTAACAGCTCCATATGCGCCTGCTGCTGGGCAATGGTCTCTTCCTGAACATGTATTTTCTCCTGTCCCGCGGTGTACATCGCCATAAACTGCACCCACAATAAGACCACCGTTATCAGGGAGAAAAAGAAAACAGCATACAGTGCATTCGGTTCGGCATTTGGATAAAAAAAATCAATGGCCGTCCATACAAACATCAGAAGATAACCGGCAGACACGATCAGAAGAGTTTTCAATCCACCGGAGAACAGCGCCGCAAAATAGCGGTAGAATCCACTCTTTCGCAAAACATACGCCGCCAGAAAAGCAATGAAAAATGCCCATAGTTTCGGAATGATGATGGTCACAAATGTGTAGATGTACATTCTGTCAAAAAGGGGACTGTAAGTAGCCGCCGCCTCTCCTACCACCTCATCTGCCGTATAGATAATAAAATGGCTGAGCATGGATGCCGTCAGTCCCTGCACATAAGGTATGTCATAGCATTGCCGAATCACCACTCCCAGCGCTGCCGCCTCGATCGTATAGCATATCAGTGAATGTACCACATTGTACCACCCGTTAAAAACTGTTTCCTCACCAAACAGCCAGAATGATGCCAACATACTCAGAAGATATGCCGCACCGAAACAGACCGCATAGATCAGAAAAGGCTTAACTCTTACTTTCTTTCCCACGATACCCACACTCAGCCAGAACATCCCCAGCCCCATGAGAATATAAACAAAAATGACGACAGATAATCGAAATCCAAGAGACATAGCCATTACTCCTTCTGCAACTATTTCGCTCTTATCTTACTATTTCCACCGTCATTTTTCAACCGAGCCGCATGTTTACAGCGCCGCCTGTTATGTTATGAATCTTCGGATGCCTTACGGCATGATTCGTCCGGACGTAACCATCATCCGTATAATCGCTTTCATCCAGTTCGTAAAAATATGCCAGTATCCGGGCACATTGGCATCGATCGCCGCAATCACCGCCTGATAATCGAAGCTTCCGTCCGCGGCTCTGACTTCTTCATAGATGCTGCCTGCCGCCTCGCTGAGTCCTAATGCAATGTTACCGTGCGCTACATCTCCGACGGCGATCTGACTCCCCAAAGCAAGCGCACCATAACTGAATTGTCCTACTGCAACTGCACCCATGGTAAAGATACCACAGCATACCGCGCCCATCGCAATCACACCGACCGCGAGAGAACCCAGTGCCACGCCTCCTACCACAACGCAGCCGATTGCCAGAAGAAGCCCTACCCCTACCGGTGCCAATGTAATTACTCCCACCCCCGCGATTCCGATTGCAATGATGCCCTGCGCTACATTGCCGATAGCGATAACACCTTTTGCACGTACCGGTTTTAAACCGATATTGACATGCACAAGGGGAAGGCCCAGGAAAGTCCTCTTACTCTTATATTCATAATGAAAGGATGTCTTCTGTATGATAACACGGGTTTCTTCCGTATAGACATTCTCTTTATCAGTAAACCTTTCATCTGTGTACGATACATCCGGAGAGGTTCCTTGTCCTTCCCGCTTCTTTGCTGTCTCCTTAAGAAGGTAATCTGTACTGATCGCAAATATCTCGCTGATCGCCACGATCTTATCCAGCTCCGGAAGCGACTGGTCTGTCTCCCATTTGGATACCGATTGTCTGCTCACTCCCAGCACCTCCCCAAAAGCCTCTTGCGACATTCCCCGTTCGCTTCTGAGTCTGTATATTTTTTCTCCAAGTGTCATATGATAGTCTCCTTACTGTGTTTTTTTCATATAGATAGCTATCTTGATCTTTCGGCGGTCTTATGCATAAACTGTTTCTGCAACAACATAAAACCGCTTCTGATCTGCCTAAATAGTAAAATAAAATCCCACGAATGACTATAGAGAGCACTTGGAAATTTGTCAACTGACAGTTGCAGGGTTATGTACTTAACCCCGCGGGTTACGCATTTAACCGTTGCAATCCATTTTTATATCCATTATGATTCTGGCAGATACAAGGATTAAAAAACAAACTGATTGGAAAACCCTTTGAATCTAATTCTATCAGATAAAGGAGCTCATAATAACAATGAAAAAAAGGAAAAATTTCTTATACGCCGTAATCGGCATCGCAGTCCCGGTAGGACTTCAATCCATGCTGCAGTCCTCTTTTGCAATGATCGACCAGCTAATGGTGGGACAGCTCGGGAGCACTGCCGTGACCGCAGTGGAAGTGGCCGGACGTCCGGCATTCATCTATTCCGTCGTTCTGGGCGCCGTCTCTGCCATCGCGGGAATCATGATCTCCCAATATCTGGGCATGAAAGACGAGGACATGGCTGACCGAAGCCTGTACGTCAATCTGCTGGCTGCCATAGCGCTGGCGGTACTGTTTACGGTACTCTGTCTGTTGCTGCCGGAACAAATCGTTGACATCTATATCAAAGATGATCCGGCAGTGCTCAGTGTCGGAACTGACTATCTTGTGCGAATCGTCTGGACTTATCTGCCCATGGGAATCTCCTCGATTCTGGCTGTTATGATCCGCTGCATGGATCGGGCGGTCTGCCCGCTTTATGCCGGCATCACCGCCGCCGTGGTAAATACGACGCTGAATTATGTACTGATCTTCGGACACTTTGGCTTCCCTGCTCTGGGTGTGACCGGCGCGGCCATAGCCAGTGTAATATCGCAGCTCGTCAATCTGTTGCTTATCCTGATCATGTTCTACCGCATTCGGGTTCGCAACAGAGGCGGCCTGCATTTCTCCCTGACGCTGGGCAAGGACGGCTACCGTCAATTTCTCCTGATGCTGCTTCCTATCCTGATCAATGAATTCCTATGGAGCGTGGGACAGAACGTAAATACTTTTATTTACGGACATCTTGAGAAAGGCGATCTGGCCGCAATGTCCATGACCGGTCCTATTCAGGGTCTTTTTATCGGCGCATTAAGCGGGGTCTCACAGGCCGCCGGCATCCTGATCGGTAAACGGCTCGGGGCACGGGAATATGATCAGGCATATCAGGAATCCAAGAAACTGTTATGGTATGGATTAGCAGGCTCTCTGGTGCTTTCGTTTTTGCTCATACTGCTCCGGGAACCTTATGTCCTGCTCTATAAGGTTGAACCGGAGATACGGGCAGTCTCCGGTGGGCTGCTGATGGCCTTTGCGATTCTGGCACCGGTTAAAGTCGCTAACATGATCCTTGGCGGCGGCATCATCCGAAGCGGCGGTAAGACTACCTATATCATGGTGATTGACATGATTGGCACATGGCTGGTGGGCGCACCGCTGGGACTGATCACCGCTTTCCTGTTTCACCTCCCGGTGGTATGGGTGTATTTTATTCTCTCTCAGGAAGAGTTGGTGCGTCTGCTTATGTCACTCATTATTTTCAGGCGCAGGAAATGGATGACAAGCTTTTCGGAACCTGTCACGAAACTGTAACTTTTATATGATATAATAGCCGCAAAAGAAAAACAAGCGGCTGCGAAGCAGACATTTGTTTTTCTTGCGGCGTTAACGAGCAAACGTCCGATGAAATCGGACAGAGAGCGCGAAAGCGCGGGTTTGCGAGTTTAAGAGAAAAGTGACTGAAATAATATAAAAGTACAAGGCGGGAAACGGCTATGATTGATTTATATTATGTGGAGGATGATCCTGACATTGCGCAGACCGTGAAAGAGTATCTGGAACAGCGGGGTTTTCGCGTAACGATATGCAATACGCTGCTACAGGCAAAGCAGGCTTTACAGGCACATGTCCCCATGTGCATTTTGCTGGACTGGAATATGCCGGACGGCCACGGAGACAGCCTGTGTCAATGGATTCGCCTTAACCGGCAGGAGGTGCCGATTATTTTTCTTACGGTTCGGGGAGATTCCCCGGATATCGTTTCGGGCTTTCAGAGCGGTGCGGATGATTATGTGGTGAAACCTTTTGAATTAGAAGTATTGTATTCGCGGATTCAGGCGCTTCTACGCAGGACAGGCAACGTAGAGAAGCCATATCTCTCCTGCGGCGGAATCATAATCGACTTAGACCGCAAGAGTGTTTCCTGCCATGCGGAAGAGATTTGTTTAAGTGCTGCGGAATATCAACTGCTTTTGTATCTGATGCAGAATAAAGGAAAGACTGTTACCAGAGAACAGATTCTTGCACATGTTTGGGACGTGCACGGCAACTATGTAAATGACAACACTCTGACAGTTACAATGAAAAGGCTGCGGGATAAGCTGCATCGGCCCGCCTGTCTTAAAACAATCAGAAGCATGGGATACCGTATGGAGGATACGATATGAACGGATGGAAAAATATATTAGTAACCTTTGGATTCGTACTATCCGTCAGTTTGATTGCTTCCGCCCTTACGTCCATGCTTGCCTCTTATCACTACAGCCGGGTACAATTTGACCTGTTAAATACTATCTGCGGGGAAATACTGGCGCAGGAACCGGAAACCAAGCAAATGATCGCCGCCGCGCTTAAGGAATATACCCGTCAGGAAACTGACAGCAACGCAGAGACTGATATTTTATCTTCTTTAGGCTACCGCATATCTGATCTGACCGCTCCCGATTACAGACAGAATATTTTGTTTATATCAACAGGATTCTTAACAGGAATCCTGCTTTTTATCCTTACCTTTCTGTATCGAAACCATAAAGAAGCCTTGCGTATCCGGGCACTGGCGGATTATCTGGAACAGGTTAATATGGGAAAAGCGGTTATTCTTTCCACTTCCGGGGAAGATAATTTTGCGAAGCTGGAAGATGAAATCTATAAGACCGTGACCTATCTCTATCAGACAAAGGATTCGGCAGTGCAGGCCAAAAAAGATTTCGCGCAAAACCTGTCCAACATTGCACATCAGATCAAAACACCCATTACTGCCATTTCCTTATCGTTACAGATGATGAAGCAAAATTCCGACAACCGGCATCTGGAAAAAATAGAAAAACAACTTCTGCGAATCACTCATCTGGAGGAATCCCTGCTTATATTATCAAGGCTTGATGCCGGAACTCTGCCGCTGCAGAAAACAGAGACGGATGTTTTTACCCTGCTCGTCCTTGCGGCGGACAATCTGCAGGAACTGCTTGCTGAATCCGGTACTTCCATTGACATTCCGGAACTTGGTGAAATGGCGGTTACTGTCGATCCGGAATGGACCATGGAAGCGGTTATGAATCTGATGAAAAACTGCATCGAGCACAGCCGTGGAGGAAATATCCATTGTTCCTATACACAGAACCCGTTATACACTGAAATCCTTATGTGGGACGAAGGGACAGGATTTGCATGTGAGGACTTACCGCGCCTTTTTGAACGATTCTATCGGGGACAAAATGCGCATGAGGGCGGGATCGGAATCGGATTAGCCCTGTCAAAAGAAATTATTGAGCGTCAGAATGGTACAATACGAGCCGGAAACATGCCCGCCGGAGGTGCTCTTTTTGAAATTCGTTTCTACTGTCACTGAGTTGTAATTTTCCTTTGCTATACTGTTTGCAACAGGAAAGGAGTTGACAAAATGGAAATTTTAAAATGTGAAGGCGTCCGAAAGGTTTACGGCGCCGGCAGTAATCAGGTCGTGGCACTGAACGGGATAGACTTGACAATCAACAGAGGTGAATTTGTCGCAATAATCGGAGCATCCGGATCCGGTAAATCTACCCTGCTGCATATTCTCGGCAGCGTGGATAAGCCCACAAGCGGGAAAGTGATCGTGGACGGAACAGACCTTTCCGGATTAAACCGGACACAGTCTGCAATTTTCCGACGTCGAAAAGTCGGTCTGGTGTATCAGTTTTACAATCTGATTCCCACACTCACAGTACGAAAAAACATACTTATGCCCCTTGCGCTTGACCGAAAGAAGCCCAATCCAGAATATTTTGAGAAGATTACCGCTTCACTCGGTATCTCCGACAAATTTGATGCTCTGCCGAACCAGCTCTCCGGCGGACAACAGCAGAGAGTTGCTATTGCACGCTCCCTGATCTACCGACCGGCTCTGCTTCTGGCGGACGAGCCCACCGGTAATCTGGACCAGAAGAACTCTAAAGAAATCATTGATCTGTTGAAACTGTCTAACCGCAATTTGGAACAGACCATACTGCTGATTACTCATGACGAGAAGGTGGCTCTGGAAGCGGAACGCATTATCGCCATAGAAGACGGACGCATTATCAGTGATAAACGGCGGGAGGTGAACTCGTTGTCATAGAATGCATGACAGCAATCGGATATGTGGAAAGATTATTCATCAGGCTATATCAAAAACAACCGTTCCTCGGGTCTGGCCGTTATGATAGCGGCATTTATTTCCGCCCTGCTTTTATCTCTGCTATGCGGAATATTTTATAATCTGTGGAAGTACGAGGTCGAAAGAATTGAACTGGAAGAGGGCGGCTGGCAAAGCCGGATCGTCGGAGAAATTGATACACAAGATATGGAACTCATCAGGAATTTTGCCCATGTAAAAGAAGTGGCGGTAAATGAAAATGAAAACACCACGACGGAAACGGTAACCGATCTTTATTTTGATGATTACAGAGCGGTTCTTTCCGATACGCCCCACATCGCCAAACTTGTCGGGATTTCTCCGGAAAAGGTTATTTATAACTATCCGCTTTTGGCAATGTATCTGATTCGTGACGAAAAAGATACCGCGCCGAGGCTGCTGTTTCCCATGTTTATTTTAATCATGGCACTGGCATCCTTTTCGCTGATTGTGATTATACACAATTCCTTCGCCGTATCCATGAACGCAAGGATTCACCAGTTCGGCATTTTCTCCAGCATCGGAGCCACGCCGAAACAGATTCGGACATGCCTTTTGCAGGAAGCGTTCACTCTTTGTGCCGCGCCGATCGTAATCGGAAATCTGCTTGGCATCGCCGGCAGCATAGGACTGATAGAACTGTCAAATATTGTGTTAGGAAACGATATTCCGGGACAACATAAGGCAGCTCCCGGATATCATCCGCTGGTTCTTGTCCTGACGCTTATTGTAACGGTGATCACGATCTGGATCTCCGCATGGCTTCCGGCGATCAAATTAAGCAGAATGACACCGCTTGTGGCAATTAAGAACACGGGGGAATTGCAGTTAAAACGTAAGAAGAACTCCCGGATACTCACTGCTTTATTCGGTGCGAAAGGAGAACTTGCCGGAAATGCTCTGAAGGCACAGAGGAAAGCTTTACGAACGGCATCCCTGTCCCTGATATTATCTTCCATGGCGTTTACGATTATGCAATGCTTCTTCGCCACTTCAGAAATCAGTACAAGAGAGACTTATTTTGAAAGGTATCAGGATGCCTGGGACATCATGGTCACGGTTAAGGATACGGACGCGGATCTATTTGATCAAACAGAAGCAATTCAAGAGCTTACAGGTGTAGAAAGCGCCATCATATACCAGAAGACAGCGGCCAAAAGAATCATCACGGAAGAAGAAATGAGCGAGGATATGAAATCTTTCGGCGGTTTTTCCCATGCTCCCGATCATTATGTGACGAAGGTCGATGACGGGTGGCTGGTAAACGTTCCGATCATGATACTGGATGATAACAGCTTCTTAGCCTATTGTGAGCAGCTTAATATTACGCCGCAGCTTGACGGAGCGGTAATATTAAATAGGATTCGTGATGTGACCAATCCTGATTTCAGACACCCTGAATTTATGCCCTATGTAAACGCACCCGGTATCGGAGAACACATGACAAGTATTCTGAGGCAGTCCGGAAATGAGGATGTCACTGCAGAAATTCCTGTCTTGTCCTATACGACGGAAGTGCCCGTCTTAAGGGAAGAGTATGCGACACTCGACTATTATGAACTCGTGCATTTTATTCCGGTGTCTTTATGGAAAGAAATCAAAGAACGGATCGAGGGAATGGAAAAAGATCTCTATATTCGTGTGCTTGGCAGGGAAAATGTGACATTGGAAGAACTGCATACAATACAAAATGAGATTCATCAACTTATTGATCCGGCTTATCTATCAGAAAGCGAGAACCGAATCCAGAAATATGAAACCAACAATACACAATTGCAGGGAATGCGGACAGTATTCAGCGGTTTCTGTGTTCTGCTTGCCATCATCGGGATCGGCAATGTGTTTTCCAATACGCTGGGTTTCGTGCGCCAGAGAAAAAGAGAATTCGCACGGTATATGTCTGTCGGTCTGACACCGGAAGAAATCGGAAAGATGTTTCGAATCGAGGCGCTGGTCATCGCCGGCCGCCCTTTCTTAATCACTCTTCCACTGGCTGCGATCACAGTATGGTTCATGTTACGTATGAGCTACCTTGAAGTGGGAGAGTTCTTGACGGATGCTCCTTTAATCCCGATCGCTGTCTTTATGCTGACCATTATAGGATTTATCGCATTAGCTTATTATCTCGGTTGGCGTAATATACGTAAGATCAATCTGGCCGAAGTTCTGCGGGATGATACGATGCTATAGTACAAACCAATAACCAGCCTGAACGGATAGAGAATTCTCTATCTGTTCAGGCGTCATAATTTAGATAAATAACAGCTAGTGGCATCCGCCCCCGCAGCGTGTACAATCTCCGCCACATTGAAGCGACTTACCCGCTTTTTTATCTTTAATCATACTCCGTATTGCAAGCGCCGCCGCGCCCGCTACGATCAATAATACGATTGCTGTTCCCATGTAACCGGCTCCTTCTGACTTTCTAATATGATATTCATAATATGTCTTATCTTACTTTACCTCTATTTCGCCGCTTTTGCAAACTTTGTCGTATCCACCTTCAGGTCATCCGCCTCTTTATATGGTCTGAACAACAGATACAGGAACCCAATCACAAGAAGAATTGCCACCACTGTTCCGATTCCAAAACCGCCGCCCGCAAAGAAAGTTCCGAGCTGATAAATGCACATAGCCACGATATATGCCAGTACACTCTGATAACCAATGGCAAACCAGAACCACCTGGCATTGTTCATCTCTCTCTTGATCGCACCCATCGCCGCAAAACAAGGTGCACACAGCAGATTGAATGCGAGGAAACCGAATGCCGCAACGGGTGTCATAACCGCTGCCAGATTACCCCATACTTCCGCACCGTCCTCTGCCACTTCCGCAAAGCCGAACAGCATACCAAAAGTTGCCACTACATTCTCTTTTGCGATAAGACCGGTAACTGCTGCCACTGCCATCTTCCAGCCTTCGCCCGCTTGTGTCCATCCGAGTGGCGTGAAGATCCAGGCGATCGCACTTCCGATTTTCGCGAGAATACTGGAATCAAGCTGTTCCGCCTCCAGCATACCGAAACTGCCGTCAGCCCATCCGAAGCTCATCAGAAACCAAAGTACGATGGTAGACAGAAGAATGATCGTTCCGGCTTTTTTGATAAAGGACCATCCGCGCTCCCACATACTTCTTAAGACCGCTCCCACGGTAGGCATATGATATGCCGGAAGCTCCATAACGAACGGTGCCGGATCTCCTGCGAACATCTTTGTCTTTTTTAAGATAATACCGGAGCAGATGATCGCTGCGATACCGATCAGCCATGCACCCCATGCAACCGCACCTGAGTTGTCGAAGAACGCACCCGCAATCAAAGCAATAATAGGAAGTTTCGCACCACAGGGAATAAAGGTAGTCGTCATAATCGTCATCTTGCGATCCCTGTCATTTTCAATCGTACGGGACGCCATGATACCCGGCACACCGCAGCCCGTACCGATAAGAATCGGAATAAAGGACTTGCCTGACAGACCGAACTTACGGAAAATACGGTCCATGATAAACGCAACACGCGCCATATATCCGCAGGACTCCAGAAATGCGAGGAAAATAAACAGCACAAGCATCTGTGGCACGAATCCGAGAACTGCACCTACACCTGCCACAATACCGTCTAAAATCAAACCCTGCAGCCAGTCCGCACAGCCTACACTTACAAGCAGGCTCTCAATGGCAGGCGGTATGATCTCTCCGAACAACACATCATTCGTCCAATCTGTCAGAATTCCGCCGATTGTTGTTACGGATACATAATATACAATAAACATAACAAGGGCAAAAATCGGAAGCGCCAGCCACCTGTTTGTCACGACTTTGTCAATCTTATCGGAAGTTGTCATGACATTCTTTTTATTCTTGACAACACAATCCTTAATAATGGATGCAATATAGACATATCGCTCGTTCGTGATAATACTCTCCGTATCATCGTCGAACGCTTTCTCCAGACCGTCGATTTCACTGCTCACATCCGGTACGCTGCTCATCTGCTCTTTGATCTTAGAGTCTCTCTCCAATAATTTGATGGCAAAGAATCTCTTCTGATCCTCCGCAACACCCTTTAACATAGCAGTCACGGACGCAATGGCATCTTCCACTCTTTCATCAAATTTATGCACGATAGGCTGTGCTTTTCTGCCCGCAAGAGCCACTGCTTTATCCGCCGCCTGCTGTATGCCCGTACCTTTCAGTGCAGAAATCTCCACCACTTCACAGCCTAAAGCCGCGCTCAGTTTTTCCGGAGAGATCTTATCCCCGTTTTTGTTGACAAGATCCATCATGTTGACTGCCATCACCACCGGGATACCCAGTTCCAACAACTGTGTGGACAAGTACAGATTACGCTCGATATTCGTGCCGTCCACAATATTAATGATCGCATCGGGTCTTTCACTGATCAGATAATTTCTTGCCACCACTTCTTCCAATGTGTACGGTGACAGCGAATAGATCCCCGGAAGATCCATAATAATCACATCTTTATTTCCCTTTAATTTACCCTCTTTCTTCTCCACCGTAACGCCCGGCCAGTTCCCCACGAACTGATTAGACCCTGTCAGAGCGTTAAAAAGTGTTGTCTTACCGCAGTTAGGGTTTCCTGCGAGTGCAATTTTTACTGACATTTTTCCTCCTCCTATAACTTCTATAACTTTTAATATAATGTCTTTTTCTTACTCAACCTCTATCATTTCCGCATCCGCTTTGCGCAGCGACAGCTCATACCCGCGCACGGTAATCTCCACCGGATCTCCGAGGGGTGCTACCTTGCGTACATATACGGGAACACCCTTCGTAATTCCCATATCCATGATCCGTCTCTTGACAGGTCCCTCACCCGACAACTTTTTAACTGTCACTGTTTCCCCACAGGACACTTCTCTTAATGTTTTCATCTCTTCCTCCTCCTGAAGCTATATTTTATAGAATTTCCTACAGCATAAATTTTGCAAATAAATAAGCAGTCGCCCGCAAATATACCGGGCCCATATGCTATACTTCAAGTTAGTCGCAACTTACCTCTGGGCAAAAACAAAAGTACGATTTACGCACTTTTATAAAATAAAACCCGTTTGAGTCACACCATAATCCGATTCGCCATATCCTTCCCAATGGCAATTCGGGAATCCTTAACATTTACGATGAGATTACCGCCTACCGTGGAAATCACCGTCACTGCAGCCCCTGTCACGAATCCCAGGTTCTCAAGAAACTGTCTCGTATCTTCTTTACCACCGATCTTTTTAATGGAAATGGGTTCTCCCTCTTTTGCAAATGTCAACGGCATCACATTCATCTCCTCTCACCAAACTCTTCTTCTCTGAACTTTTCACCTTATGCACACTATTCTGCTGGCATGGTGTTTCCGCTGCATTCCCAGTTAGCACATACTAACCTTCTCTTAATACAAAGTTAGCATAATCTAACTCGTATGTCAATATCTTTTTTTTGATTTTATAAAATCCCCGATATGTGATATGATAAAGCTAATAACTGCCATAAAACCGACAACAGGGAGGTACTTTCATGAAGAAAACATCAGCCAAAAAACAGCCCGGCTGCTCAATTGATCCTACCGGACAAATCACCGCAGATGACAAAACCTTTCAAGAGAGACTACAACGGCACCACGATGAACTGCGATGGCTATATATGGAGTTGTATGATAACGGTTCCATGTTCGCAGAGCTGTGCGACACCATGCGGCAGTTTTATCTGCAGAGAAATCAGGAACTGAAGACCCGGGACATCAATCGAGAGACAGATCAGGAATGGTACAAACAGAATGATATGCTGGGCATGATGTTCTACATAGACAATTTTGCCGGAAATATGAAGGGTGTAGAATCCAAACTGGATTATATCGAACAGTGTAATGTCAATTACATCCATCTTATGCCTTTCCTCGACACCCCTAAAGGACGCTCCGACGGCGGCTACGCCGTTTCAGACTTCCGTAAAGTACAGCCGAAGCTGGGGACGATGGAGGATCTGGACAGTCTGACGTCCGCCTGTCACCGGAAGGGAATCAATGTCTGCATGGATTTTGTCATGAACCACACATCAGAGGATCATGAGTGGGCGAAGAAAGCCAGGCAGGGAATCGGGGAATATATGAGCCGATACTTCTTCTATGACACGACGGAAGAAACCGACATGTATGAGAGAACCGTGCCGCAGGTATTCCCGACTACCGCCCCGGGAAATTTCACATGGCTTGCGGATACCGGCAAATATGTGATGACTTCCTTCTATCCTTATCAGTGGGATCTAAATTATAAGAATCCCCGGGTATTTAACGAAATGATGTACAATTTCCTGTATCTGGCAAACAGAGGAATTGATATTATCCGTATAGACGCCGTGCCTTATATCTGGAAGGAATTAAACACATCCTGCCGTAATCTTATGCAGGTTCACACTATTGTGCGTATGATGCGCATGATCAGCGAGATCGTCTGCCCCGGCATTCTGTTGTTAGGTGAGGTGGTCATGGAGCCGGAGAAAGTAACTCCTTATTTCGGCACCGTGGAGAAACCGGAATGCCATATGCTCTACAATGTCACTACCATGGCTACCACCTGGCATACCGTAGCAACAAGAGACGTCAGATTGCTGAAAAGGCAGCTTGATATCGTCAATGCATTGCCGAAGGACTATACGTTCCTGAATTATCTCCGCTGCCACGACGACATCGGATGGGGACTGGACTACGGCACTCTGCAGTCGGATGGATTCGGAGAAAGAAGTCACAAGCAATATCTGAATGACTACTTTCAGGGTTATACGGGGAACAGCAACAGCCGCGGCGAGTTATATAATGCAGATCCGATTACCGGTGACGCACGTTTCTGCGGAACCACCGCCTCTATGTGCGGCGTTGAAAAGGCCTGCGCAGAGCAGGATGAAGCGGCCATAGATCAGGCAATTCAACTCGATCTGATGCTTCATGCATATATGTTTATGCAATCGGGTATTCCTGTGCTGTACAGCGGGGATGAGATCGGACAGTTCAACGACTATACCTATAAAGAAGATCCCGATAAGGCTGCTGACTCCCGCTATATTCACCGCGGCGTGATGAAATGGAAACTTGCCGCTAATATACAGGATACGAACACCATACAGGGCAGAATCTTCCAGGGATTAAAGCAATTAGAGCAGATCCGTAAAGCAGAAAAAGTATTTGTCTCCAATGCAGACACATGGACGATTGAAACAAACGACCAATCCGTCTTGTGCATCGGCAGATGTTTCGACAACGAAACATTGATTGGTGTATTTAATTTCAGCGAATATGATAAAACAGTGAACGTGGGAACTTCGGATGATGAATACATGGACTTGATCACAGGAACCTCAACGAAACTCGGGGATGTCAATATACCCGCTTACGGCTTCTATTATTTCAAGAAAAAATAAATGCCAGCACAAAAGCCGTCACAGAAATGTGGCGGCTTTTTAAAATTATTGTCATATTTCAAGTTTGCGAAGCAAAACTCGCAATGGAGCGCAACTCATTTTTTTATTCTATAGGAATTGCTCATTCATTCACGAGTTCGCGAAGCGAATCTCGCAATCGAACTTGTTTGTTTTTTCTACAGTCTCTTGAGCAGTTCCTCTCTCTGCGCCTCATAACCCGGCTTTCCGAGAAGAGCGAACATGTTCTTCTTATAGCTCTCCACACCCGGCTGGTTAAACGGATTCACACCCAGAAGGTAACCGCTGACACCGCAGGCAAATTCAAAGAAGTAGAACAATTCACCAAGATAGAACTCATTTACCTCGGGAACATTGATCATAAAGTTGGGAACCTGTCCGTCCGTATGTGCCAGAATCGTACCGTTCATAGCGCTCTTGTTGACGAAATCAACATTCTTACCTGCCAGATAATTCAGGCCATCCAAGTCTACCGGCTCCTCACCGATGATAATCTCTTCTCTGCTCGTCTCGATATTGAGGACTGTCTCAAACATCGTTCTGGCACCGTCCTGAATGAACTGTCCCATGGAAT
Organism: Lachnospiraceae bacterium; assembly: GCA_014804355.1. Taxonomy (GTDB): domain Bacteria; phylum Bacillota; class Clostridia; order Lachnospirales; family Lachnospiraceae; genus UBA3282. Next base: position 83,161 of record JAAUZY010000043.1, read on the forward strand.
GTAAATCCGTGGTAAGATCTACGCTTGCCGGGAAAATACCTTTCTGATCTTTACCCTCGGACTCGCCGTAGAGCTGTTTCCACCACTCGGACACATAATGTGCGCTGGGCTCATAGTTTGCAAGAATCTCGATGCCTTTACCCTTTCTGAGCAGAATATTACGAAGAGCAGCATATTTCACCGCATCGTTTTCTTCAAAAGGAGCGTTAAGCGCCATTTTCCTGCCTTCCGCCGCACCTTCCATCAACTTATCGATATCCGCGCCGGACACCGCGATCGGAAGCAATCCTACAGCCGTCAGCACGGAGAAACGCCCGCCTACGTCATCCGGTACAACAAAGCTCTCATATCCCTCTTCATTGGCAAGATTCTTAAGTGATCCTCTCGCCTTATCGGTAGTGGCATAGATTCTCTTTGCCGCGCCGTCTTTACCGTATTTCTTCTCAGCCATCTCTTTAAATACACGGAACGCGATCGCCGGTTCCGTAGTTGTGCCGGATTTGGAAATCATGTTAATAGAGAAATCCCTGTCACCGATCACATCAATCAGATGTTTGATATAAGTAGAACTGATAGAGTTGCCTACAAAATAAATTTCCGGCGTCTTTCTGATGGATTTATCCACTACATTGTAAAAACTGTGACGCAGGAATTCGATCGCCGCTCTCGCTCCCAGATAGGAACCGCCGATACCGATCACGACAAGTACCTCGGAATCATTCTGAATCTTAGCCGCCGCCTGTTTGATTCGCGCAAACTCTTCCTTATCATAATCAACCGGCAGGTCGATCCATCCAAGGAAATCATTCCCTGCTCCGGTCTTGCTCACCAGCAGCTCTTTCGCATCGAGCGCCAGCTTCTTCATGGACTCTACTTCATTGTCCCCGATAAAAGATGCCGCCTTAGAATAGTCAAATGTAACTTTACTCATTTTGTCCTCCATTCCGAAACGCCCGACTGCCATTCGCACCCTGACGATCCAATTTGTCTTCTATCTGCCACTACACATAAGTGTAACATTGCAAACATGGTTTTTCAAGATTTTACTTTTTTACCACTATCTTCCTGCGCTGTTGCATAAACCGTCCTACTGTTTCTGGTTAACCGCATCCTCAATCAATCCGATGATCGTTCCGATCGCATCCCGCTGATTGCTCTTTGTCATCGCTTCGATATAACTGAATCTGTTGAAATACAGCTCCTGTATCTTCTCCAACAGCAATTTGTTCGTCAGATCATCTTCGTCAATCACGATACTGAACCCCTGCGACTCAAAAGATTCCGCATTCAAAATCTGATCGCCTCTGCTGCTGGTCGCCGGAAGCGGAATCAGAATATTCGGCTTACGAAGCGCCAACAGCTCACTGATCGCGTTCGCACCGGCTCTGGAGATGACCAGATCCGCCATGGCAAAGATATCCTTCATCTCAGAGCGGATATACTCGAACTGTTTATATCCGGGTGTTGTGAGAAGCAGATTATCCATCTTCTCCTTCCCGCACAAATGTACCACCTGAAAATCTTTCAACAACTCCGGAAGCACATCTCTGACCGCCTGATTCACAGCCGCAGACCCCAGACTGCCTCCCACTACCATGATGACCGGTTTAGAAGCATCGAAACCGCACAGCCGATAACCTGCTTCCTTATTGCCCATGGTAAGTTCCTTTCTGATCGGAGAACCTGTCAAAACTGCCTTGCTGTCCGGCAGCATACGAAATGTCTCGGGAAAATTACAACATACCTTCTTTGCCACCGGAATGCATAATTTATTGGCGAGACCGGGCGTCATATCCGATTCATGTATGATGCACGGGATTCCAAGCGATGCCGCCGCACGCACCACCGGTACGCTGACAAAACCGCCTTTGGAAAAGACTACGTCCGGTTTTATCTCTTTGAGATACTTCCTCGCCTCGGACATTCCCTTAAGCACGCGAAACGGATCCGAAAAATTCTTAGGATCAAAATATCTTCTGAATTTACCTGTGGCAATACCGAAATATGGAATATTAAAGTCTTCCATTAACTTCTTCTCAATACCGTCATAGGAACCCATATAGGCTATCTCGTACTGCAGCTCCCGCAGCTTCGGAATGAGCGCCATATTAGGGGTTACATGTCCGGCGGTTCCGCCGCCGGTAAGTACGATCTTCTTACTCATTATGGAAGAAACCTCCTCAATTATCTAGGATTTCCTGTAGCGCACATGCCAGTTGGTCAGGGCAGGAAGTATTCTTAAATCCGCACTTAATACCACGCAGTCTCTCGATTGCATCTTCAATCTTCATTCCCGACACCAATCTGGAAATGCCCTGCAGATTGCCATTACATCCTCCCGTGAATTCAACAGACTTAATCACGCCATCTTCTACCTCCAGGTTAATCGCCTTAGAGCATACTCCCTGTGGATGATAAACCATTGCTATTCCCTCCAGTTTACGATATTTTATTTTGCCCGAATAAATTCTTTTTACACAATATTAGATATTGTAGCATATTTTTCTATTTCTTTCCAGTACCGCAGCCGGTTCGCACCCCTATATTTTGCCGGACAATGTATGAAAAGAACATATCATGCACTAATTTGACGATACTTTACGGCTTTTTTAGCCGGAACTATCTAATATAATATAGGTATGCGGATTATATTTATCAGATTTAGGGAGGATATGGCGAATCATGCTTGTATTTTTTTTTCAACATAAGAACTTCATGATCGGAATTCTGGCATTACTGTTTGCTAGCATCATATGCCAGATCGTGATGGGAGTGATATATCACCGTCTGATCTGGGAAACGGAACATATGTCCACAACCACAAACAAATCTTTGCAGCAACTCAAGCTCAAATTCTCCGGATACAGCAAGATCAATGAGAAAGTTGCCAATGTTCCTGTTTTCGTAGACAAATTTATAAGCCATGTCAAGATCGGCGCCATACCTTTATCTATGCTGAAACACTTGTCGGGACAGCTTATGCTGCTTTCCGTTCTTGTCGCAGGCATAGGCGCCTGCCTCGGCATTATACATAATGAGAATTTCTTTAGTATCGTACCTTTCTATGTTGTGAGTTTTCTGGGATTATATTGCTATTTCGCGGTTTCCTCTCTCATTGATATACCCGGTAAGATCAATATTCTTCGGATCAATCTGGTGGATTATCTGGAAAACCATCTGGCAAATCGTCTGGAACAGACGGAGCTGGACATGCAGATGATCAGTCCGCGCAGACAAGATACCCCGGATGCGCACCAGACGGCCACTGGGGTAGATATACCGAATAATCCCGCCACACCGAATCCGGTGCCGGAATCCGATGGGCAGAACAAACAAAACGACTCAGAAGCCGCCTATGCGTCAGAGGGCACAGACATCCCCGGCGTTTCCGATGCAGAACTTAGGGAACTGGAAATGCTGCTACAGGAAATTGCCGCTACCTTCACAATTTCCTGAAAACATTTTACAAAGGTGTAGATTCTTCTCTATTTCGTATTTCCTAAAAAGATCAGCCCGACCGCACCCGGACCGGAGTGTGCGCCGATACTCGGTCCGATGGGTCTGATCTCGATATCCGTATAGCCGAATCTCTCTGTGATCATATTTGCAACATATCTTGCATCCATTTCACAGTCTCCGTGAACAATTCCGATAAACACCTGTTTATCCTTATATTCCCCCAGCCGTTCTTCCATATTATTCACCAGCGTCATGAGCGACTTCTTCCGTCCCCGAACCTTATCTAAGGCTACCAGTCTGCCTTCCTTGTCAAAATATAGAATCGGTTTAATATTGATTACTGTACCGAGGATCGCGGAAGACCGGGATAAACGTCCGCCGCGATACAGGAAATTGAGATCATCCACCGTGAACTGTATGTTCAGATGGGGACTGTTCTCCCGTACCCATGCCGCCGTCTCTTCCAGTGAACTGCCTGCCTGTTTCATCTCAATCGCCTTGCGGATCATAATACCCTCACCCAAAGATGCCGACAGAGTATCGATCACAATGACATTCATTCCCGAATATTTTTCCATGATCTCATCCGCACCATTGACAATATTATTATAGGCGCTGCTGAGCGCGGAAGAAAAACTGATATGCAGAATATTCTTATCCTGTTGTGCATATTCCTCGAAACGTTCCCTGATTACCTCCGGATTGCTGGCCATAGTGGCCGCTTTCTTTCCCTCGCGCATGGCATCATAGAATTCCTTGACGCTCAATTCCTTACCGTCTCCGTACATCTCATCTTCTATCGTATAATAATGCGGAATCACTCCCACTCCATGCTCTTCCAGATAAGCCGGATCCATATCACAGTTACTGTCCGTTGTAATTACAAATTCTCGCATATAATCCATCCTTATATCATTTATTGTTGTTTTTTCATTGCTCATATAAAAACATTTCTCAGACGTGAACTACATCCAATCTTTTATATGATAGCTTTTCGTACAGACTGCATCAAACACAAATCCCTGTTCTTCTATATACTTCTTGTATGAAGAAATCTTCTCTTCCTGCGCCTCCAGTTCAGGGGACACAAAACACAACTTATAACCCATATCTTTTAATTCCCGATAACTAACCTGATTAAGCGGAATCTTCGTAAAACAGTCCACCCACACCCAGTCCGCCTTGCCAGCCATATTGCGAATCGTATCAAGCCCTTCCAGCTCACTGAACCGAAGCGCCACGTCTTTTACCCCCATATCAGTCAGTAGTTTGATCATCGGGAAAGAAGAATCCAGAAAGAAATACTTCTCTATATGATACTGCTTCATATATTCCAGAACTTTATGCTCGATCCTCTCACTCTTAATATTCAGGATCATCGTGCCATGACGATATTCCCTGCAATAATCCTCGAAATCTTCTCCTGCCTCGAAGGGATTGTGTGAGATGTAGATCCTGCCGTTCAAATCATCCCGCAGATCAAGCTCTACCCCGTATTCCGTCGGCAGCTTACGCAGCTCTTCTATCGTATTTACTCTGTGTGCTATGTATTCCATATCTGTTCTCCTTTATTATAGGTTACCGTTCTTTTTTAGGTTAATACTGAATTCCAAGGTTCTCTTAATGAATTTCCACTTAGCTTTAAGTCCCGTATTCCACTTGGATTCCCCGTAGATTCGTTTCGGAAAAAGCACCGGGAATCTGACTACCTTCAGCTTCCTCTTCCGCGCCATATACAGGGCATACAGATCCAGTGAGAAATCATAGGGCGGATTCTCCCAGCTGTCGAAAAATATCTTAGGAAATACATTCGGCTGAGCATTAATATCATATAATTTCCCGTGCAGATAACAACTCTCAAACACACTCATCCCCACAGTAAAGAATACATCAAAAAGCGGTCTTCCTTTACGCCTTCCCTTGGCATATACCAGCCCGCCTTCTTCCTCTATAATGGCGAGCGCCTTAAGTATATCTGCCGGATCGGTCTGCATATCCGCATGTGTCCAGCCGATATATTCCCCTCTGCACTCCCTCAGACCCTGTAGGATTCCGTAGCCGTAGCCCTGATTGATCTCCACTTTAGTCGTCCTCGCAAAGGGATATTGGGGCACCAGTTCTGCCAGTATCTGTGCGCTGTGATCCGTAGATCCGTTATCCACGAGAATCACTTCGATATCTTCCCTCTCTATGATCTCCCCGAATCGTTTCAGAATCAGCGGTATGTTCTGCTCTTCATTATAGCATGGAACAACGATGGATAATTTCATATTTCCGTTCCTTTCTTATCATTAATTTCCGTTTATCTGTTTCGCAGACTCACACTGCTGTTGCAATATCTGCTCCGCCATCTCTTCAAACTGAGGTGCACCGGGCTCTTCCGAACGAAACAAAAATGCCCGTATGCCCGCCGCAGCAGCGCCTTCCACATCCTTTCGCGGATCATCACCAATACAGCACACTTCTTCCGGAGGAAGCTTCAACTTATCCAGACAAAAAGCAAAAATCTCCGGTGCAGGCTTCTCTATGCCCGCCTCCTCACTGGTCACCAGATAGCAGATCTTGTCCGCAATGCCCAGCGCCTCGATCTTGCGGTGTTGAATATGCGCTGTCAAATCGGTACAGATCATAATTCGGATTCCGTGTTCCAGCATACAATCCATAAATTCTCCCGCGCCCTCCCGAAGTGACATTTTCTCCAGAAAAGTGCCCCAATATATTTCGTACATTTGCAGGGATAGCGGTATCGGATTTACTCCCAAATACTCCAGAGTCTTCTGAAAATACAACAATCTGTTGTGTGATGCCCCCACATTACCCAGCCGTTTCTTTGTTTCTTTTTTCCCGAAATTATATGCTTCCTCATACTGCGGGCCTGTAATCTTAAGCTGCCCGCAGATAAACTCCCTCACTTTTGCCGATGCCTCTTCATTCAGCGGTTCATATGCATATAATGTATTGTCCAGATCCAATATGACTGCTCGTATCATAGTTACCTTTCTCTTTGCAATTCCATATATTCTGTTTTCTTGATCAAATATTGTATATCGTCAATGCACTAGTTTCTCCTCATGATCTCACTGATCACGACAAGCAGCATTACCTGTATCATACCGTTTGTGCCGTCTTCCCACAGGATATGACCACCCGTCAGGTCCTCGATCTGCGGAATTGCCGCACGGGCAATATTCTCCCAAACCTCCCTGCTTACCTTAAGATCGCCGCCCGCAAACAGGATTCGCTGATGCAGCAAATCATTGTCATAGGACAAAATCCCTTTTACGCCTTGTTCCTGCATGAGCGCCAGCATAGGTTCCGCATCAATACTGACATCCATTAAGAACTCTACACCCAGATCCGCTCTGTACCCATCCTCTATCATTTTTAAGTCTTTTGGCAATCCGGTGTCAAAATATCGAATAACCAGATCCGCGTACTGTTTCTGCGGATAGATATACTTCTCCGCATCTTTACGACGTTTCTCAATCTGTGCTCTGATGTCGGCTGCCGCATGCCCCCTGCTGGCCTGATCCCGGCCCATCTTCCAATAATATCTGAGCGCTTCATCGGTATCCAGATAGATCTTTAAATCCAGCACCTGCCTCATCTGCGGCAGATACAGAGAATGAAGCCCACACATAACGATATAGGGTTTGGGCGCTACCTTCCTCTTACCGGTAAAAGTCCCCGTGCTGTGATCATAATCCGACCGTTTTACGGAATTGTTCCCTCGCAGCACCCGCAAATCCTCCGCCTGTCTGTACAGATAATTTGCCCGCGGATTTAAATGTGTTATCTCATTCCAGTTGCTGTCTCCCCGCTCCCACCTGTGATCTCCGTCGCCCTCAATATTCAATATATTTTCCTCAGACATAAGCTCTCCCAGCATGGCAAGCAGTCTGCTCTTTCCTGCTCCGCTGTCCCCGGCGATGCCGATTGTAAACGGGCGATTTCTCCTACGATAATAAGCATTACTGTTTACGCCGTACAGGTACATAGATACGACCAGAATCAGAAACACTCCGACCATTAATGTAAACACAATGTTTTTGACATCCTCATTTACATATTTTAGACAGTTTAGATTCCTGCCCAGAATTGACAGATCCGTAAATCCCGTAACATGCAGACAGATATAATAAAGCAGGTACAGCAGATTAAATATGCCGTACACCATGACCATTTTTCCTCTATTCACAGACAGTCCCGCAAGATAGAGCATGAAGAAAGGTACGATCCATATAAACCACGCCGGCATAGCCGGTACAAAAGCCAGAAAAACGCTGAACAACAACCCCGTCATACTGATCAGCAGATCCCTGTTCATCTGATTGATATGAAATGCCTGAAAATAAATAAAGAGCAGTACCAGCACGCATAACAGAAGATGAGCCTTGCCGTAATCAATATAAACATTACCCATAGCGCTTTGTTCTTTGTTGAACAGCACCATATTGACAAATCCGCTTCCCCAGAAAGGCGCCACGATCAAAATCGTAAGCAGGATCGGAAGTCCTGTCATGATGATTGCCTTTCTGTGCCCTTTTTTCTTATAAAGATAGAGAAAAAACAACGGCAGTACAACCGCTATGTGAAACTTGGAAGCCAGCGAAAGCGTAAGAAATACCACAAATTTCCATTCATTGCGCACCGTCTCCCGCTCTGACACACCCACCTGTGTCAGATAATAAATCGCTCCCATCAGAAATACTGTCGGTATAATGTCTAACTGTCCGTGCATATAAGAGGCGTACAGAATAATCGGCGACAGGAAATACAATACTAAAATGTATTTCCTTTTAGATTTAGATATGCGCATGAGATAATATAGTCCCAGAAGATCCATGATAAGCAGCGGCATCTTAAAAAGCAGATTCCGCATAAAAACAGGAAGCGTACCGCAAAATGTCACAAGCACACCACCGACACTCTCAATCAGAAGCATGACGGGCGGGTACGGAAAAGAAGGCAGCAATCTATGATCATAGTAATATTGATATGGATTTTCCCCGCCAAGGAAACATTTCACGAAAGGAATAAACATCAGATCCTGGTAATCGGATGAAAACAGACCCATCAGCAACATTTTCAATATGACCGTTCCTGTAATTGCAGTTCCCAATATTTTATGATAATTTTCCTCTAAGTCCTGCTCGTTTAACTTCCATAACATGGATTCTTATGCCTTTCCGTGTACTTTTATCCCTGCCTAATCTTCATTTTTTACTGAAAGTCCGTCTTATATTCTACTTAAATATAATGTTCTGTCTGCATAAATCCCTTAAAATACTTCCAAGTCTCCTGATAGCCTTCATAGTCCGCAGGTGTCCCCCAGCCGACATACCGCCCGATATCAAAGATTTTGGCACAATATCCTAAGTCCAGCACGTGCTTTGCTACCTGATCCACGTAAAATTCCCCGTTGATACGGTCATCTTCCGCGATCATCTTCTCCGTTGCATCCAAGAATATCTGTGCTCTCTTAAACCAGAAGGTCGCCACCACCGCCGGATCTTCCATAGGCGTGTCGGAAATCGCCTTTTTAATCGATGTGCCTGTGATATTTCCCTTCCCGTCAGTAATCATCCAACCGTAAGCATTAGGATTCCGAAGCACGGCCTCATTATGCCTATATGTAAAGACAATACAATCACATTCCTGCTTCAGCGCCTCATATGCTGTCACGTCGATATCCATCCCATTGTCACATCCCGCGATCAGAAGCGGCTCCTCCGGCTCCAGCCGGTCTTTTGCCAGCATACAGGTACACGCCTGCCCTTCCGTCAGATGATCTACCGTAATAAAGGAGGCTTTCGGATAATAGGCGCGGATAGCATCCTCCACACCGTCTGTCTTATGAAAAGTTCTGTCCACATAAATTACATTGCTGCCATCCGATGCCACGCCCGGCAAATCGGCAGTGGCGCATACCACCATCGGCTTTTCTTCTCCTGTAGCCCTGTCCACCGTCATGATCGCCGGCTTATGTACCGAATAACCCGCATCCGCAAACCGCTGCCCTGCACCGGCCATCGGAATCAGAATTTTACCGTTTTCCGATCCTGTCTGATCTTCCGGCAGAGCCTTCACGCCGGGCTTCTCATCGCTTTGTTGTGTCTTGCGGATTCGATCCGTCCAATAAACGAAGTCCTCCATATCCTCCGGCGTTCCCCACTGGCAGAAATATTCCACGTTCGTGGGTATCCATACCTTAAGCCCGTCTTTTACCATAAAATTATAGGGAAGCGATGCATAATATTCCCCGTTAATAGCGCACTCCTCATGCTCCGTCAACATTTGACAGTATTTTTCCATGATTACACCGTTCTTAAAATAATAGGTACCTGGAGAATGTTTTGCCTTGGTCTTATCTTTCTCAAAAGAATACTTCTCACGAATCTCTATCAGGTCATCCGCCTCATCCGTTAAGCAGGAGGCATAATAATTCTTCTCTGGCAGCAGGTTCGGATGAAATCCCGTATAACACGGCACCGCGCCGTCGCAGTCACGCTCTCTTGCTTCCTTTGCAAAGGCTTCATAATCCCAAGTCATATAGAAATCACAGTAATTGATGATAAAGCCATCATCACTGTTGATCTCTTTTGATCCTATAATCTCGCCACCCACAGGCTCCGTCTGCTCATCTTCCCTGCAAATCATCCTATATGCACGCAGTACGTCGTAAACCGGTCCCTTCTTGACCCAGTCCTCTATCGATACGACAGTTGCCTTCGGAGCAAGAGCCAGAAGACGCTCTCGCATGGACGGATCCGCTTGCAGATGTTCACCGCGGCAGACGAAAATGAAATTAACATCTGAAGGATACATTCCCTTTACGATCCACTCTATAATCGGTTTCTCCATCACCTTAATAAAAGGCTTCAACTCCTTATAACCTGCTGCCACAAAACGGGACCCATACCCCGTCATCGGAATCATTACGTTCATTTTCCTACCTCATTTCTGTCTGCGATATTTCTCCGCCTCCCAGCCCAGCAGTTCATCCTGCTGCGTGCCGTCTAAATAACACATCTTATGCCCAATATCGGCATATTGTACCTGCGCAGCGAAGCTCATTACATTTTCGATCTCCTGCGCCTTTTTTACACTCTCCGCCAGTATATAGAAATGTCCCTCATGATATATAAGCGTCGGCAGACCATAACACTCGATAAAATCTTCAATATCCTGTCTGTCATAATCCTTCTTAAGCTGCAGCAGTTTCTTATTTGCATAGACTACGCAGTCAGGACAGAAGGCATGATCCCAGATTCCTTTTTCCACCAGCTTACTGCCTGCGTACTCCTGCGACAGATAGCGGTTTTCGGACAGGTAGACGATATTGTCCTGCAGCATATTAATCTGCCCTATCGTCTCCCAAATCCTCGTCGCATTCCTGTTCGCACTGTCATCTATCCCCAAATACTCTGCAATCTTCTCTAAGACCTGCTCTGTATGCCGGATCACCGCTTCCCCACTCTCACCGCTGACCACCAGCCCGTGATTTGCCAGGAAAATAATAGATCCGTCCGCTCCCTGTGCCTGCTGCTCCCGATACAGTTTACAGTAAGTCTCCGCCAGCGCAGCTCCCGGCTTCCTGTAAGGCACGAACACCGCCTTCGGAAAAAGTGAACGCAGTGTCTCCATACCGTCTGCTCTTGCCGTCAGAACATTGACCAGCGTAGGATGCGAATGGAGTGTATATTTCCCGGTAACCGCGTGCAGAAATGTCTCTATCGATGCCCTTGTACCATCGATCTGTGCTTCCTGTAACAGTTTTTTACCCAGTTCCTCCGTAAAGACATCCTTCTCATAAGGCTCTACATGGTCTTTGAAATAATCCCTTATCTTCCTATAATCTACCTTGGAATAACCGTCCTGCTCATTTACATCCGCCAGTTGAACGCCGGAACTTTTAACGAGCATGATATGATCATCCGGCTTAACGGATGTGTTCCCTCCGCCCGCCTGTGCCAGATCATTTCGCATCCCGGCATATTTCGATATCCTGATATAATCCTGCATGATATATAATCCTTCCGTCACTTGACTTACTAACACCAATGTCCTTCTTCTTCGCCCATTTTATCATATTCCTGTGGGTATGTAAAATAAGAAAAAAACGAACAGGATGAACTTCTGTGGAATCCCGTTCACCCTGCCCGAACCATTCGGCATATACTACTATCTGCCGTCTTTACTATTTTTACACGGATATACTGCCTATATCCGGCTTTATCATTACTCGGATTTCTTCTTCCGTTTGCCGAACACAACTCCGCCGCTTATAAGCAGAGCCGCTACAATACATGCAATCAACGCAGTTACAAAACCGTTATTTCCCCCTGTGCTTTCTTCGGCTGTAGTATCTGCCGGCGCCTCATCCTGCGCATCGGTATCTTCATCCGCCACTGCTGCCGCACCGCTCTCTCTTACAAGCACCATCGCTGAAATCGGCTCCACCGTAGCACTGCCTGTAATCGTATCAAGAACTGCCGTACCCGCATTCTCACCGTTAATATAAACATTCCAGCTTCCTTCCGGAAGAGTCACCGTGGTTCCCGCTTCATTGGCATTAAAGATCACAAACAGTTCGTCTGCCGTTTCTCCGTTTATGCCGCCCTGAATATCGAAAGCAACCACACTGGCATCCAGCCCTGCCACCGATGCGACTGTTGCTGCCACGTCCTCCGCTGTTGTCAGACGCAGCGCACCGTGTGCCTTACGGAATGCGATCAGACCTTTATAATACTCGAAGACCCGTGCATAACTTTCGTCTTCCAGATCACTCCATTTCAGACAGTTGATTTCATCTCCGGAGGAATAACTGTTGGAATCAAAAGTACCATCCGTGCGCTGTTTGGTACGCAGCATCTCCTCGCCTGCCTGCATAAACGGAGTACCCTGTGCAGTCATGTATACTGCTGCCGCCAGATTATTCATCTTGATCAGATCTTCTCTGCTTGCCTCAGGTCTTGCGGTCTGCAAATGATCGAACAACGTCAGGTTATCATGACAGGAAGCATAATTGATCGTCTGGGACGGGCTGCCGCACCATGCATCCGCACCCATGAAGCAGTTCGTGATCGTCTCTTCCATATCCGGCTTACCGGACGCGTACCCTTTATCCAGATCATCAAATACACTGCCTTTCAGGCCGTCGCGGATCGTATCGTTAAAGTATGCAAACTCAGGTGTATAAGAAGAGTTAAGCTGAGTCGCCATTGTATAACCTTCTTTTGTCAGGGAAGTGCTCATCGTCCAGCCTTCCCCATAAAAGATCACGTTCGGATGATCCTTGTGAACCTCTTCGATAATCTCATTAACCGTCTCCGTATCCAGAAGCCCTACCAAGTCAAAACGAAATCCGTCAATATGATATTCATCCGCCCAGTAGCAGACAGAATCCACAATATATTTCTTTACCATGGAACGCTCGGATGCCGTGTCATTGCCACAGCCCGATCCGTTAGAATATCCGCCGCCCTCATCGACACGCGAGAAATAATCCGGCACGATCCTGTTGAAACAGAAGTCTGTAACATTGTATACATGATTGTATACAACATCCATTACTACACTGATATCATTGTCATGCAGCGCCTTCACTGCCTGCTTTAACTCTTTGACACGAACCTCGCCGTTGGAAGCGTCCGTAGAGTAAGACCCTTCCGGCACATTGTAATTGACCGGATCATAACCCCAGTTAAACAGATTAGTCAATGTACGCTTCTCGTCTACCGAACCGAAATCATAGATCGGCAGAAGGTGCAGATGAGTCACTCCCAGCTCTTTGATATGATCCAATCCGGTGGATATTCCTGACTCCGTCTTTGTTCCTGTCTCTGTCAATCCGAGGAATTTACCTTCATTCTCGATTCCGGAATCCGCACCCACGGAAAGGTCCCGCACATGCAGTTCATAGATAATCGCGTCATTAATTCCTTTCCCCGCATTGGGATCTGTATCGCTGTCCCATCCTTCCGGATCTGTATCGTCCAGATTAAGGATCATGGCACGTTCACCGTTAATTCCGGTCGTGCGCGCATAAGGATCACATGCCTCTCTGCTTACACCGTCTATTGTAACATAATAAGTATAATAGACTCCTCTTAAATCACCGTCTTTTGTTGTGACCCATGTACCGTTCACATCCGGCGTCATCTCGATCTCTTCCGTCATATCCTTAGAATAACCCGTACCTGATTCGTAGAGTCGTAATGATACGGATTCCGCTGTCGGTGCCCAGACGCGGAATGCCGTCTGTGACTCACTCCACGTCGCTCCCAGATCATCCCCTGTGTATGTATACTCCGCCTCAAACTCCGGCGTGGAATAGATACTCGGAATATATATATCATATGCCATTTCTTCGAAAGTAATCGTATAGCTCTTAGACGCATCCAGATTGTCCGCCAATACTACGGTGTACACACCATCCGTACCGCCTGTTACTTCCGTAACGGCAATTTCACCTTCCTTATCCGCAACAGAGAAAACACCGTTCGGATCACCCTCAATCTCGCCCGTCATTGTGACTTTGATCGTGCCGTCATTATTATAAGTCGCCGTTCTTAATCTTACTCCTGTCACCACATCATCTCCGTATTCTTTCGTATAACCTTCTATGCCCGATTCCACATAAATATGTACGGTACCCGATATCACCTCAGATATATCGATAAACTGGTCACCATCAAAATCTTTCAGCCAATCCTGGGTACGAACGATAAATCCTACGCTTGTTATCCCGGGGGTAACTTCTTTCGTCGCTACCATGTCGCCGTCTTCTTCCTGAAAAGGAATGCCTTCACCCGCACCGCCGCCTTCTTCCCAGAACCATACATCCCAACCGTCATATGCATCATCACCTCTGTGATAGTGCAGCTTTATGGTTGTGCCTTCCGCCGCGTGAACCGTCATCCCACTACACAACGCTGTCATAAACGGCATGATCATCAGAATTACTGCCATGAAAAATGCACTTACTTTTCTTCTCATTAGGAACCTCCTTCTTTACATAATTGTCCGTCTTACATTTCGTATATATTTTTCGCACTGTCTTTTATGGATATCATTTGCGAAACTTTACGAAATTTTCTTTATTATATCATATCCTTAGTAAAATGAGAAGAAGTAACTTACACCCAACCGTAAAAATTCATCACTTTTATTGCAGAATCTCTTTTTCCAGAACATACAGTGCCCTCTCGTTTTCCTCCTGACAGTAAGCGATGATCTCGTCCTCACCCTTATCGGCAACGATCGTGGTATCGGCGCCCAACTGCACGAAACAGACATAATTCTCTATTGTCTCCATGCGGGAAGCCCGCGCCTTACATAAATTCTGGGGATAGTTATTGTTCTCCTCAATTATCTTTTCACGATATCTCTCCAATGCCGCCTCGACCGCTCCCACTTCTGTCTCCTTGGCATGAATGATGATCATCGTGTCAATATGAGAATCCATAACCTGCTTTTCAGCCAGAAAGTCCACATACATGTCTTCCGTAATTCCGATATTCTTCTCCAGTTCCTCTTTAGTCAGATCCACCTCCGGCCAGTACTGATCACCCATCAGTTCCTTGACACTGTCTTTTAATTGTGTCAAAGTCACGAACTTTTCCTTATCCTGAAAAGGAAAATTACTTGCCTGCAGATCGTCGCTGATCTTCTGCATTTCAAATGCCTGACCGTTGCCTACCAGTTCATCTTCCGGCAGCTCATTACTGCAACCTGTTGTAACACACAATGCTGTGAGTAAAATAGTTGTAACCATTCTTCTCCTGTTTTTTTTCATTTCTGTCTGTTTCCCTCCGTCTTAGTTAATCTTCTTTATTGTTTCTGTCCCCTCTATTTGATATACTGTATTTGAACTGTTCAGTACCTTCACAGTTACCTGTATTTATCCTTTCGACAGTTTATATATGCCAAATAGGATGTATACTATACTAGCGTGCTACCGCCTGCCAAAGAGAACTCTGCAGTAACTAGTTTCTGCCTTTATTAGAAAAATATGTATTTTTACAGTAAATGTAGCAAAAGGATTTCATAACCATATGTTATTTAACTCGTATATTTTTATCTTCATATTTCTACCGCTGACGCTTTTGGGCTGGTATGGACTGAATTACTATAAGAAATACACTCTTGCAAATGTATTTCTGGCAGGAATGTCCCTCTGGTTCTATGGTTATTTTAATGTCATTTATCTGGCGATCATACTGTGCAGTATAGGGTTAAACTACCTGTTAAGCTATCTTCTGACACGAATTCCTACAGACCCCTCCGGTGCAGACAGCGTGCAACAGGCCGTTTCGACACACCATATATGGAATCGCGTCGGTCTGATTACGGGAATCATCCTTAATCTCGGCATTCTCTTTTACTTTAAGTATTATGATTTCTTTATCGAAAATATTAATTATGCTTTTCATACGGATTTCACGCTGAAGCATATCCTGCTGCCGCTTGGGATCAGTTTCTTTACCTTCCAGCAGCTATCCTTTATTATTGACAGGGCGCTGGGAAAATGCGAGCACTATTCCCTGATTAATTACATTACTTTCGTTACCTTTTTCCCACAGTTGATAGCGGGTCCGATTGTTCTTTATAAAGAAATGATACCGCAGTTTGAGGATACTTCCGGGCGCTGCTTTAACGCGGCTTCTTTTTCCCGCGGTATCTATCTGTTTGTGCTTGGGCTTGCCAAGAAGGTACTGTTGGCGGATACCTTTGCGCTGGCAGCTAACTATGGATTTGCACAAACCTTTTCCTTGGACAGCATCTCCACGGTAGCGGTGATCTTGTCCTACACGTTCGAACTGTACTTTGACTTCAGCGGCTATTCCGATATGGCAATCGGGCTTGGCAGGATGTTCAATATTGAGCTGCCTGTTAATTTCGATTCACCCTATCGCGCGTGCACTATTAAAGAATTCTGGCAGAGATGGCATATCACCCTCTCCCGCTTCTTTATCACCTACGTGTATATTCCGCTGGGCGGCAGCAGGAAGGGCCGAGTGCGTATGCTCATCAACACCTTTATCATTTTCTTCTTAAGCGGACTGTGGCATGGGGCTGCCTGGACTTATGTGGCATGGGGCGCTATACACGGACTGCTGGTTGTCTGGGACAATCTGGGAATTATCGGTATTAAAGGACGGGATGAGAAGAGACCGGCGCTTTTCCATATCCCCGCATGGCTGGGCTGGATCTTCACCTTTGCCTTGTTTAATATGTCGCTCTTCTTCTTCCGAAGCACAAGCATGATAGCGGCGATTCAGTTATTTAAGAATCTTTTCTCCGGAAGCTTTACGGGTAAAATTTATGATGTCGCGGCACAGTTAGATGTCTCCGAGATGTATGTGATCAGACAGGCCGTGGATATGGTAGCGCCGAACATGGCAAACTACCTGTATCTGATTTTTATGTTCTTGCTGTTTGCACTGGCATTCTATCTGGTATTCAAGCCCAATGCCTATGAACGATCCATGCGCGGAGAACTGACTTCAAAAAGATGTTGGATCATCTGTATTCTGTTAATATGGTGTATTGTATCTTTGTCGCAGGTGAGTACGTTCTTGTATTTCAATTTTTAGTAATTGCTCAGTCATTCGGAAATGATATCATTAAGTTAAACCGAATGCACTTGACATTATGTATGGCATATTTTTTGCTTACATGGAGCTGAGTCTATAGGAAGGTATAAAACATATGGATACGGATAAGAAATTTATTAAATCTTTTTTCATACGGATGAGTATTCTTCTGGTAGCAGTCATTGCTGTAGTGGTAATCTTTGATCCTTTTTATCAATATCACAAACCGCTGCCGGGTCTGAAGGCGGTACTGACCGACAAGGAATATCAGTGTATTGGCACACTGCGCACCTTCGATTATGATGCGCTGATCGTGGGATCTTCGGTCTGTGAAAATTATAACAATTACTGGTTCGACGGGGGATTCGGATGCAGCACGATCAAGGCGATCCGTTCTTACGGCGCCACCGCAGATTTGTGTTATTTGTTAGACAATGCCTATGAAGGACATGACCTGAAATATGTTTTCTACAATATTGATCCCTCTTCCCTGTCGGCAAGCACAGAACCCACCTATGTGTCTACAGGCTGCCCGATGTATCTGTATGACAAGAATCCTTTCAACGATTATTCCTATGTGCTCAATAAGGACGTGTTGATGGAAAAACTTCCTTATATGCTGGCCTATTCTTTTATCGGCGATTACGATGAAGGCGACTCCTACAACTGGGCACAATGGAAATATTTCGGACAGGATATGGCAATGGGTTTATATACCCGCCTTCCCTCTGTCAAAAATATGCAGCCGGAAACCGCAAACATCACGGAACTTGCCGGAAATATTGCACTTCTCACCGCACAGGTAGAGGCGCACCCGGAGACTACATTTAAGTTCTTCTTTTCACCTTACTCTATGCTGTGGTGGGATAACGCATACCGCAGCGGTGAGAGAGACGCCGTGATCTATAACGAGAAACAGGCAATAAAGGCACTCTTGCAATATGATAATGTGGAGATTTATTTTTATCAGGACGATCGGGAGATCATTACGAATCTGGACAATTATATGGATATGATTCATTTTTCTAAGGATATCAACTATTATGTCTATGATAAGCTGGCAAATGGGGATGAGCGGCTGACGATAGATAATTATGAAGCGCGGTTGGATGGGATGTATGAATTGTCGCAGGAGATTGTGGAGGAATTGATTAAGGAGTATTATGAGTAAATAATTTAGGCTGTGAGGGCAGCTTGCACGATCTATGCGTGCCCATGCGGGCTGCGAAAAATGGATTTTCTAAATATTCCGGTAAGATCAAGAATGCCGAACGCAACCGCCCTCTACTCGCCATCCGAGCTCGTTACGGGCTTTTCGGGACATCCATGTCCCGAAATTGCTGGGTTTTGAACGGAATATTAAGAAAATCTCATTTTTCTCCGCAAGGCATGGGCGCACATAGATCGTGTAAGCTGCCCGTCCGGACATTAATAATAAAATAGGCCAGAGTTGAAAAGCAATAATTTTATGGAGTTTTGTGACTTGAACGAAGTGAAAAGAATAGATACGAAAATAAGGTAAATATAAAAATACTAAAGATGTGAAAGGAATGGGTGTTATGAAATTTATATCTTGGAATGTCAACGGACTAAGGGCCTGTGTCAGTAAAGGATTCTTGGATTTTGTGCAGAATGAAGATGCGGATGTCTTCTGTGTACAGGAAACAAAATTGCAGGAAGGACAGATTGATTTGGAACTTCCCGGCTATTATCAATATTGGAATTACGCGGAGAAAAAAGGATATTCGGGAACCGCTGTTTTTACAAAAAAGGAGCCCCTTTCCGTTTCCTACGGAATCGGAATCGAGGAACATGACCATGAAGGACGCATCATTACATTGGAATATCCGGACTATTATTTAATTACCGTGTATACACCCAATTCCCAACGTGAATTGACCCGGCTGGACTACCGTATGAAGTGGGAAAATGATTTCTTATCTTATCTGAAAAAAATAGAAAAGAAGAAACCTGTAATCTTTTGCGGTGATTTGAACGTGGCACACAAAGAAATTGACTTGAAAAATCCGAAAACTAATCGTAAGAACGCCGGTTTTACGGACGAGGAGCGAGCAAAATTCACGGCTTTGACAGAGGCAGGATTTATTGATACATTTCGATATTTTTACCCCGATTTAGAAGGAGCTTATTCATGGTGGTCATATCAGTTCAACGCAAGAACTAAGAATGCGGGATGGCGTATTGACTATTTCCTTGCGTCACAATGTCTGAAAGACAGGTTACAGGACGCATTAATCTACAAGGATGTAATGGGTTCCGACCATTGTCCGGTGGGTTTGATGATTGGTTGATATTTTTCTTCCCTTGCTTTTCGTACCAACCCAATCATCAATATCTTTGCCTATATCGTTTAGAAACGATAGACACGGTTTCGTCCCAAAAGATACCGGTCGCCCTTGTTTTCCACAATGATATAGGCATCTTTCGGTATTTCCTCTGTCCTCACGATTTCTCCATCCTGATAGCCATATAGTTTATCGTCTACTACCCAAAGTATCTGCTCTTCGTCAAGATAACCGCCATACTGTCCCTTGGCGCTTCCTGCTCTGCCATTTTGAAGATTTCCGCCGACGGTAACATCAAACATAAAGGCTTTTCTTGCGCTGTCATTCATCATCACAAAAGGTTCCCCCAAAACCGCTTCTTTTAAAGATAGACTTCTGGCAAGGTCGATGCAGCCTTCTAATGCCGTCTTCCCGTCCGGCGCAAGATAATATTCACTAATCGGGTTCTCCGCAATTTCCTTCATCATGCCATAATAATCCAGATGCGCAGGTCTGAATACTCTTTCCGGTTTGCACTCATCTGCCGGCAATTTCTTTAACTCAACCATGGAATCATAAGGATTTTCAAGGGAAACCGCATATGCCTTCTCACCTCTTTTGTAAAACCACGAGAAGAATGGATGGAAATAGCTGGTATCATGTTTGGCAAAGGGTTGTCCGGGTACTGTCTTTTTCAGTTCGGAATAATCTACCGCCACTAACAGGTGCCCCTCGGTATCCACTGCCAACGCAGACGGCATAAAATGAATATCTAAGAAAAGTCTGGTTTTCTTTTCCTTCTTGTCATACTTATAGATTTTCTTTCTGATCTTGTCACACCAGTAGAGATTACCATCTTCGTCAAAAGCAGTTCCTTGTGCAAAAACACAATTCTCCCCTATTATTTCATAGTTTCCTTCCTTTTGTGCCATTTTTGTTTCCTTTTGCCCGCCTTTGATATAAAGTCTGGCATATTCAGGAGATTTTGCGTAAAATCCGGTCGTCTCATCCTGCAAAGTCAGAGTAAATACATACTGCATCTGCGCCTTATTGTGCACGTTGAGCAGACTGACATCCTCACAATCCCATAGCCTTATCCCGACTTCATACGGTCTGTCCACTGCAATCACCCTGAACATAAACAAATTGGCAAACAGTATGTTCTCACACAGAACCAGTTCTATCGGCAGACATTCCATTCCTTCCGCTTTTTCTTCTTCTGTCTGGAAGGCATAGAAACTCCAATTCTTGACCCCATTTAATTTCATCTCGCATCTGACATGATGCTCCAGTGAAATCGCATACATTCTGCCCGGCGTATCCGTATTAGTAATGGCAATCCCTGCCTCCGCATAGGGGCTGGCGCTCCATATATCCTTGAAAATTCCTCCGCCGCCGTTTGTGATCCAAAGGCTGGAATACTGATAGTCCCAGACACGATCCGGATCGTAGTCTGCTGTCCGGGTGGCATTGTAAAGATAGCCATAGGCATTGCGACCATCCCGAAACATCAATCCATGCCCGCCTACAAACTTGACGTCATTCATATAGGAAGAAGCGTCTGCCATCCATTTAACACCGGCAGCTCTGGGATTCTTTCCTGCGGTATCAATACCAATGCCGTTAAAATAGACCGATATTCCTTCTGCTGTCTCCACCAGCGCTTTTGGTGCCCCAAAACCGGCAAATGCAGGCGTGTCATCTTCGATTACGATCTGTGTGGTAATAGGGCTCAGTCCATACAGGCAACAATTTCTCCTCAAATAGACTGTGTCTGTAATCTTATAAATACCCTGCGGAAAATATAGGATATCTGCCTCTTCCACCGCCGTCTGAATGGCTTTCGTATCGTCACTCACGCCATCCCCTTTTGCTCCGTACTGTAAGACGGACACCCATTTCTCCATAGGTGGTACAGGGGGGATATCACTTTGTGGCATATCAGTAAGTTGCGCTAACGGATTTATTGTCTGTATTTCCTGATGTTTAGCCTCTCCGCCATCGTCCAGCATATAGCCGTACGCATAATCCTCCACCTCATATACTGGATATTCCGGACACAATACCCTGCCGCTATCCCCATGTTTTATAAGAACCGGCACATTTGCACAGCGAAGCCTTTTGATGTTGGTCTGCTGAATCACTGCATCTGTCTGATAGCAGGTTATGGCTTCTTTATGTATGTTCTCAAAGATACAGTCTTCCAGATACAGCTTTTCCCAACTTTCCTGCACATATAAATCAAACGCTTTGGGTGTATCGGAAATCCGCAGCCTGAAACCGGTAAAACCTGTCATGCCGCTTAATATGGCTGCCTTCTTTTGCCCCTCGAACACAGAGTCCAGCAAGGCAAAGGGCCAGCCGGGAGAACACATACGACACACAATACCATAGACACCGCCCGTAAAAGTGAGATCCTCCATCTCGTTTCCCACATCAAACAAGCCGGCCAACCCGTCTCCCAAGTCAAAATGACAATGGCTGACAAAACCATGCTGGGCAAAGTGTGCCCGGATGCAGATTGCGCCTGGGTTATTTTCCTCTATTTTAAAATCAATATTGCTGATGGCGCTGTAAAATGTTGCCGCATTCGCATCTGCAGGCTCCTCTTTCTGTGTATCCTTTTCCCCAATAAACCAAAACATATACTTTGCGCCGGGATATCCCGACATAAAAGCCGTCGCCGAGTCTGCTCCCGGAGTGCCCAATTTTGCACCAAACCCTTCCGTTCCTGCCGGCAGCACAAAGACCGGTCTCTTCTTTCCGTAGCCAATCAAACGGACAGACGGCGGAATTTTAACCGTATTTTTTATCCGATATTCACCTTCCGGAATATAAAGGATACCATAACTCTGCTCTGCAATCAGCCTGTCAACAGCCATCTGCAAAATATCGCTTACATCATCTTTCTTATCTGCAAGCTCCGGAAATACTTCCTCTGTAAAAAATATACCTGTCGGATCCTGAAACTTTTCCTTGTAAACAGATTCTTTTCCATACCACATAGTTTTCACACTCCCTGCCTTACACTATCTCCATCACTACAGAAAATCCAATGAAACCACCTTGTCCGACTTCATGAGAATATCATATATCTCCGTGCGTTCCGTAGGCTTCTTCACATAGAGAACCATATGCACGGAAACTCCCTCACCGGCAATTCTGGACTCACTCATATCCATGGAATCTATCACGACCCCCGAATCCTTCAGATCCTGTATAACGATATGCAAATCCCTGCTTTTCTCAAGATCAATGAACACATTACAATAACGGGAGTGTCTGGTGGCAAAACGTTCCACGAAAGGAAGCACATGCAGTGAGAGCAGCATCATAACAGTAATCAGCACGCCTCCCTCGATAAATCCGATTCCCACAGCAAGTCCGATACACGCACTCGCCCAGAGCGTGGCCGCAGTCGTCAGTCCTCTGACACGGTGCTTAGATATGATAATCGTACCCACACCGATAAAGCCTACCCCGCTGATCACCTGTGCCGCCATACGGTTCATATTAGCAAGTCCGGGAAAGTGAATCTGTATATACTGTTCTGTCAACATGACCAGAGTAGCGCCAAGGCAGACCACCGTAATCGTTTTCGTCCCTGCACCGCGGTGTTTCATTCCACGGTCAAGACCAACGATACCTCCTAAAATAGCCGCCACGATAACACGAATCAATATATTCTGCATATTCCATGCTGCGAAGTCTATCGGGATCATATGTGTTCTCCTGTTTTTACCATATGTATTGTAAATCCTTACATCTGTTTCAAAAAAGCTGATACATCACAAACTGCATAAGTGCGTGTACCAGCTCTTTTTTATTATTTTATCTTACCATTATGATATTTACAACCAAATTAAAAAATTTATTACGAATAATCCACAATATAGTACTCATAGGCATTCACTATAGTTGTCTTACCATATGTGTCTGTCCGCTTAAATCCTCTGCCATAATTGGCATGTACATGCCCGTGAAAGAAAAACTTCGGTTCATATTTCTCCATCAATGTCCGAAAAACTTCAAAACCCCGATGGGGCAGATCCTCCAGATCATTAATATGATAAGCAGGTGCATGAGTTACAAGAATATCAAACCCTTTATTCCACCATAGCTTAAATTTCAACTTCCGAACACGTTTTCTCATTTTCTGTTCTGAATACTGATTGCTTGCTCCCGGTATATATTCCATGGAACCGCCCAAACCAAGGATACGGATTCCCTCATGCACATAGATATCATCCTCAATACAGATGCATCCTTCCGGCGGCGTCTCCTCATATCTTTCATCATGGTTGCCCATAATATAGAGCAGCGGCACATTGCAGAGCGTGACGAAAAAAGACAAATATGCCGGTGACAGATCCCCACATGAAATAATGAGGTCAATATCCTTCAATTTATCCGGTTCATAGAAATCATACAAATATTTAGATTTCTGATCAGCAAGCACTAATATCTTCATTGAATCCCTCCGTCCCCTTCTGACCTGTCAGTCTGGGTATCGGCGCTTTTATCCGTGCCGGATTCATCTACTTTAACACCCAGAAAGTTTACGAGTGTCCGGGCTTCATCCGTCAGTTCGTCTAATTCCGGAATTTTTCCGATCACATTCTCTGCCAGCCAATCCATGGTAATAATCTCCTCCGGTCCCAGACTCTCACCTTTCTCGCACTGTACAACACCCCCCTGTGCATAGATCGGACCGTCAAAAGGATGGAAGGCTCCTGCGCGTATCGAACTTTTCAGAAATTCAATAAGTCTGTTGGTTCCGTGTGGCATAGACTTTGAGCAGATGACATCAATGACATCCGCCGACATTCCCCACCAGTAATTGACCGCCTTCTTTCCTTTCTGTGCCTCCGCCTCCGTGCTGCCGCCGCTGTAAATATTCCTAATTATTTTCTCATAAAATTTTCCCCAGTCCCAGATTGGTGTTGCAAGATTTTCAGTGGTTCCGTCTTCTCTTTTCGCATAGAGACCATATGCTCTGGAAGCACTCTCCGGAGTAATCATATCGTTGTCAGATACAAAGACGATTCCTTCCTGCTTCAGTCTTTCTCTGGCATCTACTCCTTTAACCTTCGTCCATTCCAAATGAATCTGCACATAGGGATTGATCATTTTAGCCCCCAAAGCAAATGCGTTAATGTTCGCCAGAGTGCCGTAGATCGGATAATCCGCCACGTATCCAAGCCTGTCGGTTCTGGACAACGCAGCTGCAATAGCGCCCATCAGGAACTTAGACTCATACATCCTTGCATAATATGTACAGATAGAAGAATAGGACATCTTGATCGAACAGTTATATATTTTTACCTTCGGATGATGAACCGCAGAACGCACGCTCTGGTTTATCATCTGCGTAGCCGTCGTAAAGATTAACTCACAGCCTGCCGCGATCGCCTGCTCAATGGCCTCTTCCACTTCCTCCTCCGTGTCGGCTTTATCAAAAGCCATCGTCTCTATTTTACCGTCAAACGCCTGTTCCAGATACAATCTTCCCAGTTCGTGCGCATATGCCCAACTGGAAGTTTCCGTTGTCTTCATATAAATAAATGCTATTTTCAGAGAATCCGGGATTCCCGTCGGAAGCAGTTTGTTCAGAAGAGAGGATTTTACCTGTTCAGGAGACTGCACAAGCTCTACCTGACTGCCCTGATCGGCAAGGGTGATCTCTGTCCAAATTTTTTGGAGTGAGCGGCTTATTTCCTGTTCTGTTTCATCTATAACCTTATCGTATCCGTATATTTCTACATAAATCAAAAAAGCATCGGATACATTGATATCCAATTTCTCGCCATGTGCCTTGTTAAATGCAAGCTCGAAGTTATAGCAGGCAGAATGCAGATCCATTCTGTCATCATCACTCCAGACTTCATCCTCTGCTTTTCCCATAAGTTTCAGAAGTTTCTTATAACTCCCTTCTTTGGAAAAGCAGACATCATAACTTTGCGATACCTCGTAAAAATCCAGAAATTCATAATACAGACGATTTTCTTTATCATCTGATCTCTTGGGAACCAGACGGGTAACGCTTGCAGAAAGGCTGTAGGTCTTCAAGTATTTCATAACGCTGACACGCTTGTTGCCTTCCTGCACATAAAACTGATTCATAAATTCATAAGCGATGATCGGATCGTTGATCCCGTCATCGATCTGATGGTTATAAAGCGATCCCCACTTCATCCCAAATTCCGAGTTCTCGGGAAGAAGCGGCATAAAATTATTGGCGAACGCATTAGACCGCCCCACCGTCTTTGTTCCCACGATCTTAGATAATGGAATATCCATGATTCCCAAATTTTCAATTGATGCTACCTCGGTATAAGATATCATTTCATCCAGTACCGGGAGATAAGGGTATTCGCCCTTAGTGAGCGCAGTCCGATAACTGCGTCGTCCCTGTTTTAACGCTGTTGCATAATCATTAGATGCCATAACAGTACCTTCCTTGTATAATAATATGTATTAAAATATTTTTTATAGTTTATTCTTATCTTACCATTTCATGTCGAAATTGAAAAGGTTATATCGCACAGGTTTCTATTACAAATAAATAAAAATGCCCCGCCGTTTCCGACAGGGCATTTTCGTTTACTTATCACCATCTTTTTTCTTCTTAATGTTCCTGATAATACAGACTGCCGCGATTGCGATAAAAGCAACGGTGATAACTACTTCAAATATCTCGTACATTTCTCTTCCCTCCTTATCTTAAGCGGTTTAAACTGATCCGCTTTATTCCTATGCCTTAATCTGATTGATTAACAAAAATCTCCTACCACGTTTTCTCAAATGTCATTCCCCACTCTAACTGAAACGGGCTGTCAGAAGCCGCTTTGATTTCTTCATAAATCCCGCGCCGCTCATCACTACTCTCCTCTGCCCAATATTCATATCCTACAAAATAACTTTCCATAAGGCTATCCCACGAATCAAAGGTATTCTGGATAACCTCCGCGGTCTCCAGCGACTTATCTAAAGCCTCTTCTTCGGTATAGTATCCCGCGAGATAATAGTATCCCAGAAGCGACATCGCACGGCTGTAATCCCATCCTGCCGCAGCGTCTGAACCATACTGTTCATATAAAGCGAACCAATCTACGTAATTCTGCGCCTCCTCCTCACTTACATCAAAGTTCTCAAGAATCAGGTCAACCCTCTCAGCTTCGGAAGCATCCGCGAGCCCGGCTTCTGCCAATATGTCCATCTCTTCTGCAAAAGAGACACGGTGTCCTTCTGTTAAAAGCCAGTCCATTGTCTCCTCCGCTGTTTCATGATCTGTAACATCCCACCACTCGCTCAGAAGGTTCTGAACCATACTTTTACTGTTATCATCTGCAGGCGCCCCGCCAAACAAAGTGTAATCCCAACGGTTAGCTGCTGTCAGAACAGCACATGTATTATTAAACCATTGAATCGTATCTGTACTTTCCATTGCTGATGCTTCTTCAATTTCCGGAGCATTCTCCTTAAATGAACCACATACATTATTAAAATATTCTATCTCTGCAGTATTCATTTTGATAGCTACATATAAAATGCTGTAATAGGCATACTCTGTCTCACCGTACAGAATACGTCCATTGCCACTGATATCTTCAATAGTCACTGTACAACTATAGGTTTCCGCCACATCCATATCCGGAACGGACGGATTATCAATCAATGTCATTTCTGACATCGGATAGGAAGCGTTTATCATATCTTTCCAATTATCCATGTCAATAACATTTGCACCATAAATATTTTTTGCCATCTGCATAACCATAACCGCCTCAGAATCATCTTCGCTGGCTGCCGCAATCCAGCCCTCAGCTCCGGTTCCTATATCTTCCTGCTTCCATTTCTCATTCAACTGAATACTTACGGTTTCATCCTCAGAAGTAAATTCCTTCATAACTACCTCTTTGTTACCGCATCCTGCAAGCATCAATGCAAGCATTATGGCAGCTGCTATTACGTTTCTCGTCATCCTTTTCATAAATACACCTTTTCCTTTCTTATTGAGTTTTGTTTATAATCCTTCATTAATTGCCTATTCTTTCTCTAATTCCGTGATAACCACCACAGAATCCCGAAACACATTTTCGTTTTCAATCGGATTACTTGCACAAATTACCTTTTTCAATGAAGGCAGTTCGGCAAGCGGTTTCAGATCTGTAATATAATTCTCTGAAATATCCAGGATTTCCAAAGAAGACATTCCTACCGCAAAGTTAAGATCCGTCAATCCGTCTTCACTCAAATATAATTCCTTAAGTTCCGGAAATTTTTTAAGAAAATCTATATGTTCATCCAATGCTACTTCATCCCAGCCTCCGGTTATCACTCCGTATGTACGCTCAAACCACGCATTTGTAATCAGATTAATATCATTCATATGTAAGATTTCCAATCTGGAATTTTCAACAACAGCATCAAAATCTATTTCGCAGTACATACCACTGATATCTAATTCTTTAAGGTTTGGCATTCGGAAGACTCCCGATATATCGTCGTAACATTTTGAACCTTGAATATCCAAAATTTCCAACGTTTGAAAGGCTTCTATATCAGCAATTCTTATTTCATTTGCAACACTGTGGTCATAGGAAAGTTTCTTGAGTGAAACTAAATTCGACAAATCTACTCCTTTCGGCAAATCACAATAAATTAAGTTAAGCTCTGTCAAATTAGTCATATTCTCGATAAAGGAACAGTCTTCAAAACCATTAAGCGTCAGCTTTCTTAATTCTGTCAGATTACCTAATTTCGGTTCGGGACAGCCGTAAGGTACTTCCAAAGAAAGTTCCTGTAAATTTATCAGCTCCGATACCGCACTCATCTCTTTTAATTCCATACATCCAGAAATCGACAAACACCTTAATGTCTCGCACTCCTCCAATCCGTAGAGGGCGTTCAGCTTTCCCCATTCAATTTTCAATGTATCCAGATGTTTCAAGCTGCTGACAAATTTAATAGACCTTAGCCCATCTGCATCCAAATACAATTTTTCCAAATCCTGAAGTTTTCCAAGAACTGAAAAATCTGTCAGATTTTCATCACTATCCAAAAAAAGGTTTTTCAAATGTTTTACATGTATCAGCATGTCAATATTGTCAAGTTCACAATATCCAATATACAACGTCTCTAAATTTTCAAATGCCCCAATTCCATTCAGATTTTTCACGCTGCCATTAAACCCTAATTCCCTGACCGTTCCCGGATCATCCAGTATATTCGCAGCTTGTGCCGGATTCGCAAAATAAGCGCTGACACTCTCCAATGACAGCCCTTTAATATCTTCTAAATCAGTCACAGCTCCTACATCCAATTTTTTCAGATTAGAAAACCGACATAGACCGCGTAAACTAATACTCTCCTCATCAAAAAAAGTCATCCACACGAGACCATCTCCGAAATCATCCGCTTCAAAACCTTTGATCGAATTGTCCGTCGGCGGTTTAAAACTGTATCCAATCTCCCACCGTTCATGATCGTGCTTTATAATAAGCTGTTGCATCTTTGCCAACTGACTTTCAGGGACATCTTTTGCCGGACGTTTATACACACTGGAAACAAACTCTTCCATTACACCGGTAAAATCAGCAACTTCCTGCGTTTGATCTGTCTGTTCTACACTTGGAGCGGTGAAGGTCTCTTTTGCTGTCTCTTCCTCATTTTTTGTTTCATCTATTAATGGCGCTAAATTTTTCTCATAAGATGCTCGTAGCTGCTTATAATTGTTCACGACATCTATCAGCGCAATTGCCGAAACCAGAATGATCCCTAGCACAATGGCTGTTTTTCTTCCCTTACTTTCCTTTTTATGCGTTTCATGCTCTATAGGAATCGGGATTTTAGTTTCTTGTTGAGCCATCGTGGCCTCTGTATTCCGGCTTACGGTTTCTCTTATTCCATTCCATGTGTCATCGCCAAAAATCTTGTTGACTCCATAAATCAGATCCTGTACAAATCCCAGTCTCGACATATCCAGTGCCTGTAAATGGGAAAATTCTTTCGGCAAATCATAAGGGTCCATATCCCGATATGCCGGAATTAATACTTTTTTCTCCCCACGTTTAATCAGAGAGAGATACCTGCTCCATTCATTTTTAACCCAGGTTGCCTGAATATTTTCCGGCGAAGTTCCGACAACGATCATAGCCCTGGCAGAGTGGAGCGTAGCAAAAATATATGGTTCATAGGCTGCACCCGGTTTATCCTGCAGTGTGATCCTGGCAAAAAATACCTTGAAATTATTGCGTATCAGTTGGTAATATAGTTCGTCGGCCAGTACACTGTCTCTTGTCCTGTTTCCGTTTTCATCCGTTTCCTTACAGCAGATAAAAATATCATAAGGCGTTTCTCTCTGTGATACCTGAAGAATGCCCCTTTGGATCGTATCGATAACTTTTGCTTCCTGTTCATAGATTCCTGCCTGAACTGCGTCGGCATATCGAAGAGCCGCCTTGTAATCCTCATCTGCCAGAATCGATGTATACTGTGCCCGATTGACAGTGGGAATCTTCTTATGCGTCGCCGGATCATCCACATACTCTATTCCGTAGCGGCATAGGACAATTCCCCAGTAAGCCTCGCTGTCTGCCTGATCTTCTTCAAGAATATGCTCATACACCGCCATCGCTTTATCATAATCGTTACTTCGCCTATAATGATTCGCCCGGTCATACAGCCTAAGGCGTTTTTCATCATCAAACTTCGGCAGTGTCTGATTCGTTCCGCAATAAGGGCATCTTACGGTTGTCATACCCTCTTTGATCTCCAGATCACCGCCGCACATTTTACATATCAATACAGACATTTTCTATGCTCTCCTCATTTGCCGTACTTGCATATTCTGTCTCTTTCTCGTAGTAATCCCGTTATTCGTTCGCACAGACCGGAAGTACTCTCTGTATTCCCATCAAGCGCTGCTGCCTCTATCTC
The DNA here is from genome assembly GCA_014804355.1 of Lachnospiraceae bacterium. Classification (GTDB taxonomy): domain Bacteria; phylum Bacillota; class Clostridia; order Lachnospirales; family Lachnospiraceae; genus UBA3282. The sequence goes on from JAAUZY010000043.1 coordinate 113,447, forward strand.
TGTAAATAGAACCGAAATTTCCTCCTCAATCTCCTCCGTGATCCCTTTGGATAAAGGATTGCTGTAATGGATTTCTTCCGCCAGCTTATGCAGTATCTCCTGAATCTGCGCTTCCTCGCATTGACTGATCAGCAAATTTGCCCGCGACTGTAATTCCTTCATTTTTATCAATTCTTCTTCAAGCTCTGCATCCTGCCGGAACACCTCTGTCCGCGCCGCCCTCACAACAAAAAATCCCATAACCGCCACGGCCAGAATCACCATCTCTATCAGCACCGCTGCAAAGACAGGAATCTTTACGGAAAACCCCATCAGAATCAGGCTTGCTGCTATCTGCACGATCAAGTACAGCACGCTGTTTCTGAGCATGGGGAAATCATATACTCTATCCTTTATAAGCGCCTGACCTTTCGCCATTTCATACAGCGTATAGACCTGCATTAATATTGCGATTACAGAAAAAAAATAGGCAGTCCGGAACACAATATTTTTGGCAAACGGTATCGTAGCTATATTGTAAATAAGGAAAACAAAAGCAATCAGAATATAACCCCGCAAATATTTTTTCCTGTTCATGTTCTCTATTCGCTCCTTTTTCTGCCACAGTTACTGCAGAAATTACCGGTATTCCCGGACTGACCGCAAGGACAGTTCCAAGTCGTCTGTAACATTTCACCCATTGCCTGTCCCATCTCTACACCTTCTTTAGCCAACGGAGACAAAGCGTCCTTAGTCATATTCATAACACCGCCCATGGCCCCCAGTCCTACACCGAGTCCGGCCAGGTCTCCCAGCGCCGATGTTGTGCCTGCGCCGTTTGCAATGCCGTTTTTCATGGCTTCCATTCCTACCAGACGGGATGTTTCCTGCTGATAAGTATATCCCTTCATCTGCATTTCCGCTGCCTCCGCAGCCGCCTGCATCTTATATCCTTCCGCCTCTGCACTCTTCTGAATCTTCAGGATTTCCGCACTGCCCTGTGCCTCTATGACCTTAAGCCGCACCTCCGTCTGTGCTTCTACCGCCTTACGCTCCGCCGCCGCTTCCGCTTCCTTACGTCTGATTTCTTCCTGTTTAACGAGAAGATACTGCTGCGCATACTGCTCTTTCATCCGGCGATAATTCGGATCATCATCCGGCGTGATCACCCGATTAATAAAAAAGTCCGGCATAATTAATCCGTACTCTTCAAACATACCGTTGATCTTTGTTTTCAAAATATCAGAAAGACGTAAAAGTTCCGCATCAATCTCTAAAATACTGATATTTTCTTCTTTAATAATCTGAGCCAGGCTGCTTTTCACCTGTGTTATCACCAGAGATTGAAAATACCCTTTCTCTCCGTTTTCACCAATCAGATTTCCCCGATCAAAACCGGACGCAGTGCCGATAACCTTCAACAATAATTTTCTGGAATTGCTTACACGAATGTTGAACTCTCCGCATGCGCCGATTTCTATAGGCATCCCGGAATGCGGCTCTAAAAAGCGAATTTTAGAATCCGTCCCCCATTTAATCCCCATCTGTGTCGCCAGATTAATATAATATATTTCTGAATGAAAAGTTCTCTCCGTGTCAGAGGGAAGTTTGAAAAACTGATCCAACAGCGGAAGTCTCTGGGTTTCCAGTGTATAACGTCCCGCTCCAAATACGTCTAATGCTCGCCCATCCTTGAAAAATACGGCTTCCTGGCTTTCATGGACAATCAACTGCGTACCCATCTTAAAATCTTCTGTCGGATGCTTCCATACAAGTGTTTCATTGTCCTCATCATATTTGATAATACTTACAAGACCTTCTCTCTTTATCTGCTGATTCATACCAGTCCGCAATTTCTCCTTTTAATCTTCTATAACCATATTCTGCAATGCAAATTCCAGACAGAGCTGCATAATCTCATTGCGGGTTCTTCCGGTCTCTTTGGCAACCCGATCTACCTCTACCAACATATCAATAGGCATTCTCATGGAAATAACCTTGGATTCGCTTGTATATTTCTGCGGATGAATAACGAGTTTTTTCTCTCCCAAAATATGTACCCTCCATTAGTGAATACTATTATAATACAAATGTATTCTTGCGTCAACTGTGCATACATTACTCTATCCGAGGAAACATATTAGAGATTATTTTTCATACCGATCCCACAACCTAAGCTCAGAGGGCACCCTTCAAGTCATTTCAAGACTTGGAGGATGCCCTCTTTTATTTTATAAGTTTTCCGTAAAAATACTACGCCACATCGTTATCATAAATTTAATTCTAAAGCTTAATGGATTCGCCATCACGGCAAATCAGTTTCAAGCTGCCATCCTTGATGCTGTACGCCTCGCCATACAGTGTTTCATCAGCTTCATCAACAACGATATAACTTCCATCATTCATAGCAATGATCTCATGTTTCGTACTATCTGAGAATGTGATATCTTCAATCAATCTCATTCCATCAAGAACCTCCTCCCTGAGACTCTGAAAGTGCGGAAAAATATTAGTTTTTGTTAACCCTAACCCAGATATCCACCTCTGATAAGTTGGATCTATCGCCTCACCCGGCAACTCCGGGCCGGCATAAACAGGATCCGCACAGTTCATTGAGCCTGCACTCCACGCAATAACAAGCCCTCTGTATTCTTGCAGCTTTTCTTTCAACGCAATTTTCTTTAGAAACAGATTCTGTGTAGGAACATGCCCTCCCGTCAGGATAATAACATCCTTCTTGCTAATCTCCGTTACGATCTCTTCATTCCTATCATCACACATCTCAAGGGAAGAATAGTTCAGACCGCTCATGGGAAGTGATTGTCTGAAACAAGTAACAACAGAATCATTCTTTTCATAATCCTTAGGAGATGCACATATCATCAAAACTCTGGCATCATCTGGCCACAAAGCTCTGATCTTATCAAGCAATCCATTCTGTTCTATCAAAACTGACGGAACTCTTTTCCCATTCTTTTGATGAGAACCTCCGAGAGAACTCGTAATTATCACATTCATGTCAGCCTCCATATAGCGTTTTTAAAAAGAAATAAATCTCTACAAACCGAAAGTTGTCACCCTACATTAACCATGAAAATGCCGCCATCAAAATAAATATCTTCGCCCTTTTCGTCTTTATAGAAAGACACCTTCTCTTCCCCTATTTTTCTAAATCCAAGGGATGTCAACAGTTTGACCGATGGTAGATTATTCAAGGCTGTTCCAGCTATAAATCGTTTGCTGCTGTCTCTTGACAACCATTCCATCAACATTTGCATACTTTCCTTTGCGTATCCCATACCATGATATTTACTATGAAAGCAATATCCACACTCATAACCGTCATCGTTCTTATGAAAGTCAATATACCCAATCATCTCTTTTTGATCGCACACAGCAAAACACATATGCTCCTTATAAGGCGATAATTTTGCCATACGTTCAGCTTTTTCCCGCACTTCCGCTTCATCTAATGAATGCGGAACATCATACTTTGAAAACTCAGATTGACTAAAATCTTTCCATATTTCAATCAGGTTTTTCCAATCATCTGATCTAATGTATCGTATATTCAATCTTGATGTTTTTAGTATCATGTTTTTCTCCATCCCACTCGATCTGACCACCCTTTTCCCGTTTGGTTACGGCAGATGCTGTCATCTCTCCTAAATCAACTTGTCTCTTAGCATCTACAAATATTTCCTCACCTGTTCTTCATCTATCTGGTACTGATCACAGATTTTCGCAATGATCTCATGTTCCGGTATGCTTAGACTCCGAAGGATACTTACCGTACCACACAACGCCTTTTCATATTCTTCCCGTAACTCTGTAATTGTCCGGTTCCGCTCGTCGAGCTCCTCCTTCTGCTTATTGAGCTCACCTTTCTGCTTATCGAGCTCGCCTTTCTGCGCATCTATCGTATCCTGCATCTCATCAATCATATACTGCACCGTATTCCGGTCAAGCTCATACAGTTCTTTCGAGAACATCTCCATCACCCTCTCTACATTCCGGCAAATCTCATAGCCTTCCTCATATATTTCGCGGAACTCAGGATATGTTTCCATCAACCCTATAATAGTTTCCGGCTCATCACTTGAAAACAAGGCCAACCATGCATCCCTCTTGTCTTTTATGTCTTTATTTTGCTTGCTTTTCCGAAAGATGTCAAGCGGAATGAACAGGTATTTCTGCAGAAACTCCATATGCAATCCTGTGTCAGACTTTTGTTCGAAAAAATGATAATACGTGTCAGAATACTCATAAAATTCTACAAGGCTTTCCTGCCCAAATCTTATCGATTTCATAGCAGTCATAATACCCTAATATATTTAAAAACAGGAAGCAAAAAAAGCATCCTTCATATTATGAAATGACTTGAAGGATGCTCTCTTTGTTTTAAAAGTTTTCCGTAAAAATACTATGCTGCATCGTTATTATAAACTGCAATTTCTTTTTGTTATATCTAAAATTGCGATATGCAGTTGATGAAACAGCTCGTCGTAGCCAAGCCGTTTACCATCAAAACGCGTCACGCCCACATGCAGAGTAAGCGGAATCTCTTTCTCTTCCCATACAAAAGGCCGCTCGTTACTACTTTTGATCATCTCAGCAAGAGAATCCGCATACCTTTTGTCCTCACTATCTGTCAACAGAGCAAATTGATCTCCGCCGATGCGGAATACCACATCGTTTTCACCGGCTGCATCCTGAATACGCCGCAGTGCCTCTACAATCGCCACATCCCCCGCTTTATGGGAAATCTCATTAATTGCAATCATATGTTTAATATCGCAGAGCACAAAACAGCAGGATCTCCGCTCCTGAAAAAGGTCATATAACTCGCTGATATCCACACGTTTTCTTTCTGTCATCGTCACATCTCCTTCCCCCAACGGTCCTGTCAACCTTGGGAATAACTCCGAGAACCGCCTTGCACCACGGAATTCGGATGGTTTACAGTTCCAGAACCCGCGAAATGCGCGCGTAAAAGATTCATTGGTTCCATATCCATAACGAAGTGCAATCTCCAAAATCCCTGTATCCGGCTCACATACAATATCGTGTGCTGCCCTTGTGAGTCTCCTCCGCACCAGATATTCCCTGATCGACATATGATTAACATAGCGAAACAGCTTTTCCAACGTCGATCTGGAACAATAGCATGCCGCCGCTACATCCTCTGTTTTGATATTGTCTTTCAGATGTTTTTCCATATACTCTAACGCATCTACAAGAAGTTCCATTTTGTTCATGCATTCACCTCTTTTGCGCTTACGCAAATCCGTTTCGATATCGATACGACTCGTTCTTTCAGATTCATTGTAACAGAGTACCCATATAGTTTCTTGACATTTTCAGTAAAAAAAATACACATCGTTCAGACCCACTCCAACCGATTTACAAACGCCACTCTCTCCTCTCCCCTGCGAATCCTTCCGATCTCATAACAATCATAATATTTCGAAATATGCCGCATAACTGCTGCCGCGTCCTTTTCTCCCACTACAATATTCAAACCTACCCCGCAGTTAAATGTGTGAAGCATCTCCTCATCACTGATATTACCGCACTCCTTAATATACTTAAAAACGGGAAGCGGACGGATCTTTGACAGGTCGATTTCCGCCGTCAATCCTTCCGGTATCACTCTTCCCAGATTTCCCTCGATTCCGCCACCGGTAATATGCGCCATACCGTGAAGCATATTTTTATCGAATAATCCCTTAACTGCTTTATAATACGGCGTATGCGGTTTCATGATCTGTTCTATAAAAGTCACACCCTCAATCTTGTCCAACTTGATCTGCGGCATTCTATCCATTAACATTCTTACCAGTGAATAACCGTTGGTGTGCAGTCCGTTAGAAGCCACAGCCAGCACCACGTCACCGTCTTGAATCGCGGAACCGTCTACGACATCTTTTTTCTCTACGATTCCCGCAATACTGGAAGTCAGGACATATACGCCTGCGTCTACCACAAGTGGCTGAATGGAAGTTTCTCCGCCCACAAGGGCACAGTCGTTTTCCCGACAGGCATCCGAAATCCCTTTCACCAGACTCTTGATCGTGTCTTTCTCCGCATTTCCGCATACGATCGTATCTAACACTGCAAGAGGCTTTGCGCCCATCACAATAATGTCATTCACAAGATGATTGATCATATCATGGCAGATAGATTCCGTATAGCCGTACTCCATCGCCAGTTTTTGCTTCGAACCGGGCTCTTCCGATTTCAGGACAAGAACCGGTTCCTTCATCATCGGAAAATGAATGTCATAGAGAGACGCAAAAGCTCCCATCCTATTGAGCACTCTTTTATCTTCTGTCTCCAGATGTCTTGCCATCTCTCTTTTGATGGTGTCTGTGTAAGCAATATCCACGCCTGCCTTGCTGTAAGACATTCCATCCGCTGACTTCTCATTGCCTGACAGAATCTCATCCACCGTCACACGAAGAATTGTCGCCAAGTCACATAGTATTTCCACATTCGGATAAGCATTTCCCGTTTCCCATTTGGAGACCGCCTGAAAAGAAATATTCAGTTTATCCGCAAGCTGCTGCTGCGTCAGTCCTGCCTCTTTTCTCTTGTTCATAATAAAATTTCCGATTTTGATACTATCTGTCATCTTTTCACCTATTCAGGTACATTCTTTCCAAGTCTGTTTTTATTAGTTGGCCGAAAGCAAATGTATGTTTACCGTTTTATACACATACCGCTTCTATAAGTATAATTCTGTATATCTTTTATGCACAATAACCGGAATAGAGAAATATGGCGTTAAATTCAACAGATGGTTGATTTGTGCAAATTCAACCAAAATCATTCATCCATTTTGTGAATTAGTTTGATTGAATTTGAATGAATTTGATGATATTCTATATTTACAAAATAGTATAAGAGAATAAATTTTAAAAAATAGTAGGAGGTGGGACAATGATTTATACAGTAACCTTTAATCCATCCCTGGATTACATCGTATCTGTGGATGACTTTAAACTTGGGCTTACGAACCGCACGAGCTCAGAGCTTTTGCTTCCGGGTGGAAAAGGAATTAACGTATCAACCGTACTTATGAATCTTGGAATTGAGAGTACAGCGTTGGGGTTTATTGCCGGATTTACGGGTGAGGAAGTAATAAGACGCCTGGAAGAAATGGGAGTACAAAATGGATTTATCCGAATTGAAGAAGGTTTTACGCGAATTAATCTGAAGCTGAAGACAATTGACGGGACTGAGATCAACGGACAGGGACCGGTCATCAGCGAAGATAAAGTAGAACTGCTGATGGATAAACTTAATGCTCTGGGAGAGGGAGATACCCTTTTCTTATCCGGAAGTATCCCGGCATCCATGCCGAATGATGCATATCAGAGGATTATGGAGAGACTCGATGGCAGAGGAGTTCAGATTGTGGTAGATGCGACTAAGGATTTGTTGGTGAAGGTGCTGCCATATCATCCGTTTTTAATTAAACCCAACAATCATGAACTGGGAGAGATTTTTGGAGTGGAATTAAAGACAAGAGAGTCAGTTCTTCCCTATGGAAAAAAACTCCAGGAGATGGGAGCACAGAATGTTTTGGTATCCATGGCCGGAGAGGGGGCCGTACTGATTGCGGCAGACGGAACGGTTTATGACGCTCCGGCACCAAAAGGAACGCTGATAAACGGAGTAGGTGCAGGAGACTCTATGGTAGCAGGATTTATGGCAGGTTACATGCAAAAGCAGGATTATAAATATGCTTTTCATATGGGCGTGGCAGCAGGAAGTGCCAGTGCATTTTCGGAAAATCTTGCAACGAAGCAGGAAATCGAAGCTGTGTATAAACAAGTGAAAGAAAATGAGGAGGTAAAAAGATGAGGATTACGGATTTACTGGACGTTAGAAGTATTGCACTTGACGGAGCGCCAAAGAATAAAAAGGAAGCTCTTGACCAGATCGTAGAGCTCATGACAAAAAGCGGGCGAATTAATGATGAAGAAGCATATCGTAAGCAGGTGTATGCCAGAGAGGAAGAGAGTACCACAGGTATTGGAGAGGGGATTGCAATTCCTCACGGAAAATGCGACGCGGTGAATAAGCCGGGGCTTGCAGCAATGGTAATTAAGGATGGAGTAGACTTTGATTCTCTGGACGGGGAACCGGTCACCCTGATGTTTTTGATTGCAGCGCCGAATACTAAGGACAATGTGCATCTGGATGTCTTAAGCAAATTGTCTATGATGCTTATGGATGATGAATTTACTTCCAATTTGAGAAATGCCACGTCGGCAGAAGAGTTTCTTGATATAATAGATAAAGCAGATGATGAAAAAAAGAGCGTGGATGAGCGACTTGCGGATATGGGGGAAGCCAAAGCAGGACAGGTGAAGATTCTTGCCGTAACCTCCTGCCCTACTGGAATTGCCCACACATACATGGCTGCTGAGGGAATAGAGAAGGCGGCAAAAGCAAAAGGATGTTTTATTAAGGTAGAGACAAGAGGCTCCGGCGGAGCAAAGAATATGCTTACAGATAAGGAAATTGCAGAAGCCGACTGTATTATTGTGGCAGCGGATGCACAAGTTCCGATGGATCGATTTGACGGGAAAAAGGTAATTGAGCGACAGGTATCGGACGGCATCAACAAAGCGGATGAGTTGATTGAGCTGGCAATCTCCGGCAATGCCCCTATATATAAAGGTAACAGTACTTCTGCAAGCACTGCTTCCGCGAAAGCCGGAGGCAGTATCGGACACCAGATTTATACGCAGCTCATGAATGGTGTTTCACATATGCTTCCTTTTGTCGTAGGCGGAGGTATCCTGGTAGCGATTTCGTTCTTAATTGACGGATTGTGCGTGGATATGAATGCACTTACAGAAGTAGAAAGATCGAGTTTTGGTTCCATCACGGCAGTCGCGGCATTATTTAACAAAATCGGCGGCGTGGCAATGGGAGTTATGCTTCCGATACTGGCGTGCTACATTGGTATGGCAATAAGCGACAGACCGGCATTAGCAGTCGGCTTTGTGGGTGGTATGATGGCAGCTAACGGCACGTCAGGATTTCTCGGGGCTTTGGTTGCAGGTTTTGCCGCAGGATATATCATCAAAGGACTGATGAAGATCTGCAATAAGCTTCCTGAAGCGCTCGAAAAGATTGCTCCTGTTCTGATCTATCCGGTTGTTGGAATTCTGACTATGGGCCTTCTTATGACATTTATCGTGGAACCTGTTATGGGAGGAATTAATACAGCATTGAATAACGGATTGACCAGTATGGGAGGATCCAGTAAAATTATTTTGGGGCTGATTCTCGGTGGTATGATGGCGATTGATATGGGCGGCCCATTCAACAAAGCTGCATACGTATTTGGTACTGCTGCAATTGCTGCCGGCAATTATGATATTATGGCAGCAGTCATGATTGGAGGTATGACACCGCCATGCGCAATTGCCCTTGCAACCCTGTTATTTAACAACAAATTTACAAAAGAAGAAAGAGAATCCGGACCAATGAATTTCATTATGGGTCTTGCATTTATTACAGAAGGTGCAATACCATATGCAGCAGCAGATCCGACCAGAGTATTGCCATCCTGTATTGTTGGTTCCGCAGTGGCAGGAGCGCTCTCCATGCTGTTTGGATGTACACTTATGGCACCGCACGGAGGTATCTTTGTAGTTCCGGTTGTAGGAAACGCATGGATGTATCTGATAGCACTTGTAGTAGGAACGGCAGTATCAACCGTGCTGCTTGGAGTTTTAAAGAAAAAAGTAGAATAACATCACATTTGAAGCTATGTTCGGAGGCATCGCGTCCGAAAAAATAAAATAAATGGAGGAAAAAGAAATGAAAGAATTTAAGTACACAATCACAGATCCGGAAGGAATTCATGCACGTCCCGCAGGATTGCTTGTAAAAGCTGTAAAAGAATTTGCAAGCGACATTAAGATTGCAAAGGACGGAAAAGCAATGAGCTGCAAGGCTATTTTCGGAGTCATGGGTCTCGGGGCCAAGCAGGGAGACGAAGTAACGCTTACCTTTGAGGGGGAGGATGAGGAAGCGGCTTACGATGCAATCAGCAAGTTTATGCAGGAAAATTTGTAAAACGGAGGAAACTTATGAAGGTATATGACGGCAAAAGTGTATTTCAAGGAGTTGCTATCGGCAAGATCAGCGTTTACAAAAAAGGCGAGCAACAGGTAAAGCGCATGAAGGTCACAGATACAGACGCTGAAATGTCCCGTTATGAAGCTGCAAAAGCTAAGGCTTTGGAGCAGCTTCAGGGATTGTATGATAAAGCGCTCCATGAGGTTGGGGAGGCCAATGCTGCTATCTTTGAAGTGCATCAGATGATGTTGGAGGACGATGATTATAATGACTCCATAGCGAATATGGTGCGTACCCAGGGAGTTAATGCAGAGTATGCGGTTGCAACCACCTGTGATAATTTTGCGCAGATGTTTGCATCCATGGATGATGATTATATGAAAGAAAGAGCTGCAGATGTGAAAGATATTTCCGAGCGTGTTCTTTCAATCTTAAGTGGAAACGACAGTGCTTCTGCCATGATGACAGAGCCGTCCATTATCGTGGCAGACGACCTTGCTCCTTCGGAAACAGTACAGCTTAACAAGGATATGGTATTGTCTTTTGTCACGGTTCATGGTTCCCTGAATTCACACACGGCAATTTTGGCAAGGACAATGGCGATCCCCGCACTGATTGGAACCCCTTTACCTCTGGATGACTCTGTTGACGGAAAACTTGGAATTGTAGATGGTGCCAGCGGGAAGATTTATGTAGATCCGGATGAAGAGACTCTGAACCGGATGACGAAGAGGCAGCAGGAGGAAGCAGAGAAAAAATCGCTTCTCCAAACCCTTAAAGGAAAAGAGAATATTACACTTGACGGCAAAAAGATTATGCTTTATGCAAATATTGGTAATATTAAGGATCTGGGAACCGTAATACAAAATGATGCCGGTGGAATCGGTCTTTTCAGAAGTGAATTCATTTATCTGGAGAAGGATCATTATCCGACAGAAGAAGAACAGTTCCAGATTTACAAGCAGGTAGCAGAAACGATGGCCGGAAAGAGAGTGATTATCCGGACACTGGATATCGGTGCTGATAAACAGTGCGATTATTTTGAGATGGAGCATGAAGAAAATCCGGCGCTTGGATATCGTGCAATTCGTATTTGCCTGACCAGACCGGAGATATTTAAGACGCAGCTTCGCGCATTGTTCCGTGCAAGCGCATTCGGCAAGATAGCAATTATGTATCCTATGATTACCAGTGTTAAAGAGGTAAAACAAATTCAGGAAGTGGTTGAAGCTGTAAAGAAAGAGCTAACCGAACAGGGAACCCCGTACGGCGATCCGGAACAGGGAATTATGATTGAAACACCGGCAGCTGTAATGGTCAGCGATGAACTTGCAAAAGAAGTGGATTTCTTTAGCATTGGAACCAATGATCTGACCCAGTATACACTGGCGATTGACCGTCAGAATACAAAACTGGATGCATTCTATGATTCACATCATCCGGCCATCCTGCGCATGATCGCAATGGTTGTGGAGAATGCGCATAAGGCAGGAATCTGGACCGGCATCTGTGGCGAACTGGGTGCAGACCAGACATTGACCAAAGAATTTCTTGCTATGGGAGTGGATGAACTTTCGGTATCACCGGGAAGCATTCTTCCAATCCGTAAGATTATACTGGAGACAAATGTGGAAGAATACAAGGCGGGAAAATAAATGTTAACAAGGCAAAGGCAGGAGCAAATCTTAAAACTTTTGAGTGAAAGAGGAAGTATCACAGTAGCGGAAATAAAGGATATACTGAATACGTCAGAATCTACGGTACGCCGGGATATTACAACGCTGGACAGACAGGGTAAGCTTATCAAAGTGTTTGGCGGTGCGGTTATGGCAGATGCAGAGGTTGTTGTTACGGCGCATGAGTACACGGTTGCCCAAAAAGCTGATTTAAACTGCGCGGAAAAGCAGAAAATTGCAAAATATGCTGCTTCATTAATTGAACCGGGTGACTTTGTCTATTTGGATGCCGGTACAACAACAGCGTATATGTTGGATTATGTGGAGCAAAAAGAGGTTACCTTTGTGACCAATGCAGTTGCCCATGCCCAGCGGCTGGTATCTAAGGGAATGAAGGTTCTGCTTGTGGGTGGTGAACTTAAAGCTTCTACGGAAGCGATTATCGGTAATCAGGCAATGAAAACAATTCGGGAATATCATTTTACAAAAGGATTTTTTGGTACGAATGGCGTAACCAGAAAATGCGGATGTACGACACCGGATGCTAATGAAGCCATGATAAAGCAATCTGCTATGGAACAGTGCAGACAATGCTACGTGATCTGTGATTACTCTAAATTTGATAATGTGAGTTCCGTTACCTTTGCTCCCTTTTATGGGACGACATTTATTACGGACCGGACAATTGNCGGATATGAAGAANANGAGAATATATGGATTGCNGAGGAATAAATCNTAAAAGACAGTTGNTAANGANATGTTANGNGTAAAAAAGCTCTTGGAGTGGGAAAATCTACTTCANGAGCTTTTTTATATTTTGTATAAGTGACATGGAGCAATTCATAACCAGACTCCTTCATTATCGCATAAGAATAATTATTTATTGAAATTCGATAAATTTTTATTGACTTTCATTTTTNAGCGTGCTACATTATGGTTATATTANGAATCAAAGATTCNATATNCACTNNCTGATACANAACGAAATGAAAAAAGAAAGGATNATTCATATGAAAGATAAACTCACNNTTTTNACAAAATATCTGCTGGATTTTATGTTTTTNACNGGAATCATNGTGATCGTAACGCTTCCTTTNAGTTTCAGGTTCTACGGAAGGTACAACACTTATTTTAAAGAAAATTATTACTCTCTCTGTGTGATNTTCATGTTATCGGGNGTTTTTGCGATCNTNATTATACAACAGTTNCGCAAGATGTTTNTGACCGTGTTAAGNGACGACTGCTTTGTCCGGGAAAATGTTGTCCGCCTTGANAAAATGAGTATCTACAGCTTNTTTATCGCAGTGATCACCGCNTGCCGNNTNTTTATCTANCTCACTCCNGCNGTACTCATTATCATACTNGTATTTGTGATCGCAGGGNTNTTCAGCAAAGTTCTGGCAGGTGTCTTTGACAAAGCTGTNACCTACAAGCTGGAAAACGACCTGACAATNTAATNAATNAATAACNAGGAGGCTATCCCATGGCAATCATNATAAATCTGGATGTTATGATGGCGAAGCGCAAGAAAGGACTGACCGAGCTGGCAGGCGAAATTGACATTACCCTTGCGAATCTGTCCATCTTAAAAAATAATAAAGCAAAAGCAATCCGTCTCTCTACGCTAAACGAGATCTGCAAGGCACTGGAATGTCANCCCGGNGATCTTNTACAGTANGTGGAAGANGAAGACTCTGCGGAAGATATTGATCAAGACNNTTAGANAATCAATATNNTGNTGCANNNAACGGAGNGNAATCAACGCATANGAACCATATTACNCNATGCATNCGCTCNCACAAGAAAGGAGTTTATCATGGNACAAAANAACCCATACATCAATCAACCNTACNCTAATCAACCCAATATACCGGACACAAACANCGNTGCACCNCATGGAAATGACAGCGNCAGNANCCCNTATGCTTCTCANGCAGGAACTNATGTANCGAANCGTGAAGATACTGTCTATACGAANACNATGAAAGAGCACTTTTCCTTNTTTGGCATCGGNAGCCTGCTCTACTCNGTTTTTTTTACCTTTTGTTTATATAAGAATGCTTCCGGNATTACCTACCCTTTTTTCGTCATNGGAACCCTTTGCTATTTCTTCTTCTCTACGCAAAAGTTAGGGGTTCCNTACAAAAAAGACANCATTTTCTATATCATTAGCATNGTACTGNTNGGTATTTCCAACTGCCTTACNAATTCAGAACAGATATTAGCNATGAATAAATGCGGNATTTTTCTCCTTGCNTTTATTCTGATGCTTCATACTTTTTATCAGAATAAGGATTGGAATTTNCCGAAATATTTTTGTGCTCTNGGNCAGACAATCGGCANTGCTNTTNTTTGTGTTTNTCGTCCNATAAGCGATATGATCTTTTATTTTGATACCCAAAAAAAGATNAAAACNGGCAAAAAAAGCTATTTCCTGCCGNTTTTGATCGGTATTGTCATAATGATTCCNACCCTCTTGTTNGTGACAATCCTGCTTGCCAGCGCCGACGCGGTTTTTGCAGATATTTTTTNCCGTATCCTGAAAGCCGTGAACCTTGAAACAATNTTNGGAACCTTCTTTATGACTCTTGTGGTATTTTTTGCNTCCTATGCATTCTGTGCCGCATTCAGCATGAAAGAAGTAAAAGAAGAAACANCNGACCACAGATTTTTAGAACCGATTATCGCCATAATTGTCACGGCNGCGCTTTCTGTCATTTATCTGCTGTTCAGTGTNATACAGATTCTGTATCTGTTTATCGGAAACATGCAGCTTCCCGAAGGATATACTTACTCGAGCTATGCCAGAGAGGGATTCTTNCAACTGCTTGCCGTCTGNATTCTGAATNTGATGATTGTGCTGATATGCCTGTATCTTTTCAGAGAGAACATCGCACTGAAAATAATCCTGACANTAATCAGCGGNTGCACTTTNATNATGATNGCATCCAGCGCACTGCGGATGATTATGTACATTAACCGNTATAACCTTACNTTCCTGCGGATATTCGTTTTATGGTCNCTTGCCGTTATNTTNCTNTTAATGGCNGGNGTTACAATTTCCATNTANANGAATAAGTTTCCGCTGTTTATCTATAGNATGGTCATNGTAACCGTATTCTATATCGGTTTNTCCTTCTCACATCCGGATTACTGGATNGCCAGGTATAATCTGNACCCNGNGCATATAGAATATCTGAANGATTATGATGTNAACGACAGTAAGAAATATTTACGCAAATTATCCGCCGATGCCGCACCGATCCTGCTTNATANAAACAGTAATCCNTANCTTGCTGCAATGCCTGTNGGCTTTTACTCCGANGAGTTAGANNACANCNCGGATAATCGNACAGAAAATTATGACAAAGATGATATTCTNAAAGAATATTCATGGCTCTACAAATATTATGGAAAANTAAAAGACCTCTCAAACGATATGCATATACGCAATTTTAATTTNTCTGTGTATACTGCCGGAAAATATATAAACTGATATATTAGGGGCGACAGCGCTTTTTAGGCTGCCGCTCCTTCTTAAACTTTTTATTTGTAATCAATTCTTTTGAGACNGCTCAGATATAGACCCACTCCGAGTATACAGAGAAACCCACCGAAACACATTGCAGCGCTCAAATCAAATTCGGCTAATTTTCCGAAAACAAGATTTGTAACGACCGCCANCATATCCATAATCAATGCACTCATACTAAGTGCAGTCGCACGGTCAACCGTTGTGATTGCTTTATTCTGCAGTTCTGTTCCCAACGGGGACATCAAGCTGGAACAGATCCGGACCATCAAAACGCCAATAACCGAAACAAATGGATTTTCCGTAAAGGCCAACATGAGGCAGGAAATACTACAAATAACAAAAAGCATTGCTCCAAAGAATCGCGGCTTCAGCCTTTTCGTGAGAGGCGCAGAAAACACACTTACCAAACCGGAAAGCGTCATCAGTATATAAACGCNGGAAATCAGTTTTGCCGACATACCTGCTTTTGTATATTGAAGCTGATTAAAAAATACGGTTATTGTTTGATTTACTTCATACAGAAGCGCAACACCGGCAANCAGAACAAGCAGACTCCGGTTAAAAAGTGTTTCTTTTAATATAGTAAGCGAATGTCCAAAAGACATCCTTTCGCCCTTGCCGGCAGCCTTGACCTCTTCCAATCCAAAACTGAGAATTGCCGCTATGCCATAACTGATGNCTGTTAAAAAACCAGCAACCCGATAGTTTTCTTTAACAAATACCGTATAAATTGCGGCAGCTGACAGAAGTCCGGCTGTGCCGAGACCTCCATAAATTCCAAAAGCGCGTTGAGAATCATCCTCTCTACATGATAAATACAGAATACTTGTATCCACACCCGAAATACCGGAAGCAACTATGGCAAGAAGCACTCTTTCCAAAAGAAAATCTGCAAAGTTCTGCGACTTCCAGAAAATGATTTTNGAGNTAAAAAACAGAATATTGCAAACAATCATTGTGCGCCTGTAACCAATGCGGTCTGCCAGGACGCCCCATGGGATTTCAAAGGCAAAAGAAAGTACCAAAGAGATGCTTTCTATCATAGTAATCTGAAAAATAGAAATACCAGCGGCCTGACGATATAGTGTTGCAATCGACGAATAAAAAACCATACCCTGAAAAAAGGATATGGAATACATAAAGAAAAGATTTCTTTTCATGAGTACCACCCCTTAAATTATATTTGAGTACGACAAAATAACCATGGATCTTTTTCAATCTCCACGGTAAATCAAACATTTTGCACGTAATCAAATAGGATGGCGCATGAATTTACCTCTCATTTCGACTATTTTAAATATAAGTATAAGCTATACACCAAAATTGTCAACAGTTTTGAAAACTCATCCGGCAATCTGGCAATGTAAGTAATAAATGAATTTATTTCTAATCTGTTGTATCCTTCTTTTCATCCTGCTCTTTCATCTCCTTAATCACACTCATTCCAATCGGAATCGACACAGTCAGCGCACAGACATCNGATACCGCCTGACAGATCTCGACACCCGTAAGCCCGAAGAAATGCGGAAGAACCGCAATCANCGGCAGGAAGAAGATTCCCTGTCTTGCNGAAGATACAATAGATGCTTTNACNCCCTTGCCGATGGACTGTAACATCATATTACACATNATNATCCAGGCGCTTAAGGGGAATGAAACAACAGAATATCGAAGCGCCGCAGTACCGACNGCNATGACCCCCGGATCATCCCTTCGAAATACCGTTACAAGCTGCGGCGCTATGGCATATACAATCACCGCTAATCCCAGAAGTACTATAAAAGCAAACTTCACACAGAACCAATAGGCTTCCAATACTCTCTTATATTTTCCCGCCCCGTAATTAAATCCGCATACCGGTTGAAATCCCTGACCGAACCCGATAAGTGCAGAGTTCGCAAACATCATAATACGGGATACGATAGACATACCTGCGATCGCCGCATCTCCGTACACACTCGCAGCATGATTCAGACAGATCGTNGCAACACTGGCAAGTCCCTGTCTGAATAATGCCGGAATCCCTCCCCGTATAATCTCCTGATANAAATGCAGACTGGGTTTAAAGTTACNGAAACGAATCCGGATATTNCCNCCNCTCGTAACCATAATAAGAAGAAANANAAAACTCAGATACTGNCTNATCNTNGTTGCAAGNGCCGCACCCGCNATTCCCATNTCNCACGCNAATATTAAAATCGGNTCTAATACAATATTGATCACTGCCCCTGATACGATNCCGATCATCGCATAGAATGCACTTCCCTGAAAACGCATCTGNTTATTGAGCACNAATGATGCCGTCATTGCCGGNGCACCGAAAAGAATAATNCTCAGATATATNACCGTATANGGCAGAATCGTAGGCGTAGAACCGAGGGCATANGACANCGGNGTAATGAAGAATATACATCCCANCATGATCACAATACCCGCAAAAAATGACGNAAANAANCCNACCGCNGACATTTTCTCTGCCTCTTCTATATTACCTGCTCCTAATTGTCTGGAAATATAATTACCGGACCCATGACCGAACAGAAATCCGATTGCCTGAATGATNGCCATCAGTGAAAAAGCTACCCCNACTGCTGCCGTGGACTGNGTATCCAGCTTACCCACGAAGAAAGTGTCCGCCATATTATAGAAAGAAGTCACCAGCATNCTTAAGATCGTCGGNACCGCAAGNGTGCAGACCAGTTTTTTCACCGGCTCTTCTGTCATATAAATTCTTTTTTCTTCTGCGTCCGCAAATTTCATNTAAACGCCTTGCCTTTCTTTATCTATACTTGTTTCGTAACTGTTGAGAACCCTGTTCTTTGCAATTACCCTATTTCAATATAAAGTACTGATACATATTTATTGATATTCTACACATACTATCTATCATTCATAACCATTATAGGATATTTCTTTCAGGCACCGNTCATTCNTGTGAAAGCNGNTTATTATAATCTGATATCTGTCTGAAAAAATAATATCTCCNTACAGAAAGGAGCANCNCATGAATCCTAAAGCATTNTTNCAATTATCTTACGGTTTNTANGTAGTCTCNACAAAANATGATAAAAAGATGAATGGNTGTATCATCAACACGGTCACACAGGTTACCGATAATCCAAANCAGATTGTCGTTGCCGTNAAAAAAGANAACTTAACCTGNNANTTAATTCAAAAATCCGNAATCCTGTCAGTTTCCGTANTATCTGAAACAGCGCCTTTTTCCCTGTTTCAACACTTTGGATTNCAAAGCGGAAGAAATACAGACAAATTTGTAAACTTTCCTTTTTCCATGACAAANCAGGAACTTCCGTATCTTACTGAACATACTACGGCATATTTNGACTGTAANGTAATAAACAGTTNTGACCTNGGAAGCCANATNCTTTTCCTTGCTCTCGTATNAGATTGTGATATTCTTTCNGGNGAAAAAGCAATGACTTATTCNTTCTATCACGAATTTGTAAAACCACAGCCAACGGCTTCATCTNCNAANGGATGGCGCTGCGTCGTATGCGGATATGTCTATGAAGGAGAAGAGCTTCCTCCGGATTTTGTGTGTCCCTGGTGTAAACACGGCGTAGAAGATTTTGAAAAAATCACGTAGTTAGGATTTTTATATAATCGAAATCGTTGTTTGACATCCTGTCATCCAAGAACAATTCCCTCTTCTTCTGCCCGTAATTTACAACCGTTNTCATAAGAACCNATTTCGCANATCTCGGCTTTTTTCTGTTTGATACAGAAATCACAGGAAGGACAAGGCTTTTTCTCCCCTGCAAAATCACGGGGAACGGCCTGTCCCTTCTCATTATGTCTGCATGTGCTGCACCAACAGAGAGTACATTCCTGATAGAAAGANATCAAATTATTACTTTCTGTCGTTTTTTTATTTTTTNCTGAANCANTNTGTTTNTCATAGCCGGAATTCTTTTTTTCATCTTCAGATATGTAATCAAATAAACTTAATTGTCCTTCTANCTGTTTTTTCATNATTNNANATAATCCTTTGAAGTTNTCATTTTCATTAAATATTATTCTAACATTTATTTTTNAAATTATCAAAGAATCTGNTTTTGCTTTCAATTATATTNCATATAGNATGTTATACAAATANTGATATGAGTTTCATTTCATGATATGATAGAAAAGCNCGTATTTAAGCCATTGCAACCTATAATTTACATCAAAAAATTTAAAAGCAACACAAAATTGATAGAATTAACATCTATGTTTTCCTAAAATACATAATAGTTACTGACAGTCATTAACAAATATAATCAACAGTACATAACTCAAAGAAAGAAAGGACATATAATATGAGTTTAGGAGAAAACTTACAATTCTTACGGAAAAGAGACAATATAACACAGGAGCAATTAGCGGAAAAACTGGATGTATCAAGACAGTCCGTATCAAAATGGGAATCCGATACCACATACCCCGAAATGGATAAACTGATCCAATTATGCCAGATGTTCCATTGCAGTATGGATGATCTCGTACAGGGATACATTAAGGATATCCATGTGGAAGACAAAACAGAATATGACAACCATATGAATCTGTTCAGTAAAGTCATGGCTCTGGCTGTCGGTGGAATTCTTTTTGGCATATCCCTCATGTTTTTTCTTTATGGATGCAATCAGTTTAACAAAACGGGAGTGGAAATTAAAGAAGAATTTACTGGAATTATATTTTTTATATTTTTAACGATCAGTGTAGCAACCTTTATTGTAATGGGAATGCAACATTCGGATTTTGAAAAGAAACATCCCGTCCTTGAAAATTTCTATACACAAAAGGAAATTGATGCTTTTAACAAAAAATATTCAATTATGATTGCTGTGGGTGTATCTATAATCTTTATTGGAATTATTATCATAATGGGAGCAGAAGCTGCTTATCCGCAGATAGATTACTATGAATATCTGGAATCTTTATTATCATCCGTCTTCATGCTTTTTATCACCATCGGCGTGACTATACTTGTATACGCAGGTATCCAAAAAAGTAAGTATGACATTGATGAATATAATAACGAACATGATACAAACTCGGATGTCTATAAGAAAAATAAATTGAAGGGTTCAATATGTGCATGTATCATGTTAATATCCACCGTTATATATCTCATCATGGGATTTACAATAGAAAATGGGTTTGGAGTACCTTATGTTCTGGTATTTGCCGTAGGCGGTATCTGCTGTGCCATTACTGCAATTATCATTAATAATAAAAATAATTGATCTTCCTATTCCAAAACAGGCGGTGGTAACATACCATCGCCTGTTTATATAATGGATTTTTGCCCAACCCGAAATACAATGAGAGTTTTCAATTATTTCACAAATTGATGATACGCCATTTCCCAATATTTTTCAGGAATATCTGGCCATGCTACGCTTCCTTCCGATTCTTCGCACATTTTCATGGCAAGTTTTAAACAAGGAGTTGTATAATCATCTCCGGTAGATATTGCATGAATATTTAATTTTGACCAATAGAATGCTTTTTCCATGATTCCGGAAGTTTTAAATTCTTCAATTACAGCTTTCACATCGTATTCTAATTGAAAAAATTCTTCCTCCCATCCCTGGTTTGTACTATGCAGTATCATATATTGCGTCTTACCGTTATGATACCATGGAATCCCTACGGATCCGGGATGAATCAGCGTCTTTGTACCGAATTTCCTAACTTCCTGTATATGAGTATGTCCGCCGACTAACAGGTCTACATCAAGATTCGACATAATATTTTCTAAATTTTCATTAGAAGGTATTAACAACTCATTAGAGGATGTTAGAGAACCGTGACAATACCGAAAAGGCGCATATCCGCTTTTTGTATAAATTCCCTGAATATCCATGCTCTCATAGAAATTCAAATCTCTTTCAGTCAGATTCTCATAAGTATAGAGCAGATTACCGCTTGCAGAAGAATAAGTCCATCTTTCTTCAGGATGACTTCTATGTTTCAGCATATAATCTTCTCTGTTTCCTCTGATAAAATAGCAGTGGTATCTTTTTCTCATTTCATAAATGACTTTCATTGTCCTCTGCGGATAAGGACAATCGCTGATATAATCCCCAATAAACAGGAATTCATCCACATTTTGATCCAGTGCATGCCGAATACATGTATCTAATGCTACATGATTACTGTGAATATCTCCAAGAACAGCTAATTTCATCATTTTCTCCATTTCTGTTATTAGTATAAATACCTTCTGAACGGTTACCCTTATTCTAACAATATATTTATATTTCATCACTAATAAATCTCCGGAAAGTCTGTTTAAACCTTCCGGAGATTTCAATTAAAATTTATAAATTATTCAAAATCGCTGTCTTCTTTCGGAAGCGTCACTTCTTCATCCGGATCTTCCGGTATATTATATTTCTCATTTTCCGGAATATCTTCCATAGCATCTTCTATATTTTCAAATTCCTGATTTCCATCGCTTAATTTTTCTCGAACTTTAGCGATCTTGGCAACTTTCACATTATCATCCAGATTGATCATCTTGACGCCGGAAGTAATTCTTCCCAATGTTGAAATGTCTTCCATACGAAGCTGTATTATAACGCCTTCAGTAGTGATCATCATAATCTCATGATCGTCATTTACTGCTTTCACGCCGACTACATCACCGGTTTTTTCTGTAATCTTATAACATTTTACACCTTTACCGCCACGCTTCTGTACCGTAAATTCATCTAAATAAGTACGTTTTCCCATACCGTTTTCAGATACGATCAGAAGAGAATCACCCTGATGATCGAGCTGCATACCGATAATTTCATCTCCGTCTGAAAGATTCATACCGATTACACCCATCGCAGATCTTCCGGTAGGACGCACATCCGTTTCTTTAAAACGAATACACATACCCAATTTAGTAATCAGGAATATCTCCGTATCCTGGGAAGTCGTCTTTACTTCAATCAGTTCATCATCCTCACGCAGATTGATTGCCGCAAGTCCGTTTTTCCTCACGTTACAGAACTCCATGACGGATGTTTTCTTCACGATACCGTTTTTCGTTACCATGAAAAGATTTTTATTTTCTTCATATTCCTTGATCGGAATCATTGCCGATATCTTTTCTCCCGGATTAAGCTGCAGGATATTGACGATCGCAATACCTCTCGAAGTCCGGCTTGATTCCGGAATCTCATACGCTTTCAACCGGTAAACACGTCCAAGGTTTGTAAAGAACATCAGATAATGATGGGTCGTCGTCATAAGAAGATCTTCTATATAATCTTCCTCAATCGTCTGCATACCCTTGATTCCCTTACCGCCGCGGTTCTGTGCTTTGAAATTATCGACAGTCATACGCTTCACATAACCGAGACTGGTCATGGCAATTACCGTATTTTCTCTCGGAATCAGATCTTCCATATTAATATCATAGACATCAAAACCGATCTGACTTCTTCTTTCGTCTCCATATTTCTCCGCGGTAATAAGCATTTCCTCTTTAATAACGCCTAATAATAATTTTTCGTCCGCAAGAATTGCCTTTAATTCCGCAATTTTAGCCATCAACTCTTTATGCTCATTCTCAAGCTTCTCTCTCTCCAGACCTGTCAAAGCACGCAGACGCATATCTACGATTGCCTGTGCCTGTGCATCGGAAAATTCAAAACGCTCGATTAATCTTTCTTTCGCAATCTGAGTCGTCTGGCTGCTTCTGATGATCTGAATGACTTCATCAATGTGATCTAACGCAATCAGTAATCCCTGTAAAATATGATCTCTTTCTTCCGCCTTATTCAGATCATATTTAGTTCTTCTGGTAACGACTTCTTCCTGATGTTTCAGATAATGGGTCAGCATGTCCATAAGGTTCATAACCTTAGGTTCATTGTTAACAAGCGCCAGCATGATAACACCGAAAGAATCCTGAAGCTGAGTATGTTTATACAACTGATTTAAAATTACATTGGCATTGGCATCTTTGCGAAGCTCTATCACGATCCGCATACCTTCACGGTTCGTCTCATCACGAAGATCTGTAATACCATCAATTTTTTTCAGTTTTACCAGATCGGCAATCTTAAGAATCAGATTAGCCTTATTAACCATGTAAGGAAGTTCCGTTACTATAATACGTGTCTTACCGTTAGGCATTGTCTCAATATCCGTCACGGCACGCACTCTTACCTTACCTCTTCCGGTACGATAAGCCTCCTCCGCTCCCCTTGTTCCTAAAATAATACCGCCGGTAGGAAAATCAGGGGCCTTGACAATACTTAACAGTTCTTCCATATCTGTCTGTCTGTCTTCATTGACCCGGTTATCTATAATTTTAACTACCGCATTGGTCACTTCCCTCAGATTATGAGGAGGAATATTGGTAGCCATACCTACAGCAATACCGGAAGTACCGTTGACCAGCAGATTAGGATAACGGCTTGGAAGAACGACAGGTTCTTTCTCCGTATCATCGAAGTTAGGAACAAAATCTACGGTATCTTTATTGATATCCGCAAGCAGCTCCATGGAAATCTTACTAAGCCTTGCCTCCGTATAACGCATGGCGGCAGCCCCGTCACCGTCCACGGAACCAAAGTTACCGTGACCGTCTACGAGAGGATACCGCGTAGACCATTCCTGTGCCATATTAACGAGTGCACCATAAATAGAACTGTCACCGTGAGGATGGTATTTACCCATCGTATCACCGACAATACGCGCACTTTTTCTGTGAGGCTTGTCCGGACCATTGTTCAACTCGATCATGGAATACAGAACTCGACGCTGCACAGGTTTTAATCCGTCTCTTACATCAGGAAGCGCACGAGCGGCAATAACGCTCATGGCATAATCAATATAAGAGTCTTCCATTTTTTTCTTAAGGTCTACTTCCTCAATCTTATCAAAAATTCGATCGTCCATTCCGTAACCGTGTACCTTTCTTATAATAACAATATTGTTACCAATACCTAGCACAGATGAAAGTTTATTTCTTAAGGAACCCCTCAAAAAGCGTCGTTACTTAGTGAGGTATTTCACGAACTTAGTACCCGTTACGCTTTTTGCGGAACGAAAGCGCGGTGACGAAGAAATAAACTTTTATCTGTGCGTACCATTTAGATAATCTGTGTTATATATCCAGATTCTTTACAAACTTCGCGTTTTCTTCAATAAAAATACGACGAGGTTCCACTTTATCTCCCATTAACGTATTAAAAGTGAGATCAACCTCCGATTCTTCTTCTTCATTGATGTTTACTCGGAGCAGAATACGTTTTTCGGGATCCATTGTGGTCTCCCACAACTGATCGGCATCCATTTCTCCCAAACCTTTATATCGCTGAATCTTATTGTTCTGATCACGACCAACTTCTGCAAGAATTTTTTCCAATTCCTCATCGCTGTAAGCATACCATACCTGTCTGTTCTTCTCTAACTTATAGAGAGGAGGTTTCGCCAGATATACATGTCCCTGTTTAATCAGTTCCGGCATGAAACGATAGATAAAAGTAAGCATAAGCGTAGCAATATGGGCGCCGTCTACATCGGCATCCGTCATAATGATGATTTTATCGTAACGCAGTTTACTGATATCAAAATCTTCATGAATACCCGTACCGAATGCCGTAATCATAGCTTTGATTTCAGCATTTGCATAGATTTTATCAAGTCTTGCTTTCTCTACGTTTAATATTTTACCACGCAGAGGCAGTATTGCCTGTGTTGCACGGCTTCTGGCAGTCTTAGCGGAACCGCCCGCGGAATCTCCCTCAACGATATAGATCTCACAATTCTTAGGATCTTTATCAGAACAATCGGCCAGTTTACCGGGAAGCGCACTTCCCTCAAGAGCCGTTTTACGCCGTGTCAGATCTCTCGCTTTTCTGGCCGCCTCTCGTGCACGCTGCGCTAAGATAGATTTTTCGCAGATCGTCTTAGCTACCACGGGATTCTGTTCTAAGAAATAAGTAAGCTGCTCACTTACTACACTGTCAACGGCACCTCTTGCTTCAGAATTACCGAGTTTTTGTTTTGTCTGACCTTCAAACTGAGGATCTTCAATCTTAATGCTGATGATAGCAGTAAGTCCTTCCCTGATATCTTCACCGGAAAGATTTGCTTCACTCTCTTTTAACAGTTTATTATTTCGTGCATAATCGTTAAATGTTTTCGTTAGGGCATTTCTGAACCCTACTAAATGTGTTCCTCCCTCAGGTGTATTAATGTTGTTTACGAAAGTATAAACGCTCTCATTATAAGAATCATTATGCTGCAACGCTACTTCCACATATACACCGTTTTTCTTACCTTCAAAATACATCACGTCATTGTAAAGCGCTTCTTTACTCTTATTCAGGTATGTAACAAATTCTTTGATACCGCCTTCATAATGAAATTCTTTCTTCTGTTCTTTCTCTTCTCTTGTATCAATCAGAACAATTTTTAATCCCTTTGTCAAAAAAGCAGTCTCGCGAAGCCTTGTTTTTAACGTATCATAATCATATACTGTTTCTTCAAAAATCGTAGAATCCGGTTTAAAATGAACTCTGGTACCCGTCTTCTCAGGATCACACTCTCCGACAACTTCAAGAGGATAACATACATGTCCTCTTTCATAACGCTGTTTATATACTTTGCCGTCTACGAAAATTTCCACTTCCAGCCAATCAGAAAGAGCATTGACAACAGAAGCTCCCACACCGTGTAATCCACCGGATACTTTATATCCTCCACCGCCGAATTTACCGCCGGCATGCAGAATCGTAAATACTACTTCCACTGCAGGAATACCCGCTTTATGGTTGATTCCGACAGGAATACCTCTTCCGTTATCTTCCACGGTAATGGAATTATCCTGATTGATCGTCACATAAATCGTATTACAAAAACCGGCAAGCGCCTCATCTACTGAATTATCTACAATTTCATATACCAGATGATGAAGACCTCTCACTGAAGTGCTTCCGATATACATACCCGGTCTTTTTCTTACTGCTTCAAGACCCTCTAATATCTGTATTTGATCTGCACCGTATTCGTTAGCGTTAGCCATTTTTCACCATGCCTTTCCACGTAAACCATATCTCTTTGAATCTTTCGATCATATACGTTGTTCAATTATTCATTATCTGTTATCATACCATTTTCGATATGAAAAACCTTGTCGATTTCGAACCGGTTATTAACAAATTCGTCTAAACCGGTACAGGTAATGATCGTCTGTATATCACCGATCGTACTGAGAAGATAATTCTGTCTGTTGCTGTCAAGTTCTGACAATACATCATCTAAAAGAAGTACAGGATTATCTTTTGTAAGTTTCTTTACCAGCTCTATCTCCGATAATTTAAGAGAAAGAGCCGCAGTCCTCTGTTGTCCCTGAGATCCGAACTTACGAATATCTATATTGCCCGTACTGAAACAAAAATCATCCCTGTGAGGACCGGTAGTTGTCTGCTTTAACTTGATATCCCTATCCTGATTAGAAGATAAAGTTTTCTCATAATCTTCTATGGAAGTATCAGGTTCATACTTTATCACCAGATCTTCTTTACCACCGGATAATTTTCTATGTATCTCCAATATAATTTCATTAAGCTGCTCTATAAATAACTGCCGTCTCTCTATAATCTTACTTCCGAAAGAAATAAGCTGAGAATCCCATATATTCAAGGTATCTCTAAGAGATGGATTAAAATACATGTCTTTGAGAAGTTTATTGCGTTGATTCACGATCTTATTGTAATGATTGAGATTATAGAGATAGAATTGATCTAACTGACATAACTCCATATCTACGAATCTTCTTCTCTCCGCGGGACCGTTTTTAATAATACTTAAATCTTCGGGAGAAAAGAAAACTACGTTCAATAAACCGATTAATTCCGCTGCTTTTTTAATCTTCTGCCCGTCTATAGCTATTCCCTTGGACTTATTCTTACGCAGATGCATATCAATTCTCGTATCAATTCCGTCTTTTTCAAGATAAGTCCTGATATGAGCTTCCTCTTTATCAAAATTAACAATATCTCTGTCTTTACTTCCTTTATGAGATTTCGTAATAGCAGACAGATAGATCGCTTCCAGAATATTAGTCTTACCCTGCGCATTATCTCCGTACAAAATATTCGTACCTCTGTCAAAATCAATATGTAAGAAATCGTAATTTCTGAAATCTGCTAATTCCAATGATTTTATAATCATCAGTTTTCTACCTTAACCTGTTGTCCATCAAATTCAATCACGTCACCGGGATATATTTTCTTGCCGCGCTGCACTTCAACTTCGCCGTTTACTTTAACGAAGCCTTCCTGTATCTCTATCTTGGCTTCCACGCCGGAATCCACTAATCCCGCTAATTTAAGTGCCTGACCGAGTTTGATATATTCATCTCTAATTTTAATTGTTTCCATAATACCAATAAATATTCAATTTCCCTATACTTGAAAAATATTGTTTAATATTTTTTTAATCTTTTACCAGTAAATTTATTTCTTTGTAACCATCAAAACACCTTTAGTTTACAGTTGTAAAATTAACCGGAAGAATAACATAAATATAAGATTCTTCACTGTTTCTTATAAAGCACGGAGCTTTCGGATTGACCATATAAAGATCCACTTCCTCATCCTCTATGACACGCAGAGAATCAATCAGAAACTTAGGATTAAATCCGATCATAAGATCCTTGCCTTCTTTGGCAATATCAATTTCTTCATCCATACTTCCGACAGTAGAATTCATCTTAAGTTCCATGGATCCGTCTTTAATATCGATGATGATCGGTTTCTTATCTCCCTCTTTTACAAGAAGAGTAGCTCTGTCTATACAATCTAATAATTCTTTCTTATTAATCTTAACCTTTGTTTCATAATCGCTGGAAAGCATCTGATTGATATTAAAATATTCTCCCTCAATCAATCTTGAAACAACGATCGTTCTGTCAAATTCCAATAAAATATGTTTGTCCGTAAAATAAAGATTTACATCTTTATCCATATCTCCCGAAAGAATCTTGCTGATTTCATTTAAAGTCTTTCCCGGAACTACTACTTTTTTATCATTATAGGAATTCTTAAGAGCAATTTTTCTGATAGAAATACGATGGCCATCCAAAGATACCACCTTCAGGCTGTCATCACTGATCTCAAACAATTCACCTGTCATCAATTTGTTATTATCATTGTCCGCAATAGAAAATATTGTCTGTCTGATAACTTCCTTCAGAGTAAACTGTGAGAGAACGATGCTGTCATTTCTTTCTATTTCCGGAAGGAATGAAAAATCTTCTCCCGATTTACCTATAATATTAAATTTAGATTTCTCGCATGTGATTGTTGTCTTATAAGAATCATTTGTTTCGATCATTATATCGCTGTCAGGAAGTTTTCTTACGATCTCTAAGAAAATCTTAGCATCCAGTGCAATCATTCCTTTTTCTATAATCTCACCGTCAATGATCGTTTCTATTCCCAGTTCCATATCATTAGCAGTCAGTTTAATCTCGCCGTTTCTCGTATCAACAAGAATACATTCTAAGATAGACATTGTTGTTTTACTGGGAACGGCTTTGGAAACAATCTGCACACCGCTCAAGAGACTTGATTTCGTACATACAATTTTCATTTGTGTATAACTTCCTTTCTTACATATTGAAAATTTTGCGGGCTGCCTTAAGGTTATTAATATATCATTTATTTAGTAATATTAATAATAATGGGTGTTAATATGTGCATAACCTTATATATTATACTATTTATCAGTGAAAAAGAAAACGCTTAAGTTGTTAAAAACTTTTTGTAACCTGAAATGATATGTGGATATAAAATACTTTCGTATATTTATCACTATATTACTTTAACAGGTTTATTTTCTGATATAAACTTGTTATACACAGAAAACATGTGTAGAAATAAAAATTAAGAAGGGTTGATTTTCTTTTTTATGATATCTACTTTATTTTTAATATCTTCGTTTGTCTCTATTTCACTTTCTATCTTCTGAATACCATGCATAACGGTAGTATGATCTTTCTTTCCGAGATATTTACCGATATTGGATAGAGAAGTCTCGGTAAGTTTCCTGCAAAGATACATAGAAATCTGTCTTGGAAGTACAAATTCGGAATTTCTCTTCTTGGAAGTAATGTCATCCGGATTCACACCGAAATGTTCTGCTACTACTTCTATGATAAGTGAAGGGGTTACTTCCTTCGGCTGATCAGGATATATAACATCTTTAAGAGCTTCTTCTGCATAAGCTAAGTTGATTTCTACTTTATTTAATTTGGAGAAAGCTATAATTTTATTGAAGGCTCCTTCAAGTTCTCTTATATTTGATTTAATATTGTTTGCAATATACTGGAATACTTCATCGTCTATGTTTTTCTTATTATAAATTTCTGCATTTTTCTTAAGGATTGCCATTCTTGTCTCATAATCCGGCGGCTGAATGTCTGAAATCAATCCCCATTCAAATCTGGAACGAAATCTTTCTTCCAGGGTTTCCATATCCTTCGGTGGTTTGTCGGAGGATAGTATGATCTGTTTTCCTGCAGAGTGAAGGGTGTTAAATGTATGGAAGAATTCTTCCTGTGTACTTTCTTTTCCGATAATAAATTGTATGTCATCAATCAGAAGGACATCTACGGTTCTGTATTTTTCCCTGAATTTATTCATCTTGGCGGCATCACCGCTTCGGATGCAGTCAATTACTTCGTTTGTAAAAACTTCGGAAGTAACATACAACACTTTCATATTTGGATTTTGTTCCAGGATGAATCGTCCGATGGAATGCATTAAGTGGGTCTTGCCAAGGCCGGCTCCTCCGTAAAGATAAAGAGGATTGTATACTGTTCCCGGAGATTCTGCTACTGCAAGAGAAGCGGAATGGGCAAATTTATTGTTGTTTCCAACCACAAAAGTGTCGAATTTGTATTTCGGATTTAAATTAGCATTCTCATAATTGATGTTATAGCCGGAATTGGATATAATTTTATTTTCGGAAGAATCGTTCATTATATCCTTCTCTAATATGAAGGCAATATCATAGGTATGATTCATCATTTCAGATATTGTAACTTGAAAAAAGCTCTTATATTTGGAAGAAATATAGCTTAGGGCATGAGCCTGATCTGAAGGAATTATAATAATAACAACATTATCCCTTACTTCATAGAAATTAAGAGGAACTATCCATGTAGAATAAGAAATATCAGAAAGCTCGTACTCTCTTCTCAGAGTTTCTTTGATTAAGTCCCAGTTTTCTTTAATATAATCCATGCTTTAAAACCTCATATATTTGTTACTGTTATTATTAATATCTTCTGTAAAAAGCAGTGTTTATAATTAAATATATCGTAACTATTCAGTATAGGTCGAAGCATTTACTGCTGAGACCGTAAGAATATGATTCAGCGAGCAAAATCCCATTGTCGAAGACAATTTAGGATGGATTTTGCATCGTAACTGTGAAGGTACTGAACAGTTACA